>DATBDB010000195.1:0-23145 GCA_036270155.1 Gaiellaceae bacterium
TCCAGAGAACGTCTAAAGAAACTGTAAGGCCCGCCTAAAACAGCCAAAAAGACCCCGTAGTCGAGGTGCGAAGTCTGGCAGAAGGTCTAGGCGAACAGGTCGAGCTCGGGCTCGATCACGATCTCCTGCGCGGTCCCGTCGCCTTCCAGCCGAAGCCCGCGCACGATCACCGCCGGCACGCCTTCGGTCTTGCCGCGCACGAGATCGGAGGCCGCGGCGATCTCGTCGGCGATCGCCGTCCGGCTGGCGCGGAGCTCGTAGCCGATGCGGTCCTTCGTCCCCCGCAGGTCGATGATCGCGGGGATCCCGGCGATCCCGATCGCCACGTCGGTCGTCCCCTGGCGAAACGGGCGGCCGAACGAGTCGGTGATCACGACGCCGACGGTGCGGCCCGTCAGCTCGAGCACGCGCTCGCGGATCCGGCGCGCGCTCGCGTCCGGATCGACCGGGAGCAGCACGAGCATCCCGGGTCCCGGCGCGTTCGAGTGGTCGACGCCGGCCGAGGCGCAGATGAACCCATGCTTCGTCTGGGTGATCACGAGCGGCCCCCGCTCGCGGATGATGCTCTTCGCCTCGCCGAGGATCACCTCGATCTCGCGCGGGTCGCGCTCGCCCGAGGCGATACGAACAGCCGTCTCCGACGCCTCGACCCCGTCGAGGTGGACGACGCGCCCCTCCGCCTTGGAGATGCCCTTCTGGGCAAGGACGACCACGTCGCGGTCCTGCAGCGCCACGCCGCTTGCCTGCGCACACTCGAGGACGAGCGCGGCGAGATCGTCGCCCTCGCGGATCTCCGGCAGGCCGTGCACGGGAATGATCGAGATCATTCGATCCCGGTGATGCGCACGCCGGCGTGCGCCCTGTACCGGCGCTTCAGGTTGACGATCACCGCAGTCAGTCCTTCGAGTGCCCGTGCACTCGCGAGCGGGCCTGCGTCGAGCGCGCGGCCGGCGACGAGCTTGCCGGCGAGCTGCAGCGTCAGCTCCTTCGCGTCGGGATCGTCGCCGCAGATCAGCGCGTCCTCCTCCGGCGGCGCCTCCTCGAGGTTCGACGCAGCGATCGAATGCAGACCGGCCGTCACCGGGCCTTGCACGATCGCCTGCACACGCTCCGCGAGGCTCAGCGCGTTGGGATCCGGAAGCGCGCCGACGCCCTTCTGGAACGTGATCGCGGTCGCGACGCTCCGGAGGGGTGTGCTGCCAAGCGCCTCGGCGACGGCGTGCGCGGTGTCGAGCGCGGCGTCCGCCTTCACGGCCAGCACCGCGATATTCACTCCGCGCACCGCGTCCTCGTTCGAGGCGCCGGTGACAGGCGCACCGATCTCTTGCGCCGCCTCCTGCGCGCGCGCGGCATCGCGTGAGCCGATCACGACCTCGTCCTCACCGAGCGCGGCGAGCCGACGAGCGAGCGCGAGACCGAAGCTGCCCGTCCCACCGAGGATCGCGACCTTCACGCGGGCGCGCCCGCGGCATCGAGTGCAGCCGCGGCGAGCCGGCGCGCTGCTTCCACGTCGGTCATCAGCGTGCGTGTTGCGACGCTGCGCACGTGCGCACCGAGGTCGGCAAGCGCATCGGCGACGTCGATCACGAGCGCGTCGATCAGGCCTGCGTAACACGACGCGACGTGCGCCGGAGTCGTGCCGCCTGCCAGGCGCTGCAGCATCCGGTCGGCCGGGCCCTTCACGGCGCGACCGCCGATCAGCGGACTGACCGCGACGCACGGGACGGTGCGCTGCTCGAGCGCCGCGCGAATCTCGGCGACGGCGAGGATCGGGCCGATTGAGACGTACGGATTGCTGGGCGCGATCAGGATCACGTCGGCCGCCGCGAGCGCCTCGAGCACGCCCGGCCCGGCCGCCGCCTCGGGTGAACCTGCGTAATGCACCGCATTGACCTCGTCTCGATGGCCGCGTGCGACGAACCACGTCTGGAATGGGAACGTCCCCTCGGACGTCTCGATGAACGTGCGGAGCGGATCGTCGGTGGCCGGCAGCAGCTGCGCTTCGAGGCCGAGCGCATGCGTGATGCGACCCGTCGCCTCGGAGAGCGGCACGCCGTGACGCAGGAGCTCCGTGCGCACGAGGTGCAGGCCGATGTCGCGGTCGCCGAGCCGGAACCACGACTCTCCCCCGAGCTGCGCGACGGTGTCGAGCGCCTGCCACGTCTCGCCCGCGCGACCCCACCCGCGCTCCTCGTCGGCGAGGCCGGTGAGCGTGTAGAGGACACTGTCCAGATCGGGCGAGACTCGGAGGCCCAGCACCTCGATGTCGTCCGCGACGTTGCCTACGATGGAAACGTTGCCTGGATCGACGACACCTATGACGCCGCGCAGGAACCGCGCGCCACCGACGCCGCCCGAGAGGACCGTGACGTTCACGCGGCGGACTCGAGGTGCAGCGACGCCAGCACGTGCCGGGTGTGTGGGCCAAGCCGTTCCCCGAGACGCGCAAGATCGTCGGGCGTGTCCACGTCATCCATGAGATTCGGCGCATCGATCCGGATCGACGGCGCGAGTGCCTCGAACCGCTCAGCGCTGCCGGGCCCGTAGACCGGCTCGAACAGCACGTCCTCGGAGAAGGCGAGCGCATTCGTTGTGCCGTCCGCTGCGGCCGCGAGCGCGAGTCCGTGCTCCGGGAGTGCGCCCACGAGCGCGAGCAGGTCGCGCGTGGTCACGCACGGCACGTCGGCGTTGACGACCACGAACGGCGCGGGCAGCCCCGCTGCGACCGCCGCGTCGAGCGCCGCACGCACGGCTGCGCCCTGGCCGTGGCGCGGATCCGGCACGTGCCGGGCGCCCTCGGGCAGGTCCGGCGCTCTGGCCGAGACCACGAGGATGTCGCCGAGCGGCTTCGCCGCGGCCAGCACGTCGTCGAGCATTGCGTGCGCGAGCCGGATGCGGTCTGCCTCGACGACCGCCGAGAGGCGGCGCTTCGGATCGGTGCTGCGGAAGGGGACGACGACGGTTGCCATCTCTTGGGGACACTACCGCCGTGCCCCTCCCCGACAACGCGACCATCGCCGAGCGCCTGGAAACGCTCGCTTCGCTGCTCGATCTCGCCGGCGCGAGCCACTACAGCGTGCGTGCGTACCGGCGCGCGGCGGAACTGATCAAGGCGACACCGGCGCCGGTCGCAGAGCTCGTGCGCGCGGGCCGCGCACGAGAGCTGCGGGGGATCGGCCCCGGGATCGAGACGCGGCTGCGGGAGCTCGTGGAAACCGGGACGCTGGCGGAGATCGACGAGCTCGAAGGCGAGGTGCAGCCCGAGCTGGTGGGAATCGGGCGGATGGCGGGTCTCGGGCCGCAGCGCATGGCCGACCTCGGCAAGGCGCTCGGGATCCGCACCGCCGACCAACTGCGCAAGGCCGCCGCCGCCGGACGGCTGCGCGAGGCGCCGGGGATCGGCCCATCGACGGAGGCGAAGATCCGCGACGCGCTCGAGGGTCCGCGTACCGCGCCGCGCCGTGGCCTGCTCCTCAATCGGGCGTGGCAACTCGTCGGTGGAATTGCCGAGGCCCTCGGCGGCGAAGCAGCCGGCGACCCGCGCCGGTGGCGCGACACGTCGGAGCGGTTGGCGGTCGTCGTGTCTTCGGAGCAGCCGGATGAGTCGATTGAACGGTTCCGCGCGCTGCCCGACATCGTCGCGCTCGTCGAGCGGGACAAACGGCGTGCGCTTGGCGTCACCGTCGACGGTGTGCCGATCGAGCTCGTCGTCGCTGCGCCGGCGCGTTTCGGCACCGAACTGCTGCGCGCGACCGGCACGGCCGCGTACGTCGTCGCGCTCGGCGAGCTGCCGGACGCTCCCGACGAAGCAGCGGTCTATCGCGCGCTCGGCATCCCCTATCTGCCGCCGGAGCTGCGCGAAGCGCCGTACGACGGGGAGCCGCCGCCGCTCGTCGAGCTCGCGCAGATTCGCGGCGACCTGCATGTGCACACGACGTGGTCGGACGGCAAGGCGTCGGTCGTCGAGATGGCGGAGGCGGCGCGCGACCTCGGCTACGAGTACATCGCGATCTGCGACCACACGCGCAACGTGCGCGTGGTGCCCGGGCTCGACGCCGATGAGTTGCGCCGCCAGGGCGAAGAGATCGCGGCGGCCAACGACCAGCTCTCGCCGTTCCGGATCCTGCGCGGCACGGAGTGCGACATCCTCGCCGACGGATCGCTCGACCTCCCAGACGACGTGCTCGGCGAGCTCGACTGGGTGCAGGCGTCGGTGCACGCCGGCCAGCGCCAGTCCCGCGACCAACTGACGAAGCGCACGCTCGCCGCCGTCCACCACCCGGCCGTGCGCTCGATCAGCCACCCGCAGGGGCGGATCATCAACCACCGGCCGCCGAACGACGTCGACCTCGACGCCGTCTTCGCCGCGTGCCTCGAGACCGGAACCGCGGTCGAGACGAACGGGCTTCCGGACCGCATCGACCTCAGCGGTGAGCTCGTGCGCGAAGGGATTCGCGCCGGGGTGCGCATCACGTGCTCGACCGACGCCCACTCCGTGCGCGGTCTCGGGAACATGCGGCTCTCGGTTGCGACCGCGCGCCGCGGCTGGGCGACCGCCGCCGATGTGCTGAACACGCGACCGGTCGGCGAGATCGTCTGACTAGTCTCACCGCATGGCCTTTCGCGCGATTCGTCCCGCTGAGCTCGAATGGATCACGCGACCGCACGGGCCCGGCGAGCCTGCACGCCACGTCGCCGAACTGAGCGACCTGGCCGAGTTTGCGTACACGCGGGCGAACGTCTGGCGGTACGAGCCCGGCGCCAAGGGCCGCCGCCACCGGCACCCGTTCCAAGAGGAGACGTTCGTCGTGCTCTCGGGGACGCTGACGATGTATCTCGGTGACCCGCCGGAGCGGCACGAGGTGCCGCCGGGCGGGCTGATCCACGTCGAGCCGCGCACCGCGCTGCAGACCGTAAACCACGGCGCCGAGGAGCTCCTCGTCTATGTCTACGGCACGCCGCCCGAGAGCGAGCACGCCGAGCTCCTCGACTCCGCCCTGTAACTACTGCTGAGGCGCGGGTATTGACATATTCCGATATCGGAATATGATTGATCGGACATGGCACGCGCAGCGACCACAGCCGATGCGTTCAACGCGGTCGCCGAGCCTCGGCGCCGCGAGATCCTGGACGTGCTCGCAGGCGGGGAGCGCCCCGTCAACGACCTCGTGCGGCTGCTCGGGCTCACGCAGCCCCAGGTGTCCAAGCACCTGCGGGTGCTCCGCGAAGTCGGAGCGGTCGACGTGCGTGATGAAGGACGTCAGCGCCTGTACCGGCTGAACGGCGAAGCGCTCAAGCCCATCCACGACTGGGTGAAGAACTACGAGCGCACGTGGTCGGAGCGGTTCGAGGCGCTGGACGACGTGCTGGAGGAACTCAAACAGGAGGAGCAGGGAGATGACAGTGGCGAGTAGTGGCAGGGCGACATTGACGCTTCCCACCGATGAGCAGATCCTCATCACACGGCAGTTCGCTGCGCCGAAGCACCTTGTCTACAAGGCGTGGACCACACCCGAGCTGGTCAAGCGCTGGTGGAACGCGAAGCGCGGCGAGGTGACACTCGCCGAGATCGACCTGCGGGTCGGCGGCAAGTGGCGGTGGGTGATGGTCGCCGACGACGGATTCGAGGTGGGCTTCCACGGCGAGTACCTCGAGCTCGTGCCCGACGAGCGAATCGTCTCGACCGACGTCTACGAAGGGCTGCCCGAAGGCGTCTCCGAAGAGGATGGCGCAACGGTCAACACCGTGACCTTGGCGGAGGCGGACGGTCGAACGATGCTCACGCTGCTCATCCAGGCGACGAGCAAGGTGTCCCGCGACGCGATCATCGACTCGGGCATGGAGGCCGGCTTGCAAGACGCGCTCGACCTCCTGGAGCAGGTCGCGATCTCGATCACCTGAGCTCTCGGCAACAACGACGTCGCGCGCACTCGGCGTAGAGTGCGCGCGATGTCGTTCGAGGTATCAGCAGAAGCGTACGACCGCTTCATGGGCCGCTACTCGGTGCAGCTCAGTCCGCAACTTGCAGCGCTGGCCGAGGTTCGCGACGGGCAGCGGGTGTTGGACGTCGGTTGCGGGCCGGGCGCGCTCACCGGTGAGCTCGTTCGGCTTGTCGGTGCCGACGCTGTCGCGGCGGTCGATCCGTCAGAAACGTTCGTCGCCGCGGCGAAAGAGCGCCACCCTGATGTCGACGTGCGCCGTGCACCTGCCGAGCAACTGCCGTTCGGTGACCAGGCCTTCGATGCGTCGCTGGCACAACTCGTCGTCCACTTCATGGCCGATCCCATGGCCGGTCTGCGCGAGATGGCGCGTGTGACGCGCTCCGGCGGCGTGGTCGCCGCGTGCGTGTGGGATCACGTGGGCGGTCGCACTCCGCTTGGAGCGTTCTGGCAGGCCGCGCTCGAGCTCGATCCCGGGGCCCAGGACGAGTCGCACCTCGCGGGGGCGCGCGAAGGTCATCTCACCGAGCTGTTCACGGCTGCTGGGCTGAGCTCGGTGCAGGAGACGATCGTCACGGCGTCTGCTCAGTTTGTGACGTTCGAGGAATGGTGGGAGCCGCTCACGTTCGGCGTCGGCCCCGCGGGCGCGCACGTTCAACGCTTGACGGAACCGGCGCGCGACGATCTGCGCGCACGCTGCCGCGAACTGCTGCCCGACGCTCCGTTCACGATCAATACTGCGGCTTGGACCGTTCGCGGCCTAGTCTGAGCACTGTGACGTCGGACGCCAGCAGGATCAACGTTCGCATGCTCCGGGGCAAATGCCGGTGCGGGGCAGTGCACTACGAAGTTGCTGACGCATTCCTGTACGCGGCGAACTGTCACTGCTCGGAGTGCCGCGCGGCAACCGGGTCGGCCTTCAAGGCGTTCGCCGGCATCGAGAAGGAGAAGCTCACGATCACGAATGGGCTGGACGACATTGCGGTGTTCGGAGAGGAAGACCTCAACGACACGCGCTGCGCGGCCTGCGGGTCCTTCCTGTTCTCGGTGGTACGGGACGGCGCCTATGTGCACGTCTCCATGGGGTCGCTCGTCGACGCACCGACCATCCGTCCGGAAGAGCACATCTTCGTCGGCTCCAAGGCGCCGTGGTTCGAGATCACCGACGACCTGCCGCAGCACGACGAGTACGCCTAACAGCCGTCGAGCGCTTCGGCGAGCCAGCGCCACGCTTGCTCGACCATCACCGGGTAGGTGTGCAGGTAGTAGGGCAGCGCGATCATCGCCTGCGACACCGCCCACCCGCGAGATCGCGCCCACGTCGCGTCGTCGATGTCGAGCAACTCGCGGAAGACCGGTCGCGTCTCCGCGTCGAGGACCGCCCACGCGAGCTTCACGTCGCGTGCGGGATCATCGACGCAGATCGAATTCCAGTCGAGGACCCCGGTGATCCGCCCGTCCGCGACGAGCAGGTTCCGCAAGTCGAGGTCGCCGTGGATCCACACGGGCGGGCGATCCCATTCCGGCGCGGCGAGTGCCGTCTCCCAGGCCGCTGTCACAGCAGCCGCGTCGATCAAATCGCCAAGCGCGGCGATTCCTGCGCGTGTGTTCTCGTCACGCGGCCGCAGCGAGCCGCCATGGCCTTGGGCGGGCGGACCGCCTGCGGGATCGATACGCCACAACGTGGCGAGAAGCTCCGCGAGGTCGATCGCCGCACGAGACAGGTCGATCGGTGCGCCCGTCGCATCGTCGCCGTCGAGCCAGGCGAACACCGACCACTCGTGTGGGAACCCATCGCCGGGCACGCCGCGGGCAACCGGCTTCGGGACCGGAAGCGGCAGGTGCGGCGCGAGCCTCGGCAGCCACTCGAACTCCTTCTCCAGCGAACCGGCCGCCCAGTCTGCCCGCCGCGGTAGCCGCACGGAGAGCTCGTCGCCCAGCCGGTAGATCGCGTTGTCGGTCCCACCGACGGGCAGCGCTTGGATCGGCAGCTCCGCCCAGTGCGGGAACTGCGCGGCAAGCAATCGGCGCACGAGCGCTTCGTCCGTGTCGAGCTCGTCCTCGTGCATCTTGGCGGGCACGATCAGACCTCCCACTCGGCGAGCTGGAAGTGCCAGACGATCACGCGCGGCTTGCCGAGCCACGCCGCGTTCGTGGCGTCGGGGCAGATGGGATGCAGCGCCCAGATGTCGGGAGGCTCTCCCGGCACGTGCTCCGGCGACGGCGTGCCGTCTTCGATGTCCATGCCGTCGTCGCTGACGATCGGCCCTTCCTGGCGGACCTCATCGCAGCGCCGAACCTGGAACCCGAGCGGAAGCGCAGCCGCCAGATAGTCGCTCGCGAGGCGGCTCCAGATCGGCACGTACCCGAAGCTCCCGTCCGACCTGGTCGGCGTCAGGGGCAGCGGGATGTCTCCGAACAGCCCGCGTGAATCGGAGAGCACGAAGTGCCCACCGCGACGAAGCACGCGTGCGAACTCGGCGAACACGGGCTCCAGGTCGAGAACGTGCATCACCGCGAGGCCGCACAGGACCAGGTCGACCGAGTCGTCGGCGAGCGGAAGCTCCAGCAGGCTCCCCTCGTGGAACGCGGCGCCGGGCACCTTCGTGCGCGCGACGGCAAGCATGTCCGGAGACTCGTCGACGCCGATCACCGCGTGGCCGAGCGACGTGAGATACGCGCTGTGCCGCCCCGTCCCACATGCGGCATCGAGCGCCACGCCGACCGGTAGGCCGTCGACCATCTCGCGGACGACAGGCTGCTCCCGGTCGATGAGCGCGTTCCCCGGCTCGTCGTAGGACTCCGCCCAGCCCGCGTAGACCTCGCGGGCCGACATCGGGTAGGCGACGACTCCATCGCCCAACTGGTCGGCCGCGTCGAGGAGCATCCGAATGTCGCGCAGACGGGCGTGGGTGAAGTCGCGGTCGTAGATACCGGCGTTCGCTTTGAGCAGGGCGATGCCCTGGAGAGCGAGCAGATAGGCGAGCGGGTGCTGGTAGATCGCGGGACGTTCCGCTGTCGAGGCGGCCATGAGTGACACCTTTCTCTCAGAGGTCTCTTTGCAGAAGTCGCGCTCGACCAACGCTTCAGGAGCGCGGTGAGGCGAGGGAGGCGAAATGCAAAGGACCTAAGCCACGACGTCGTTCTTATACACCACGGGACGATTCGCTCCAAGCGCTCGTCGCGCCCGTGTAAACCATCTAGGCCGGCGCGACCGAACCGAGGCCGAGCCACGCGGCCAGGTCCTCCAGCTCGGACTGCACGGCCTTGGTCATGGCACGCGTGAACTTCACGTCTTCGTGAACCGCGTTCACGCGCAGCACGGATGCTTTGCGGTCCGCGGTCGCGTCGACCTTCCCGATCAGCCGGTCGTCGTAAAGCACAGGGAGGGCGAAGTAGCCCCAGCGGCGCTTGGCCGCCGGCTCGTACATCTCGAGCGTGTACTCGAAGTCGAAGAGCTCCTGCGTGCGCACGCGGTCGTGGACGAGCCGGTCGAACGGAGAGAGCAGCGCCGTGCGCCCTTCGAAGTCCTCGCCGAGCGCTTCGGGATCGACGCGCCACTCGCCCTTCGTCCCTTCGACCACCGCCGACTCGCCGGCTTCGCCGACATCCCAGGGCTCGACCGGCACTTTGGTCGTCTTCTGCCGAGCGATCCCGAGCGCGGAGAGACGCCGCTCGTTCTTGGCACGGTCAGCCTCCTTGACCGACGGGACGACGACACCGGCCGGGTACACCCGCTCCGGGATGTCCCATAGCCGCTCCCGCCCCTCGCGCCCGGCCATCGCGACCTCGCCGCGCAGCAGCCCGGAGGTGAGCGGGCCGGTACGCCGAGCCGAGCCGGCTCCAGGCAACGAGGTCCGCGCTGGGTGCGACAGCCGCGGTCGGGTCGATCTGCAGCAGCGTCAGCCGCTGCACAACCGTGAGCAGATCGGTCGGCCGCGGAGCGTCGAGCAGTTGGGCGCGCACCGCGATGCGCTGGGCCTGCGCCTTGGTGAGTCGGTGGACGCGCAGGAGGCTACGTCAGGTCGTCCGTCGAGCCAATCGCAATGTGTATCGAGCGTTGGGGAAGCGGGGTTTTGTGGGTTTGCACAGGCGCGGAGGTACTTAGTGTTGACTCAACACAAAGTGCAGTTCGCAGCGTCTGAACCAAAGTTTGTGTTGAGTCAACACAAACTGATCGGGCGCTGGGCTGCGCCAGCGTGCTTGCGTCAGCTCGCTGCCTAGGTCGTTACTTCACGCACGTTGATCCAGTGCGTTCCGACGAGCGCGTCGACGATGCGTGGGTCGGTGTGATCCGGGTTGAAGATGTGCGCGTCGAGATCGCAGCAGACGATCACCTCGTTGGCGTCGACGCCCTCGAGCTGTACAAACGCGTCGACGGGTAGCTGCGCCTCCGCCAGCGTGTAGTGGCGGAACTGCACGTCCGGCGCGATCTCCATCAGCGTCGGCCAGTCTGGGCATGCCCTCGTGGTGCTCATGCTCGCGGAATTTCTGCGGGAGCCGCGATCTCCTGCAACGTCCAGGTCCCATCGAGAAGCACGGCGCCCGTCTCCGGGCCGGCCGGGAAGACGAAAAAGCGGACCGCATCGTCGAGCGTGTGCAGCGGACGGCCGCTTTCGGCGTCGGTTAGTGCGAAGCGGACGTGGAACCGCCCGTCGGCGAGCGGCAGCCTCGGCAGCCGGAAGCGAAGTTCACATTCCCCGCTGCCACCGTTCCAGCCGAGCGCGCTCGTGTCCTGTGTCACGCCGCCGAGCACCAGACCGCCGTCGTCACGCAGCTCGAGCGTGACCCGCGGGGCTGCGACACCCGGATCCGTCGCAACGACGAGGCGCACGGTTGCCGACTCGCCCGCGGCGAGCTGGACGCGTTCGTCGCCTTCGTCGTCGAGCAGCTGCGCGGTGACGATGCGCGCCTCACCGCTGCCCCACTCTTTCAAGCCTGCCTCGAGCTCGTCGGGATTTGCGTCCTCGGAAAGCAGCCGCCGGTACGCGGCGATCGCCTCGCGCGTCTCGCCGTCGAATGCGACCTCACCCTGACGCAACAACACCACGCGATCGCAGAGGCGTTCGACCGCCTGCGCATCGTGAGAGACGAAGAGAATCGTCCCGCCGCGGTTCTTGAACTCGGCGATCTTTCCGAAGCACTTGCGCTGGAACGACTCGTCGCCGACGGCGAAGACCTCGTCGAGCAGCAGCACGTCGGACTGGATGTGCGCGGCGACCGAGAAGCCGAGGCGCATGAACATGCCGGAGGAGTACGTGCGCACGGGCAGGTCGATGAACTTCTCGAGCTCCGCGAACGCGACGATCTCGTCCATCACCTCGCGCACGCGCGCACGCGGCAGGCCGTGGATCGACCCGTTGAGATAAACGTTCTCGCGCCCGGTGAAGTCGGGATGAAAGCCGGCGCCGAGCTCGAGCAGCGACGCGATGCGCCCGCCCGCCTCCATGTGGCCGGTGGTCGGTTTGATGATCCCGGAGATCACGCGCAGCAGCGTCGTCTTGCCGGAGCCGTTGCGCCCGACGAGACCGACGGCGTCGCCCGGCTCGACGGACAGCGACACGTCGCGCAGCGCTTCGACGTCACGCACGCCGCTGCGCCCGCGCGAGACGAAGAGGTCCTTGATCGTGCGTTGCGACTTCGCATAGACGCGGAACGTCCGCGACACCCGATCGACGACGATCCGTCCGCTGATCACTTCAGCAACACCTTCATGCTGTTACCGCGGCGCCGCGCACGATGCTTGCGAGCGCGCGCACGAAGCGCGGGTCGTCGTTCGGCATCTCGATCCGTTCCAGGTGCAAGCCAAGCTCGCGCGCCTTGTCCTGCGCCTCGGTGTCGATGTCCCAGCGAATCTCCAGATGATCCGACACGAACCCGACGGGACAGATCAGAACGCTCTCGACGCCGCGACCGGACAGCGCTTCGAGGTGGTCGAGGATGTCCGGCCCGAGCCACGGCTCGCCGGTCGGAGACTCGCTCTGGAAGGAGAACGACCAGTCCTCGACGCCCGCGGTGTCGGCCACGAGGCGAGCGGTCTCGAGCAGCTGATCCTTGTACGGGTCACCCTCGTCGAGGATGCGCGCCGGAAGTGAGTGCGCCGTGAAGACGACGTGAGCCTCCGTGTCGCGCACGCGGTCGGCGAGGAACGAGACAAAACCCTGGTCGTCGTGCCAGCTGTCGACGAACGCCACCTCCGCGCGGCCGCCCACCGCGTCCTCGAGCAGCTTGCGGTAGCCCGCGATCGAGAGACGGCTGTAGTGCGGTGCAAGCACGAGCCCGACCAGCCGCTGCGCGCCGCCGCTCAGCGCAGCTTCGACCGCGTCCGCGATGCGCGGCGTCCAGTGCTTCATCCCGGTGTACACAGGCAGTCCGAGCTCGTCCTGCAGCGCCGCACGCGTCGCCTCGGTGATCGCGTTCAACGGGTTCGAGTCCTCGATCCCAAGACTCCGGTAGCGCGCGACCAGATCATCAAGAAGCTCCTGTGCGATCGGCCGCCCGCCGCGAATGTCGGAGTAGTACGCCGGCACGTCCGCCACGCGCTCGGGCGAGCCGTACGCCATCAGGATCACTGCGGTCTTAGACACGAGCTTTGACCGTACTCTCCTGGACGAGCGCCGCGAGCCGCGAGACGACGTCCGGATCGGTGCGCGGCAGGACGCCGTGGCCAAGGTTGAAGATATGCCCCGCACGGCCGCCCGCGCGCGCGAGCACGTCGCGTGCCGCCGCTTCGACGCGCGCCCACGGTCCGAGCAGCACCGCCGGGTCGAGATTGCCCTGCACGCCGCGCTCCTCGCCGACGATCGCCCACCCGTCGTCGAGGGCGATCCGCCAGTCGAGCCCAATCACGTCTCCGCCGGCGCGCGCGATCGCCGGCAGCAGCGTCGATGCGCCGGTGCCGAAGTGGATCGTCGGGACGTCGACCGCAGCGAGTATGCGCGCCGACCACGGCGCAACGAACTCCTCGTAGTCCGCCGGCGAGAGCGCGCCGACCCAGGAGTCGAAGAGCTGCACGACATCCGCACCGGCGCGCGCTTGCGCCGCGACATAGCCGGCGAAGCAATCCGCGAGCTTCTCCATCAGCGCGCGCCAGACCTCGGGCTCGGAGTACATGAGTGTCTTGACGGTCGCGAACTCGCGCGACGGCTTCCCTTCGACGAGGTAGCCGGCAACGGTGAACGGCCCGCCGCAGAAACCGACGACGGCTCTCGCGGGCGCCAGATCGCCGCGCACGATCCGGATCGCCGCCAGGAGCGGCGCGAACGCCTCGTCCGGATCCGGGACACGCAGCCGCTGAACGTCGGCCATCGTGCGCACCGGTTCGGCCACGACCGGCCCGACACCCTCCACGAGGTCGACGTCGAGCCCCATGCCGAGGACGGGGGTCATGATGTCCGCGAACATCACCGCCGCGTCGACACCGTGCCGGCGCACCGGTTGCAGTGTCACCTCCGCGCACAGCTCGGGCGTGTGCGCGACCTCCCAGAAGGAATGCTGCTCACGAATCGCGCGGTACTCGGGCAGCGACCGGCCCGCCTGTCGCATGAACCAGACGGGCGTCCGCTCGACGGGCTCGCGGCGGGCTGCTCTGACAAGAAGTGGATCCATCCAGAGTTAGGGTAGTCGGCGCCGTGTCGAAGGGACCTCTTGCCGTGCGCTGGGGCGCCGCCCCCGCGCCCGCCCCGCAGGCGGGCGTCGTCGAGACGCTCCGCGTCGAGCTCTCGAACGAGGGGACCGTCCCCTGGAACGACCAGGTCAAGCTCGCCTACCACTGGCTCGACGACCGCGACAACCCGATCGTCTGGGACGGCCCGCGCACCGACGTGCCGCGCCTTTCACCGGGAGAGGCCGCCACGGTCGACCTGGACGTGCGCGGCCCCATGCCGCCCGGTCCCTACCGGCTGGCGCTCGACATGGTCGCGGAGCATCGCGCCTGGTTCTCGGAGCTCGGGAGCCCGATGCTCTCACTCGACCTCGACGTGGCGCCTCGCTCCGGCGAGCCGCACGCCGATCTCCCGCCGAACGTCACGCCCGCGAACGACTGGGCCGAACGTGTGCGCGCCGCGCACGCCGAGGGCTACGGCGTCGTCGCGGGCGCGATCGCGTGGGACGGCGGCCGCCGCCCGCGTTCGCTCGCCGAGTACACACCCGGCGCCGGCCGGCTGCCCCGGTTCACCGGCGCGCTGCTTGCGCCCTCGGTGCTGCCGGGAATCGAGCTCGAGCGGCTCGACGACGTCGAGGGCCTCCCCGCCTATGCAGCGCCGCACGACGAGCCGTGGCTGTACGACGGCCGGATCGTGCTCAAGGCACGGCGTTCTTAGAGCTCGACCGCAATCCGGTCGTCGACCCGGCTGAAGACAAACGCTCCCAGCACGAGCGCGACCGCCGCCGCGGCCACCAGGTAGACAACGTCCGCGAGTCGCGGTGCGTGCCCCGACCAGAGCGGATCGCGAACCGCGGAGATCGACGGCGCGAGTGGGTTGACCCAGTGGAGCACCTGGAGCAGCGTGCCGTGGGCGCGCGCCTTGTCGGGAAGCGACGCGGTGCTCCAGAGGATCGGCGTCAGGAAGAACCACGGGAGAAGCGCCGCGGTGAGCACGTGCTCCACATCGCGGAAGAGCACGTTCAGGCACGCAACGAGCAGTGCGAGCCCGGCGGTGAGGGCCGCGAAGACGAGAGCAAGCGGGATCGCGAGCCACACCATCGAGCGGGCCGCCGGCACGAACACGAGCGAGAGCACGACCAGGATCACGAGCATCAGCCCGTAGGTGACGGCCTGGGTCGCGACCATCGAGAAGGCGACCAGTTGGCGGGGGAACCGCACTTTCTTGATCAGCTCGGCGCTGTCGATCATCGACCGGGCGGCGGCCTGGAGCGAGACGGAGAAGAAGATCCAGCAGGCGAGCCCGGCCAGCAGATAGATGGGGTAGTGCGCGATGGTCCTGTTCTGGAAGAGCAGTCCGAAGACGACCAGGTAGACACCGAGCAGGGCCAGTGGATTCAGCAGCGACCAGAAGATCCCGAGGATTGATCCCTTGTATTTCGCCTGGAAGTCCCGCCGGAAGAGATTGGCGAAGAGCTCGCGGTAGCGCAGGAGATCCGAGTACACCGTCATAGTCGCGCCGTAGTCTAGGGACGCGTTGTGTGGGCAAACACAGCCCTTACAGCCATCCACTACCCTCGCCACACGTGAGCACCCTCGCGGCCCTCGCCGCCTTCCCCGCCGCTGCGCTCTCCATCTGGGCGCTTCTGCACTCGCGCCTGGCGCGAAACCTCGAGCGAACACCTGAGGAGACCCGCTGGCGCACCGCCCCGACGCCGCTTGTCGGCGGCATCGGCATCTACCTGGGACTGACCGTGGGGGTCTGGCTCGCAGTCCTCGGCCCGCTCGGCGCAAACAGGCAACTCCTGGGCATTTTCGCTGGCGCCTCCCTGCTCTTTCTCGCCGGTCTCGCAGACGACCTCTGGTCGCTGCCGCCGATCGCGAAGATCGCCGCGCAACTCGGAGGCGCTGCGATCGTGCTCTCGACGGGCACCTCGGTCGACATCGTCCGCGCACCCTGGATTGCGATCCCGATCGGCGTTCTCTGGCTCGTCGCGATGACGAACGCCTTCAACCTACTCGACAACATGGACGGGCTCGCAGGGAGCCTCGCCGTGATCGCCGCCGGTTTCTTCGCCGCGGCGGCGGCGCTCCATCAGGGATCGCACCTCGTACTCGATCTTTCGCTCGCACTCGCGCTCGCCGTCGCGGGCTTCTTGCCGTTCAATCTCCGGCCCGGTCACAAGGCGCTCGTCTGGATGGGCGACAGCGGTTCGCAGCTGATCGGGTTCACGCTCGCCGCGCTCGGGCTCGCATCGAGCTACACGGTCGCAACCTCGACCGTGGCGACGCTCGTTCTGCCGATGCTGGTGCTCGCGGTGCCGATCCTCGACACGACGCTCGTCACGATCGTCCGGCTGCTCGACGGACGGCCGATCTCGCAGGGCGGCCAGGACCACAGCTCGCATCGCCTCGTTTCGCTCGGAGTCTCCGAGACAGGCGCAGTTGTTTTGCTCGCGCTGATCGCGGCAGCGCTGGGCGGGACGAGCCTCGCCTACGAGGCCTTTGGCAACGGGCGCATCGCGGCGCTGGGCGTTTTGTTCACGTTCGCGCTGCTCGTTCAGTTCGGCAGCTTCCTCGCGGATGTCGATCGCGGCCACGCGACCCGCCCACCGCTGTACGTCTACACACGGCGGATCGCCGAAGTCTTCGTCGACGGCGCGCTCGTCGCCGGTGCATTCCTTGCTGCGTACCTCGTCCGGTTCAACGGGATCGGCACGCCGAACCAACGCCACTATTTCCTGCTCACGCTCCCCGTGCTCCTGTTTTGCCGGTACGTCGCGCTGCTCGTGTTCGGGATGTACGCCAGCGTGTGGCGCTACGCCAGCTCACGAGACGCGCTGCGTGCAGCGGTCGCCGTCGTCGTGTCCGAGGTCGTTGCCCTCGCAATCGTCGTGTTGACGCAGGGTCCGCTCGGTGATTTCTCGCGCAGCGTGTTCGTGATCGACGCAGTCTTCTGTTCCGTCGCCATCGTGAGCTCGCGGTTTGCTGAGCGAGCGATCTTGCGCGGTCTCGAACTGGCCCGGCAGAACGAGAGTCGACGAGTGCTCATCGTGGGAGCTGGGCGCACAGGGCGAAGCTTGTTGCGTGAGCTCCGC
Organism: Gaiellaceae bacterium; assembly: GCA_036270155.1. GTDB lineage: Bacteria > Actinomycetota > Thermoleophilia > Gaiellales > Gaiellaceae > PALSA-600. The sequence goes on from DATBDB010000195.1 coordinate 16,641, forward strand.
GAGACGACCGGCGAGCGCGTCGTTGGATTCGTCGACGACTCCCCGTCGCTACGGGGACGCCGGCTCAATGGTGTGCGGGTCGTGGCGACGACGGCGGGCATCGAGCAAGCCCTGGAACGCGTGCGGCCCGATGTCGTCCTCATAACGATCCCGGACGCTCCGCGCGAGCGGCTCGACGCGATCGTGAAGGCGTGCGCGCTCCGCGAGACGACGTGCCGGTTCGTCCAACGCGATGCGGACGTCGACCCGCGCGTGATTCTCACAACCGAACCCTCGTGACCACTCCGCCCGACCACGCTCGCCGGTCGATCCTCGACCGGCTCTTCGCGGCATACCCGCTTCTGCTCGCGTACCTCGTGCTGTTGATCCTGTACGCGTGGCAGACCACGAAGCACTCGACGCCCTGGAACTTCACGGACGAGCTGAAGTGGGCGATGCTGTCGCGGTCGATCGCACACACCGGGCACGGGATGTTGCAGGGCACCCCAGCTGCCGCAGGCTCGCTGTATGCGTACTTCCTCGCGCCTGCCTGGTGGGCGGGGGCAACGGGGTCGAGCTACGCGGCGGCGAAATACCTCAATGCAATCGTCATGACAGCCTCGCTGGTGCCCGCGTACGCGCTCGGCAGGCTGTACCTGCCTCGCATCCCGGCGGTGTTTGCGGCCGTCGCCACCGCGTCCATCCCGGCGATCGTGTACACCGGCCTGCTCATCCCCGAGCCGCTCGCGTACTTCTGGTCGACGCTGGCGCTGTATTTGCTCTCTCGAGCGCTGTTGCGGCCGTCGTGGCACACCGTTGCGCTCGCCATCGCCGTAACGATCGCTGCCCCGCAGGTTCGCTCGCAACTCGCCGTCATCGTGCTCAGTGCGGTTCTCGCCGCGGTGCTCATGATCGCGTTCGGGGATCGCGCACGTGCGCTGATCGGCAGCTGGACGCGGAGCGAACGGCTCGGAGCGGTGGTGCTCCTGATCGGAGTCGTCGTCTTTGCCGATGTCGTGGTCGCGCAACATTCGTACGAGTGGTTCATCGGAACGCATTTCTGGCACCGGGCATTCACCTACGGCCTCTGGGCTCTCGGCTCCTTCACGATCGGAGTTGGCGTCGTCCCGGTTCTGCTCGCGCTCACCTGGATGCTGGGCGGCCGGAGGGACGATCGCGAGGATCGCGCGCTGCTTGCACTCTTGATCTCGACGGTCGTGGCATTCGTGCTCTACGCGGCGGTGAAAGCGTCGTATGAGTCGACCAAATTCAGTATCCGCATCTGGGAACGAAACCTGATCTACATCGCTCCGATCGTGTTCGTCGTCGCCGCCCGCTCGGTGGTCGCCGGGCGGTGGCGCGTGTTCTCACTGGTTGCAGCCACGGCGGCTACCGGGTACCTCCTTGCCTCGACGCCCTACCACGCGTACGAGCACTTTTACTCGGATGCCCCAGGGCTCTCGATTCTGCAATGGCTGAACCGCACGTGGGCCTTCACCATCACGGACTTGCAATGGCTGCTGTCCGGGATCCTGGCGTTCGGCGTGGTGCTTGCGGTCGCTGTCGCCCGGCGGAACGAGATAACGAACCACGTCGCCCGCCGGGTTGTCGAAGGTCTGATCGCCGCGACGGCAATCGCCGTCATCGCGTGGAACCTCACAGGGGAGATCTCCGCAGCAAATTCCTCGAACTCGTTCGCAAAGACAATCGTTGCGCTGCCTTCGCCGCCCGACTGGATCGACCGCGCTACCGGCCGCGAACGCACCCTGTACGTCGGGCAGGGGCTTGGAAACTCGAACCAGTTCTGGTCGATCGAGTTCTGGAATCAATCGATCCAGGATGTCTGGACGGTCGACGGCTCCTCGCCGGGACTCGGCCAGACGTGGACGCCTAACTTCGCTGGCGTCGACGGAGAGGTGTCCGGGCCCCGCATCGATGATCGTTGGGGAGTCGCCTCCCCGAACATCACGCTTGCGGGTCGCCCGAAGGAGCTCGCTGGCGGTCTTCAGCTGTACGCGCTCGACCATCCGATCCGGATCACGAGCTTCACGTCCAATGTGTATTCCGACGGCTGGATGGGCGATCAGAGCTCATTCGTCGTCTTCGGGAAACCCGGCGCCCCATCCGGCACCACGCTCGTGACGGCTTCGCGTAAAGCGTCGTGCGGCGACATCGCTCCTGCCCGGCTCACCATTCGGCTGACGCGACTGCGAATCGACGAGAACGCTCAGCCGGCCGCCGGGAACCTCCTCGCGGTGAAGCACGTTGTCGTCAGGTCGAACCCCTGTCAGCGGCTCGTTGTGCCACTTCAAGCTCGCCCGCCGTTTCGCATCGACGTCAGCGCGCGGGGCTTCTTTCGACCGGCCGACGGTCGAAAGCTCAGCGTCCAGATCGGCTACGCGTTCAAGCCGCGCTAAGCGCTAGCGGGCGAGCAGCCGCTCTGGGTGCTTGCGCACGAAGCGCAGAATCCCGCGCCAGTGCCACAGCGTGCGCCGCGTCAGCCAACGCTTGTCAGTCTCGGCCTTGTGCTCGTGGCGCACGACGGCCTGAGGGACGTACCACCGCTCCCACCCGGCCTGCATGGCGCGGTACTGCAGGTCGATGTCCTCGCCGTAGAGGCGGAACCCCTCGTCGAACCCACCGAGCTCGTCCAACATCGCGCGGCGCAGGAGCAGGAAGCCGCCGAGCATCCAGTCCGTCTCGACCGGCTGGGTGGGCTGCGCCTCGTCGAGGTGGAAGTGGCGCCTCTGCGGCACGACGAGGCGCAGTGGTGTGCGTCGGACGATCGTTCCGAGCACCGTCGGGAAGCGGCGCCGCGAAGGCTGCGGCGTGCCGTCGGGGAAGAGCATGCGCGGGCCGGCCACGCCCGCGCGCGGGCGGGCGGCCATGAACACTCGTAGCGCCTCGACCGCGCCGGGCTCCGGCACGGCATCGGGATTTGCCGAGAGCACGAGCTCTGCGGTCGTCAGCACCATCCCCTTGTTCACGTTCGTACCGAACCCCAACGGCTGCTCGTTGTGCACCGCCTCGACACCGTCCGGGACCGAGCCCGGGATGTTCGCGATCACGACGAGCTCGTCGACCTGCTCGCGCAAGACGGGGAGCGACTCCTCGAGCTCGCGCGGGTGACCGTGCGAAACGACGATCGCGGCGACCTTCACGCGAGCACTCGCCGGTAGACGTCCGCCGTGCGGCGCGCGCTTTCCTCCCACGTGAACTGCGCCGCGCGCTCGAGACCGGCGCGCGCGTAGCGCTCGCGGTCGGCGAGCGCTCGCCGCACTGCGTCGGTGAGCTCGCCGTAGACGCCGGCGTCACCGGCGACCTCGCGCAGTGCCTCATCGTCGGAGAGCACCACGGGCGTTCCACTCGCCATCGCTTCCAGCGCGGGCACCCCGAAGCCCTCGTAACGCGAGGGGAGGATGAGCGCGCCGGCACGGCGATAGAGCTGGGCGAGCTCAGGCTTCTCGACCCAACCGCGCACGTCCGCGCCGCGCGCGCGGAGCTCGCGTGCGAGCTCCGGCTCCTTCTCCGGACCGACGACGACGAGCGGCAGCCCGACGGCCTCCGCCGCCGCAAGCGCCGCAAGCGGGTCCTTGCGCGCCTGCACCGCGCCGACAAAGAGGAGGTAGCCGTCGTTCGTGCCGTCGCCCGGCGCGAACGCGGGATCGACGCCGTGCGGGGTCACCGTCACCTTCTCCGGCGGTGTCCCGTAGAGCGCGATGACGTCTCGCTTCGTCCGCTCCGACACGGCGAGCACGTGGTCCGCCTTGCGCACCGCACGGGGGACGACCGCTTTGAACGTGACGCGGTCGAGCAACCCCATCACCGACGGATCGTGCTCGAAGTGGAGGTCGTGAATCGTCACGACGCTCGGCCCGCGGAGACCGAGCGGGAGCGCGTGCTGGAAGTGTGAGAGCTCCGGGCGCAATCGGCGCAGCAGCCGTGGCAACGCGACCGCCATGCGCGTCTCCTGGAAGCGCGCGGGCAGGTCGATTGCCTCGACACCCTCCGGGACGAGCTCGGGGTGGCGCGTCACTGCGGCGAAGCTCAGGTCAGGCGCGACGAAGGGCAGCTGCCGCAGCAGGTTGAGGACGTACGTCTCCTCGCCGGTGCGGTTGCGGCCGAGCACGTCAGCGTCGATCAGGATCACGCGAGCTCCTCGTAGACGGCGCCCGTGCGCGCGGCGACGTCGGCCCAGGTCGCGACCCGTCTCGGCGCCGGCGACTTGGCGCCCGCGATTCCGTCGCGGATCGACGCGACACTCGTCGGGTCGACGTAGGTTGCGTCCTCGCCGGCGATCTCTTCCATCGCAGAACCGCGGCTCGTCACGATCGGGCACCCGCACGCGAGCGCCTCCGCAACGGGGATGCCGAAGCCTTCGTAGAGCGACGCGTAGACGAGACAACGTGCGCCGCGGTACAGCGCCGCCAGCTCCGCGTCGCCAACGTTGCCGAGCCACGTGACGTTCGGCGGCGGGTCGACGCCGCCCCAGCCGCGCACCCCGACCACACGCAACTCACCCTCGACCGCCTGAGCGATGCGCGCCAGGTTCTTGCGCGGTTCGAGCGTGCCGACGGCCAGCACGTAGTCGCCCTCCGCGCGTGGCCCGTCAGCCGTGAAGACGTCCTCGACGCCGTTCGGGATCACCGTGACCTTGTCGGCCGGCACGTCGAGGCGTGAGACGAGCTCGCGTTTGGTGAACTCGGAGACGGCGATCACCCTCGTCGCCGCAGCGACGACGCGCGGCACGGCGATGCGCGAGTACGTCGACGTCCAGCGATTGAACCACTCGGGATGCTGCAGCACCGCGAGATCGTGCACGGTGACGATGAGGGGCTGCCGTGCCCGGAACGGACCGCGGAAAGTCGGGCAGTGCAACACGTCGGCGTCCGCGCTCAGCCGTGGGTACCACAGGACGTCCGCGGCAAGCGTGCGCAGGCGCGAGGTCGCGGGGTACGACACCTCGACGACGTCGAGGTGATCCCGCAGCGCCTGCACGTAGCGCGCGGTCCCCGCGCGCGTCTGGCGCAGCGGCGTCGTGTCGAGGGCTACGCGAATCGCTCGTACCCCTCGAGGAAGACCTCGCCCGTCTTGCGCCACGAGAACCTGCGCGCATGCTCGATCCCCTTCGTGCGCAACTCGTCGCGGCGCGTGATCGCTTCGAAAATCCCGGAGGCGATCGCCTGCGGGCTCTCGGGATCGGCGCGGACGGCGGCGTCGCCCGAGGCCTCGTCCATCGACTCGTGGGCGGATGCGACCACCGGTGCGCCGGAGGCCATCGCCTCGGTGATCGGCATCCCGAAGCCTTCGAACCGCGACGGATAGACGACGGCCTGCGCGCCGCGATACAGGCGTGCCAGCTCCTCGTCGGTGACGCGACCGAGCCGCACGATCCCGGGGCGGTCGAGCTGCGGCTGTTCCCCCCAGCCCTGCCCGCCGACGACGACGAGCGACAGATCGGTGTCGGCGAGCAGACCGAACGCTTCGACCAAGGTGCCGAGGTTCTTGCGCGGCTCGAGCGTCGCGACCGTGAGGAGGTACGGCCCGCCGAGGTCCTCTGCCGGACCGTCGGCCAAGAAGTCGGCCCCGATCCCCGGATGAGCTACCAGCACGCGCTCGAACGGAAAGTCGAGCGTGCGCGCGAAGTCGGCCGCGGTGAACGCGGAGTTCGCGAACACGACATCGCAGGTCAGCGCGGCGTTGCGGTACTTGCGACCGTGCATCGAGCGCGTGCGCTTCGTCGTCCATTGCGGATGGTGCAGTGGCACGACGTCGTGAATCGTGGTCGCGCGGACGCCACGCGTCTGCGGCGGGTACATCCAGTCGCTGAAGTGCAGGGCGTCGAACTTGCCGATGAAGCGCTCGGCCGGCGGATACCCGAGCATCGACCAGGCGGTGCGCCAATAGTGCGCTCCGGGGAGCCTGAGGAGCTTCGTCTCGACGTCGATTCCGGCGAGCGCTTCCGGGATCACGCGCTTGCCGGCCGGCGACGTCGGCGCGAACGCGACGATTTCGTGCCCGAGCGGGCGCGCAGCTTCGGCGAGCCCGGCTAGCGAGCCGCGGATGTAGTTGTTCACGCCCGTCCGTTCGTGCGACAGCGGGCTGACGTCGAACGCGATTCTCATCGAGCCGCGTACTCGAACGCGTAGTAGTGGACGGCAAGCCGCCGCGTGTCTTCGCTTGCCCGGAACACTCGAGCCGGCACACGAACTGCCGCGGCCCGGAACGTCACGGTACAAATGCCGGCGGCATTCGGGCGAAGTGGCACCCGCAAGTTCGGTTGCTCGGTTGGGCCGACCCGGATCCGTTTGACGACGCGCCCTCCTTCATGGGCTGTGACGAGTTGGTCGCCGGCAAAGAGCTGCGAATCGGTACCCAGGCGCACCGACAGGGTTCCCGCCACGCACTGCAGCCGCCGGTAGACGACTGATCGCCGGCCCCAAGCGTCGGGGTAGACGCCCGTGACGCGCGTGAGGATGACCAGCGGACCGTCGACGCGATACAGGGCGAGCCCGATCGCGCTGTC
>DATBDB010000196.1:0-48652 GCA_036270155.1 Gaiellaceae bacterium
GTAGAGGTGGCAGGAGTCGAGGCACACGCCGAGTCGCGGGTGCTGGTCGAGCCGCTCGAGCAGGACAGCGAGCTCCTCGAGCGAGCGCCCGATCGTCCCGCCGGCGCCGGCCGAGTTCTCCATCAAGAGCCAGGTGTCGCCGACGCATTGCTCGAGGATCCGCGTGAGCGCCGCGGTTGTCCGCTCGAGTCCCGCCTCGAAGCCAGAGCCGAGGTGCGAGCCGACGTGGAAGATCACCCCGTCCGCCTCGATCGCGCACGCCGCGTCGACCGTCGCCCGCATCGCCTGCACCGACTTCTCGTGGATCGCTTCGTCCGGTGCAGCGAGATTGACGAGATACAGCGCATGGCAGACCACGCCGCCGATCCCCGCCTCGCTTCGCTTCTCGCGAAAGCGCTGGATCGCCTCGGGCTTGTGGTCGGTCGGCCGCCACATGCGCGGGCTCTGCGTGAAGACCTGCACGCAATCGCCGCCGATCGCGACGATCCGGTCGATCGCACTGTCGATTCCGCCGCTGGAGGACATGTGCGCGCCGAATTCCACTGCCCGCCTACGATAGAGAGGACATGAGCGTCCGCGTCCGCATGGCCCCGAGCCCCACCGGCTTCCTCCACATCGGTGGCGTTCGCACCTTCCTCTTCAACTGGCTCTTCGCGCGCCGCCAGGGCGGCGAGATCTTCCTGCGCATCGAGAACACGGACACGAACCGCGAGGTGGCGGAAGCTGTCGACCAGATCAAGAGCTCGCTGACCTGGCTCGGGATCGACTGGGACGGCGACGTGAAGTTCCAGCTCGACACCGCCGACACGGCCCGCGCGCTTGCGCAGCAGCTGCTCTCGGAGGGCAAGGCGTACGAGGACGAAGGGGCGATCCGCTTCCGCCAGCCGAAGGAGGGCACCGTCTCGTGGATCGACGCCGTGCGGGGCGAGATCGAGTTCAAGAACGAGCTGCTGCCCGACCTCGTGATCGTCCGCTCCGACGGCCGGCCGACCTACAACTTCATCTCACCGGTCGACGACATCACGGACGGGATCACGCACGTGATTCGCGGCCAGGATCACGTCTCGAACACGCCGTCGCAGATCAACATCCTGCGCGCGCTCGGCGCCGACCTGCCGACGTACGCGCATCTGCCGGACATCAACGGTGACGACGGCCGCAAGCTGTCGAAGCGGCGCAACGCGGTCGCGCTCGAGGACTTCCGCAACGAGGGGTATCTCCCGGCCGCGCTCATCAACTTCCTCGCGCTGCTCGGCTGGAGCTACGACGACAAGACGACGATCATGTCGCGCAAGGAGCTGCTCGAGCGCTTCTCGCTGGATCGCGTCGTGCCGAGCCCGGCGACGTTCGACTACAAGAAGCTCGACTGGATGAACGGGATGTACCTGCGCGACCTGCAGCCGGATGAGTATGCGCTCGACCTGATCAGGTGGCTACGCGAGCAGGGCATCGACTGGCCCGACGAGCGCGTGCGGGCGACCGTACCGCTCGTGCAGGAGAAGATCGAGAAGTTCTCGGCCTATCCGGATTTCGTGCGCTTCCTTTTCGAGCCGATCGAGCCCCCGGCCGGTCTCGACGTCGACCTCCTGCACGCCGCACACGACCGGCTTGCCTCGGTCGAGCCGTGGGAGGCGTCAGCGATCGATGAAGCGCTGCGCGCGCTGGCCGACGAGCTCGGACAAAAGCCGCGTCAGGCCTTCGCGCCGATCCGGCTCGCCGTGACCGGCGCAAAGGTTTCGCCCGGGCTCTTCGAGAGTCTCGAGCTGCTCGGCAAAGACGAGTCGCTGACGCGACTCAACGCGGCCGCTGCGGCGCCGGCGGCCTGAGCGGCTTCGGTGGCGCGAAGGGGTCGAGCGCCCGTTGGAAGGCCCGCCACGCCTCGAGGCGGAACTGCAGGGTAGGGCGCGGCAAAGGAGAATCCTGAGTGCTTCCTCGATCTGACCGCGCGCCTGCCGGGGGGTTGGCGGGGCGGCGACTGAGCATTTCTCATGATGGAACGCGCGCCGCGCGCGGCGGGGTACGGCCGGCTACGGCCGGTAGGCGAGCACCGCCGCGCACACCCCGACGATCCCCAGGCTCCAGAGCGGCCAGGCGTCGAGCGTTGCGCCGGCGACGAGCGCGAGCGCTCCGCCGAGGGCGAGCAGGAATGCGCTCAGCGGCAGAGCGATCCCGTCGCGCGACGGGAGCTCGACCGCTGCGGGAGGGGCCGGCGTCCCGAGCCGCGTCCGCGCCAGCCGCACGCGCAGCAGGGCTTCGCGCCAATTGTCGAGCAGCGCGGTGCCCGACGCGAGCTCGCCGGTGACGTCCCGCGCACAGGTAAGTGCATCCGCCAGTTCGGCGTGCGCGGACGCCGCCCCTTCTGGCGGCTCGAGCCCGTAGGCGTGTTCGCTCGCGACGTGCAGCGCGTACTGGAGGCGCCGCAAGGATTGGACGTCCGCGGGCTCGTCCGCGTGGGACAGCGTCGGGGACAGCCATGACCACAGTTCGCCGACCTGGACGGCGTACAGCTCCTGCGTGCCGGTCCTCGGCGCCACGCTTCCGATGCTAGCCGCTAGAGTGCCGCGCCCATGGAAGAGCCCCTGACCAGGGCGCTGATCGTCGACGACGATGGAGCGCTGCGGTTGCTCTGCCGCGTGAACCTCGAGCTCGAGGGGTTCGCGGTACGGGAAGCGGCCACGCTCGCCGAGGCCGAGGCGGCGCTCGCTGCGGAGCGGCCGGACGTCGTGCTGCTGGACGTGCACCTGGGCGGCGAGCAGACGCACGAGCTGCTCGCGCGGATCCGCGCTGACGGGATCCCCGTGGCGCTCGTCACCGGCTCGGTCGACATCCACGATTACCGCGGCGCCGCCGACGCCGTGCTCGGCAAGCCGTTCGAGCCGCAAACCCTCGTCGAAACGGCCCTGCGGCTCGCTAGGGTTGTCACATGAGCGCAACCTCAGTCCTCAGTGCCACGGAGTTCCAGTCCCGCCTCGAGCGCTATCTCTTCGAGCGCTCGGAGGAATGGCGCGCGGTGCGCGTCGGCGAGAAGGAGGTGTCGGAGCAGGCGGAGATCGTGCGCCGCTTCGCCGATCTCTTCAGCCGCGAGCAGATGGACGCGCTGCACGAAGCCGAGACCTCGGCGGCCGGTGACGACCGCGAGCTGCTCTACCGCCTGCGCAAGACGTGCGAGTCCGGCCTGATCTCGTCGCAGCTCGCCGAGCGCGAGGACGAGCTCGAGAACCGGCTGCTGGCAGAGCGCGTGACCTTCCACGGCGAGGAGATGCCGCTGCGCAACGCGCAGGCGAAGCTCGCAGTGCTCACCTCGTACGCAGACCGCGAGGAGCTTGGAGAGATCCAGGCCGCCGCGAGCGCGAAGTTCAACGACGACCGGCTCGACCTGCTGCGCGCGAACGAGGAGCTGGCGGCGCAGTACTCGGGCATCGCGGACGCCGTCGAGCGCAACGAGGAGGAGAAGGACATCTCGCTCGGCGAGCTCTCCCGGGCGCTCCACGCCGCAAGTGTTGACTCAACACAAAGTTATGGCGGGCTGCGCGAGCGCTGGTTCACGAAGCTGCTCGGCGAGCAGCGCGAAGATGTGCCCTCGAGCTTCCACACCGCGTACATGCGGAGGCTGTCGCCGCTCGAGTCGACCTACACGAAGGATCGCGCGACGGAGATCTGCCTGCAGACGCTCGATGCGCTCGGTTTCGACCTGAACGCGCAGCCGAACATCAAGCTCGACCTCGATGACCGCCCGCAGAAGTCGCCGCGGGCCTGCGTGATCGCGAGCGACCCCCCGAAGATCGTGCACCTGATCACGCGCGCGCAGGGTGGGCTCCACGACTATCAGGCGTTCCTCCACGAGGCCGGCCACGCGTTGCACTACGCCGGCTGCGACCCACAGCTGCCGTACGTGTTCCGCCGCATCTCGCGCGACCACGCGCTGACCGAGATCTACTCGTACATCGTCGAGGCGATCTCGCGCGAGCCCGAATGGCACGAGCAGTACTTCGGCCTGTCTCCCCAGCAGGCGCAGGAGAACGCCGAGGCGACGACCTTCCTTGAGGCGCTGCTGTATCGCCGCTACGAGGCGAAGCTCCGGTTCGAGCTCGACTTCTGGACGCGCTTCAACGGCGACGGGGGCGACGCCGATGTCTACGAGCGCCTGCTCACCGAGGCGACGGGCATCCGTTACAAGAAGGACAACTATCTCTCCGACATGGATGCCAGCTTCTACTCGGCCGACTACCTGCGCGCGTGGATCCGCTCTGCGCAGCTGCGCGACTACCTCGTGCGCGAGGTCGGCGGCGACTGGTGGCGCAACCCGAAGACCGGCGTGCTGCTCACCGATCTCTTCCGTGAGGGCACGAAGCCGACGAGCGAGGAGATCGCCACGCGGCTCGGGTTCGACGCGCTCGACACGAAGCCGCTGCTGCACGAGATCGGGGCCTAGAGTCTGACGCAAGCGAGCGAGCGCCCGCCGCGGCCCAAGCGCCCGCGCCGGGTGCTGCGCACATCGCTCGAGCTTGCCGCGGTCGGCGTGCTCGCGATCGTCGTGCTCACACTGCTCGGCGTCGTCCTCTACCAGGGCGGCAAGCGGCAAGCGCCGCCGAAGGACGCGCTCGTCGTCACGCAAACGCAGGACTTCGCCTCGCTCGATCCCGCGCTCGCGCAGACGCAGGAGGCCTGGGAGCTGGAGTACGCGACCTGCGCGAAGCTCCTCAACTATCCGGCGACCGGTGGGTACCGCGGGACGCGGCTCGAGCCCGAGGTTGCGTCGTCGCTGCCGCGCATCTCGCGTGACCGCCGCACGTACACCTTCGATGTCAGCCCCGGTTGGCGGTTCAGCAACGGCGAGGCCGTCACGGCCCGCTCGTTCGCGCACGCGTTCGAGCGCGCGCGCTCTACGGAGCTTGTCTCGCCTGCAGGCCCGTACCTCCGCGAGGTGTCGTGGTGGAAGGCGCGCGGGCGCACGTTGACGATCCGGCTGCGCATGCCGGCGCCCGACTTCGCGCAACGCCTCGCGCTGCCGTACTTCTGCGCGGTTCCAGCCTGGGCGCCGAACACGCAGAGCGACACGCTGCCGTCTGCCGGCCCTTTCGCGATCGAGCGCTACCGGCCGGGCAGGTCGCTCGTGCTGCGGCGCAACCCGTACTACCACGGGCCGCGCCGACCGAAGGTGCAGCGCATCATCTATCGCTTCGGCGCCTTCGCCTCGCAGATCCGCCTGCAGCTCGAGCAGGGCGAAGCCGACTACGGGGTCGTCACACCGTCGGCATTCGCGGCGCTCGCTGAGCGCTTCAAGGGCGACGGGCGTCACCTGCTCGTGGTGCAGCAGCCGATCGTCGCGTACCTCGCGCTCAACACCGAGCGTCCGCTCTTCAAAAACAACCCGTGGCTGCGGCGCGCAATTAACTACGCGCTCGACCGTCCGGCGCTCGTACGGCTCTTCGGGCCGCGCGGCGCGGTGCCGAGCGACGAGTACCTGCCGCCGGGCTTTCCGGGCTACGAGGCGCGGCACGTCTATCCGGTTGACGCGCCCGACCTGGCGAAGGCCCGTGCGCTCGCACGGGGCCACCTCCGCGGCGCGCACGCGGTGTTCCTCGCCTGCGGAACGCAGGACTGCGGCGAACGCGCGATCGTCGTTGCCGACGCCTTGAAGAAGATCGGACTGGACGTCCGGATCGACACGTCACCCGGGCAGTTCACGCTCGCGGGCGTACGCGGTACGGCCTTCGACATCGCTGACGTGATCACGCGCCCCGACTACGGCGACCCGTACGGGCTTGTCGACAAGCTGCTCGACGGCCGTGTGATCCGCGCCGTCGGTAACAGCAACATCTCCTACTACGCAAGCCCGCAGGTGAACCGCGCGATCGATGCGGCCCAGCAGCTGTCCGGCGTAGCGCGCGACCGCGCATACGGACGCCTCGGCATCCAGGTCGCGCGCACGGACGCGCCGCTCGCCGCGTACGCGGTGCTCAATGCACGCGTCTTCGTCTCGACGCGCGTCGGGTGCATCACGTACCAGCCCGTCTACGGCCTCGACCTAGCCGGTGCGTGTGTGCGGAATCGGTGACACGCCTGAACCACGGATCTAAGCCAGATCCGTGACCAAGCGCGTAAGGAAGGCCCATACGGGATTCGAACCCGTGCCGCCGCCGTGAGAGGGCGGTGTCCTAGGCCACTAGACGAATGGGCCCTGTGACGCGGGGCAGTGTAGCGAAGCACGACTGCGGAAAGCTCAAGCGCTACCGCCAGATGCCGGTGAGCGGCCGAGCGTGTGCCGCGGCCCCAAGCGGTGGGACTCCGAGGGCGTCTTCGATCGTTCGGAGCAAGCCGTAGTGATTTGTCGTGGGTGTGTAGCGCGCGTGCGGTTTCACCGCGGTTCCCGCGGCGATCATCGGCACGACGCCGCCGCCCCCGACATCGCTCGTCCCTTCGTCGAAGACGATGAAGACGGCGGTGCGTGGGACCCGAAGCAAGGGGGAGACGAATTGCTTCAGCCAGGAGTCGGCGGTCGCGAGCGAGCAGTCGTGCGCGTCATGGCAGAGGTCGGGGGTGACAAACGCGAACGCCGGCAGGGCGGACGGTTGGAGTGCATCGAGCCCGTGCACGTGCGACGCCCCGTCCGGGAAGTACAGAAACGGCTCGTGCCGCTTGGCGAACCGCGGCGATGACGGGTACCCCTCTGCGTAGGCCGCCCAGGTCCGGCCCGCCCGGGTGAGTTCGGTGCCGATCGTCGGCCCCGACTGCGGGCAATCCGTGCAGTCGTTGGTGACGCCGTGCGTCGAGCCGGAGATGAGCGCCAGGTAGTTGGGCAGGCTGGGGTGCGCTACCCCCCGGTAGTCGGTCGCCTGGGCGTAGGCCCCGGCCAGGCGGTCGAACGTCGGAGCCTGGCCGGCGCCGAGGACGTCGCCGCGCTCCTCGTTCTCGAAGACCACGACGACGACGTGGGCGAGGCGCGGGACGGCGGCGGGCTGGGCGCTCACGGGGCCGGCCGCCGCGACGAGCGCCGCGATGACGAAGCCGGCGACGAGCACGATTCGAGCCGCGCGTCTCACGGTTTTCACCGGGGTCAGCGGCGATAGTCTGTGGTCTGCAGCCTGCAACAGGGGGCACGTGCGGACACCAGGCGGGAAATCGTGAGCCGATCGACTCCAGACGCGAGTGCCCGGGGCGAACCGGACGTCGATGCTGACGCCCTCGCTGCACTCTGCCGCCTTGCCACGGTCAAGGCCGACCGACTGGGGCACAACCTGGGGGACTGGGAACGCGCTCCCGACGGACGCCGGGCGGCGTGCCGGCGTTGTGGACGGGTGGTCTTCGTGCGGAGTCAAGGCAACCTGAGCGGAGCGGCAGGACCGGTACTCACGGAACCCTGCAAACCGTAGGGAACGTCCAGCACAAGGCACCGGCCACCGTAGAACCGCCTGCGGATTCTGGACGTAAGTCCAGTCTCCACGCGGTCGGAGCACTGAAGAATCCGATGGCAGATTAGACGAGCAATATGTGACACAAGCTTTACCCATTCACCGGTATTGCATCAGACCGGAATCGTAAGCAGGCGGGGCCAGGGCGGCGGCCAGAAAAGGTCTTCAGCATGTGCTCAATCGTTTCGTGGCCCACCCGCACGTCGCGTCAAGAGGTCGTCAGTGTCGTCATTTGCGCACTGAACGAAGCAGAGAGCATCGGCCACGTGCTCGACAGCCTTCCGGAAGACGTCGACGAGGTGATCCTCGTAGACGGCAACTCGACGGACGGCACGATCGAGGTCGCGCTCGGGCATCGCCCGGATCTCCGAGTCGTCAGCGAGCGACGCCTGGGAAAGGGCGCAGCAATGACCTCCGGTTTTGCTGCGGCGAGCGGCGACATCATCATCACAATGGACGGAGACGGATCCACTGATGCCGCGGAAATACCGCGGTTTATCGAGACGCTCAGAAATGGGGCAGATTTAGCAAAAGGGTCACGCTTTATCGAGGGTGGTGGAAGCGATGACTTCACGAGCGTCCGCAGGCTCGGCAATCGCGCGTTGTGCACGGTGACGAACCTGCTCTACGGGACGCGGTACAGCGACCTCTGCTACGGGTTCAACGCAATCTGGTCGCGGTCGCTGGCGGCGGTGCGGATCGACTGCAGCGGCTTCGAGGTGGAGACGCTGCTGAGCATCCGCGCCGCCAAGAGCGGGTTGAAGGTCGTCGAGGTTCCGAGCTTCGAGCTGCCACGGCGCGGCGGCAAGAGCAAGCTCTCTCCGGTACGGGACGGCTTTCGGATTCTGCGCGTCATCCTCGCCGAGCGCGTTGCACGGACGAATGGGCGGACGACCACGCGGACCGACGGCAGGGCACTGCCGCGGTGAGCCCGTTCTTGCCGGCACGCGTCCTGGAAGTCGAGCTCGGCGAGGCTCTTCCTCCGGTGCCGGCGGTGTCCGCGAGCGGCCGCAGATACCGTCGCGCGCTTTCGCTGGTCAGGCTGCACGGCCGTCCGCTGGGGCTGGTTTCCCTCGAGCTCGGAACGGACGGCCTCACGGCGGCGGCGTACGCGGACGCGATCCGGCACACGCTCGCGGCGGAGGTCGCCGAGCATCTGGCGGCGGACGGGCTCGACCCGGCAACGGAGATCTCGTCGGCCGGGCTACCGCGCGGGGACGCGACGCCCGCCTGCGTCGCGACGCGCGCCCGCCTGCTCGCAGACCCGCCGTTCATCAGCGTCATCGTCGCGACACGCGACCGCGCGGAGAGTCTCGTCCGCTGTCTCGACTCGCTGCTCGCGCTCGACTACCCCGCCTTCGAGATCGTCGTTGTCGACAACGCGCCGGCGAGCGACGCGACGCTCCGGCTAGTCGCCGGGCGCACGCCGCGGATCCGCTACATCCGTGAGGACGTCCCCGGCCTGGCCGCGGCGCACAACGCCGGCCTACGCGCGGCCCGCGGAACGATCGCCGCGTTCACGGACGACGACGTGACGGTCGACCGCTGCTGGCTCGGCGAGATCGCGGCGACCTTTGCGCGCTACGAGGACGCGGCATGCGTGACCGGGCTGATCGTTCCGGCCGAGCTCGACGCGGTCACGCAGGTGTGGATGGAGGCTCTGGGCCGGTTCGGGAAGGGGTTCGCCCGCCGCGTGTTCACGCTCGAAGACACGAGCAGCCCGCTGCACCCGTACGGCGCCGGCAGTTTCGGCTCGGGCGCGAATATGGCCTTCCGGACCTGGTTTTTGCAGGAGATCGGCGGCTTCGATCCGGCGATGGGAGCGGGATCGTCCGGTCGGGGCGGTGACGATCTCGCCGCGTTTTTCCGCGTGATCGCGGCAGGCAAGGAGCTCGTGTACGAGCCGGCGGCCGTTGCCTGGCATCGCTATGCGGAAGGTGATCTCGCAAGCCTCCGGCGCCGCGCGTTCGGCTATGGCGCAGGGCTCACCGCCTACCTGACGAGCGTCGTGGTCGAGGAGCCTGTCCGTCTCGTCGACCTCGTTCGGCTTGCACCGGCGGGACTGCGCTGGTCCGGAGGACGGAGCTCGCCGCGGCGAGCGGCGACCGAGCTCGGCTATCCGTCCGAGTTGCTCTGGGTGGAGCGCCGGGGAATGGTCTACGGGCCGGTCGGCTACCTCTGGGGCCGGGCGCGCCGGCGGAAGATGTACGCATCCCGGGTCGCTGTCCGGTGACCGAGATGTACGCAGGCACCGCACGCGCGCCCCTGCCGGCACCGAGCGCCGGGCCGCCGCCCCAACCCGAGCTGCTGAACGGCGTCCCCGTCCTCACGTCACGCCTGGTGGCCGAGGTTGCGCGGCGGTCGTGGCTGAATGCGTACCTCGTTGCCGTTGGCATCAACCAGATTGCCGAGGACGCGCTGCACGACGATCCCTTCGAGCTGCGCCGGTCCGCGCGATACCTCGACTCGGGCCGGCGTCCGCTACCGGTGGCGGCGGCGGTTGCGGCGCGCGCGGTCGCCGGGCCATCTGCTGCGGCGAGCCGGCAGCGCCCCTCCTGGCGGCGCGTTCGCGACTGGCAGCGCGAGTTCGCCACCCTCGTCGAGCTGCTTGCAGGGCTCGTGGCCGGGCCGGCGGGCGGAGCCCCTGACGCGGAGATGAGGGCCGCGACGCTGACGGCAGAGCTCGCGGTATCCGCGCCTCGACTCGACGACGAGCCGCTGCGCATTCCCGCCTGCTTCGCGCGCTTCGACCAGCGCCCTGCCGATGTCCGGCTCCTCGTACAGCGCTTCGCGCACCGCTTTCCCGACCGGCGTACGCCGTTGCTCGTCGTGGGCGTGCGCACGTCGGGCAGCTACCTCGCGCCACTTGCGTCCGCGTACCTCCGGTCCGAGGGCTACGCCGACGTCCGAATGCTGACGGTGCGGCCGGGCTCGCCACTGCTTCAACACGAGCGGGGAACCGTACGGCGCGCGACCCGCGACGGCGCACGCTTCGCGATCGTCGACGATCCGCCTGCGAGCGGCGCCTCGGTCGCGCGCGTCGCACGCGAGCTACGGCGGCACGGCGCCGACCACCGGCGGTTCGTCCTCCTCCTGCCGCTCCTCGGCTCAGCTGAGCAGGTCCCTATCCGGCTGCGCGACCTGGATGCGATCGTCCTGCCGGCAGCCCGATGGAGCGTGGAGGCCGAGCTCACCTGCGCTGCCGTCCGGTCGCGGATGGAACGGTTCCTCGGTCCCGACGCCCGGGTGTCGAGCATCGAGCGGCGGCCGCTCCATCGGCGCGACGAGCGGTCGCATCACCGGACGCTCTTCCGCCTGCACGTCCGACACGGCGCAGCCGGGAAGGCTGAAGTTCACGACGTGCTCGTCGAGGGCGTCGGGCTCGGATGCTTCGCCGAGCCGGCGGCGGCGATCGCCGCGGCCCTCCCCGAATACGTCCCGCATCTCTACGGCGTGGAGGACGGCCTCGTCTACCGCGAATGGCTTCCCGAGCATCGGCGCGTCCGGGCCGAGGACGGTGCGGTGGAGGATGCGCTCGCCGACGCCGTCGTGTCCTACGCGCTGGCCCGGCGGGGCCGACTTCCTGTCGAGCGCGATGCGACGACGTACCTCTCCGGCGGCGAAACCGTTTGGGAAGCCGCAAGCACGACGCTCGCGCGGGCCTTCGGCCGCGGCTGGCCATTCGCCCGGCGCCTCGCGCTCGATCGCCTCGTGCAGGCGGCGCTGCGGGTTGACCAGCCGTCCGTTGTCGACGGTCACACGGGTCTGTCTGGCTGGTTTCTCTTCGGGACGGAGCGGCCTATCAAAGCCGACCCGTTCACGCCCGGCCCGCTTGCGTGCCGCGACGCCGCCTTCGACGTGGCCGGGGCCGCGGCGTCCGCGCCCGGCAGCCGGCTCGCTCGCCGCGTCCGCAGGTCGTTCGAGCGAGCAACGGGTGAGGAGGTCGAGCCGTCACGGTGGCTGCTCTACCAGCTCGTCCAGATCGAGCAACGGCTGAAGGCCTGCCCCGAGGAGCGCCGAGCGGCCACGCGTTTGCTCGCGCAGGCACTCGAGGGATTCTTCGAGGAGCTCTTCTTTGCGGACCTGACGCCGAGCGCAAACGGTCCGCTCTGCGCGCTCGACCTCGACGGCGTGCTCGAAACAGAAGTCCTCGGCTTTCCGGGGCTGACTCCCTCCGCGGCGCTCGCGGTCCGCGCACTGACCGTCCACGGGTACCGGCCGCTGATCGCGACCGGCCGCAGCAGCGGTGAAGTGGAGGAGCGTTGCCGCGCGTACAGGCTCGCGGGGGGCGTCGCGGAGTACGGCGGCGCCGCGTTCGACGCGCGGTCGCATGCGCACCTCGCGCTCGTGTCCGAAGCCGGGCAAGCAGATCTCGCGCGACTCCGTGTTGCCCTCCTCGGTCTTGCAGCCGTCGAGGTCGATCCTGATTACCGCTTTGCAGTCCGCGCCTGGCAGACGCCGGGGCGGCGCCCGCTGGACGCCGCCGTCGCCGCTGCAGCGGTGAGCGGCGCGGCGGTTCGTGTCGTGCAGGGCGATGCGCAGACGGACTTCGTACCGGCCGAGGTCGACAAGGCTCGGGCGATCAACGCACTCGTGACGCAGCTCGACGGACAACCGGGGCCGATCGCAGCCGCGGTGGGAGACACCGCCGTCGACCTGCCGATGCTGGCGATGGCGGAGCGGCGGTATGCGCCCGCCCATGCCGCCGCGCTGCGCGCCGCACCCGGTGTCGAGATCCTGCGCCGCCCGTACCAGGCGGGGCTGGCCCTGGCGGCGGCCGAGCTGCTCGGTCATCGGCCAGGCGGCTGCGACGCCTGCCGTCCACGACGTCACAGCCGCGAGAGCGCGCTGGTGCTGACGGTCCTGGGAGCTCAGGAGCGTGGGTTGCACACGATGCTCCGGCAAGCCGTCCGATTGCGAATCGAGTCGCTGCGATGACCGGGGCCACCCACGCCGTCCCGGACCGCTTGCGGGCGCATCTCCGCACGCCTCTGTACCGGGACGGATACGCCCTCATCCTCAGCTCCGGGCTGACCTCCGTCGCCGGGATCGCCTACTGGGCGCTCGCCGCGCGCGAATACTCGCCCAGGGTCGTCGGCCTCAACTCGGCCGCGATCTCGGTGATGATGTTCCTCGCCGGGATCGCGCACCTCAACCTGATGAGCGCGCTGATCAGGTTCATCCCGGCGGCAGGCCCGACGACCGCGCGTTTCGTCGTCACCTCGTACGCCCTCAGCATCGGGCTCGCGGGACTCGTCAGCGCTTTCTTCTTGCTCGGTCTTCACCGCTACTTCGGTCCGCTCGGCCTCTCGACCTGGGGAACGACCTTCGCCGTCTGGTTCGTGATCGCGACGATGACCTGGTGCATCTTCGTCCTGCAGGACGCCGTCCTGACGGGCCTGCGCCGGGCGGTTCTCGTGCCTGTCGAGAACAGTGTCTTCACGGTCGGGAAGATCGTGCTGCTCGCGCTCTTCGCATCGCTGCTTCCGACCACCGGCATCTTCGTCTCCTGGACAGTCGCCGCACTCGCGACGGCGATCCCGACGACCGTGTTCATCTTGGGTCGTCTCGTTCCGAACGCGATGCGCACGTCGAAGACCCCGGTCGAGCCCGTCACCGTCCGCCGGGTCCGCCACTTCGTCGCCGTCGACTACGTCGGCTCGCTCTGCTGGCTCGCGGCGACGACGTTGCCGCCGATCCTCGTCACCGAGCGAGTCGGCGCGACGGCGAATGCCTACTTCTCGCTCGCGTGGTTCGCGTCGTACCCATTGATCCTGATCAGCATCAACATGGGCGCGTCCCTCGTCGCGTCGGCCGCGACCGAAGAGGCGTCAGCCAACGCCTACACGTGGCGGACGCTCGTGCAGACCGCTCGTCTCGTCATTCCCGCCGTGGTGCTCGTCATTGTCGCGGCACCGTTAATCCTCAGGCTCTTCGGCGACGCATACGCGCACCACGCGACGCTGATGCTCCGCTTGCTCGCCGCGGCGGCGATCCCGGCGATCATCAATGTGCTCTACGTCAGCCGGGCGAGGCTCCGGCGCCAGATGTCGACAGTGGCGGCCGTGCTCGGCGCGGAGTGCGTGCTCGCACTCGGCGTTTCGTTCGTGCTTGTGACCCCGTACGGCGGAAACGGTGTCGCCGCAGCCTGGCTGCTCAGCCAGACCGCGACGGCAGCGGCGATCCTGGCCATCGAGCTCAACCGGATCCCACTCCTCTTTCCCAGTCGCCGGATCTCGCGCGGGCACGCGCGCGCGAGCGCAATGACGATCACGGAGGTGCTCGAGCGGCTGCCCGCGAACCGCGGCGACGGCGACCGCTGGCTCGCGCACCGGCGGCTCCCGACCGTCTCCGATGTGAGCGTGACGAGCGTCGGGCCGGCCGACGCACCCGTCGCGGTCGTCAAGCTCGCGCGAACGCACAGCGGACAACTCAGCCTGCGACGGCACACGGCCGCGCTCGCCGCCCTCCACGCAGACGAGCGTCTTGGCGCATGGCGTTCGCTCCTGCCGCCGATCGTGGCCGGGGGTGTCGTCGGGAAGCAGTCGTATCTGGTGGAAGGACTGTTGGAGGGAGTGGAGGCACGGGCGCTTGCCGCCCAGTCGAGCGAGGGGCGGGCGCTCGTGGAAGAGGCCGCGGCGGTCGCGATCAGCGAGCTCCACCGCCGCACCGCGGCGCTCGTCACGCTCCGCGGGCCGATGCTCGAGCATCTGATCGGCGAGCCGCTGCTGGCGTTGCGCCGGGTCGACGCCGCGCTGGCGCAGCAGAGCCTCCTCCAGGTCCGGCTACGGCGGCTGGAGTCGGAGCTGACGGATGCGCTCGCAGGGCGGACGATCGCCGCCGCGTGGATCCACGGAGATTTCGCGCTCGGGAACATCATGGTGCGGAAGGACGGCTCCGCCGTCGTCGGCATCGTCGACTGGGAGTTCGCGCGCGCCAACGACCTTCCGCTCGTCGATGTCCTCCAGCTGCTCCTCTCCGGCCGAATGATCGAGCAACGCAGCGAGCTCGGTGACGTGGTGCGCGCTCTGCTGACCGGTGCGCCCTGGAGCGACCGTGAGCTGGCGATCCTGGCGACGGCGCGTTCCGGGGTCGGCGGTGACGAGATCGCGATGCGGCCGATGCTGCTGCTCTGCTGGCTGCGTCACGTCACCGCGAATCTGACCAAGTCGGCGCGATACGGACGGCACCGGCACTGGGTCGGGCGGAATGTAACGGCCGTGCTGACAGAGGCGGTCGCGGCATGAACGACTTGTCGATCTCGGTCGTGATCTGCACCCATGACCCGGGACGTCGGGATGACCTCATCGCTGCGGTCGCCTCCGTCCACCGGCAAACCCATGCGCCGGTCGAGGTCATCATCGTCGTCAATGGCGACGAGGCGCTGCGCGAGCAGGTCACCGCGTGGCTGCCCGACGGCGTCGCGATTATGAAGAGCGACAGGCCTGGTCTCTCCGCCGCCCGCAACGTGGGTGTGGCGACCGCGCGCGGCGATGTGATCGCGTTCCTCGACGACGACGCGATCGCGGCGCCCGACTGGCTGGAGCAACTCGTGCCCGGCTATGACGAGGACGATGTCATGGGGGTGGGGGGCTGGGTCGAGCCGCGCTGGCTCGGCCGCGGGCGCCCGTCCTGGTTCCCGGAGGAGTTCAACTGGGTCGTCGGCTGTAGCTACCGGGGCCTGCCGACCGAGCCCGCCGCCGTCCGAAACTCGATCGGCGCGAACATGTCCTTTCGGCGGGAGGTCTTCGACCTCGTCGGAGGTTTCCGTCCCGAGCTGGGGCGGGTCGGTAACGGCGCGCTCGGCGGTGAGGAGACCGAGTTGAGCATTCGCGCTGTCCACCGCTACCCCGGTATTCGGATCGTCCACCGGCCGGCAGCCCGTGTCTCGCACGCGATTCCGCCCGACCGCGCGCGCAGGCGGTATTTCGTCGCCCGCTGCTACGGCGAAGGGCGGTCGAAGGCGGCGATCGCCCGCATCGCGGGTCGGCACGAGGCGCTCGCACCCGAACGGGCTTACGTCGCCCGCACCCTGCCGGCCGCCCTCCGGAGGAGCATTGCGGACGCGGTCTCCGGTCGAGGTTGGGCGGGAATCACCCGCGCGATGGCCGTGTTCGCGGGCCTGGCGGCGGCAATCGCCGGCTTCGCCGTCGGCCGCGTAGCCCGGGCGACCACCAGCTTCGCCGTGGGGCCCGCGGCCGGGGTGACCTCCGGGGCGGCCGCGGCGGGGGGCGATGTTGCGTACCGCGCGAGACGGGTCGCCTGGCTGTCAGGAGATGTCTTCCGGCCGCTTCTGCTCGTCGCGGCGTCCGTCGCGCTTTGGGGCCTCTCGCTCGACGGAGTCAAGCCGCTCCGGATGACCGACCTCGGCCTCGTCTCGGTGCTGCCGTGGACGTTCTACGCGGCGCTCGCGCTCCTCACAGTCAGCTTCTGGCTCACGCTCCGCCAGGAGCGTCTGCGGGAGCCGCTGCTCCTGCTGCACGCGCTCGTCCTCATCATCGTGATCCACGGCACGCCGCAGATCGTCTACGGGACGCTCCGCTATCAGTGGGCGTGGAAGCACGTCGGAATCGTCGACTACATCCAGCGCCACGGCCAAGTCGACCCGAACATCGCCTTCGAGAACGTCTACCACAGCTGGCCCGGGTTCTTCGCGCTGGCCGCACTCGTTTCGCAGCTCGCCGGCGTTCGTGTCATCACCCTGGCGGAGTGGGCTCCGGTGTTCTTCGAGCTCGCGTTCCTGCTCGCCCTGCTGCTCGTCCTCGGTCCGCTCGTGCGCGACCGCCGGCGCATCTGGCTGGCGGGGTGGATCTTCCTCTGCACCAACTGGATCGGCCAGGACTACTTCTCGCCTCAGGCGCTGAACTTCTTCCTCTATCTCGTCCTGATCGCGGTGTGCCTGCGCTACCTCCATTCCGGGCGTGTGCCGTCGCACGCCGCCGCCAAGCGCTGGCTCCGGTTCGACGGGGCAGCGGACCGGTACCGGAGGCTCCTCGCGCGCGGCGCAGACAGCGACTCTGCACTGCCTGCGGCCGCGACGAAACAGGCGCTCCCGCTCGCGCTGACCTGTCTCCTCTGCGCGGTGATCGCGACGAGCCATCAACTGACGCCGCTGATGGCGACCAGCGCTCTGACGTTGCTCGTCGTCTTCCAGCAGTTGTCCGCGCGCTGGCTCCCGTTGCTGATGGCCGGGCTCACGGGGGCATGGACCGGCTGGATGGCGCAGCCGTTCCTGGATCAGAACTTTCACTGGATCGCCCGATCGATCGGCACGTTCGGGGGCAACGTCCTGAACACGCCCACCAACCTCAAGATCGCCAGCACCGGCCTCGTCGAGGTCGCCTACGTCGACCGCGTCCTCACGGCCGCGGTGATCGTGCTGGCCATCGTCGGCGCGATTCGCGTCTACCGGCGCGGCTCGTTCGAGCTCGTCGCGATTCTGCTTCTGCTCAGCCCGTTTATGTTGCTCTGGCTGAATGCCTACGGCGGCGAGATGGTCTTCCGCGTCTACCTCTTCGCGCTTCCCTTCGCTGCCCTGCTCGCGGCGGGCGCGCTCCTTCCGTCAGCCGCCGCCGGCTTGCCGTGGAAGGCGACGGCCGCGGGAGCAGTCACGACGATGCTCCTGCTCGCGGGCATGTGCGTGGCGTACTACGGCAAGGAGCGCATGAACTACTTCTCGCCGGACGAGCTTCGCGCATCCCGCTACCTGTATGCGACCGCGCCGCCCGGCTCACTCCTGCTCAGCGTCACCTTGGACTATCCCTGGGGGTACACCCACTACGAGGACTACACCTACAACACGCTCTCGGGGCAGACGCCCGAGGCCACGCGGGCGCTGCTGCAAAACCCGATCGCCACCATCGAGACGATGATGACGAAGGGGCGCTCGCCGGCCCGGCCCGCGTACCTCATCGTCTCGCGCGGCCAACTCGCGGAGGTCGAGATGACCGCGATCCTTCCGCGTCATTGGCTCGCCACGGTCCTCCGACGCGTCCGCAACTCGCCTCGCTTCCGCGTCGTGTACTCCAACCCGCACGCGTACGTCGTCGTCGCTCGGGCGCCGCTTGCGCGTCCACTGCCGAAGGCCCAAACAGCGGGCCGGCAGGCCAACCGAACCGCGCCGCGGCCGGCCCACACCGCGCCGGCGCCGGCGCCGGTGGCGGTTGCGGTTGCGCCGCCTGCGGCGGCGGCGGCCCCTGCGTCTGCACCTGCACCGGCGGCACATGCGGCCGCTTCGCCTGTGGCTGCGCTCAAAGCTGCCCTTGCGCCGGCTGTGCGTCCGCGGGCCGCGCCAGCGCCAAAGAGACCTCCGCCGTCGGCCCCTGTTCCAGCGACGCCTCCGCCGGCGGCACCTGTTCCAGCGACGCCCACGCCGCCTGTCACCCCGCCCCCCGAAACGACCCCCGTGCCGGTTGCCGACCCGGCGGCGCCGGCCCCGAGCCCGCAGGCCCCGAAGCCCAAGGGCCCAGGCCGCCACGGGCACGGGCACGGCCACGGCAGCGGACCGAGTCCACCGGCAGTTGCGCCTGCTCCGGACGTCCAGCCGCAGGGCGGCAACGGCGACGAGAACGGCCAGGGCAACGACAACGGCAACCCCGACGGAAACACCAACACCAACGCCGACGAGAACAGTAAGGGCGATGGGAACGGCAACGGCGATGGGAACGGCAACGGCGACGGGCACGCCAAGGGCGATGAGCACGGCAAGGGCGATGGGAGCGGTGACGGGCACGGCAACGGCAATGAATGAGAGGTGCGCGATGCTCGAACTGAGGCAGGGATGACCCGCGGCTGGACGGAGCTACGGCCGGCAGCAGTCGCAGGGATGTGTTTGCTCGCCGGCATCGTTGGGCTCGGGGAGGCGACCGCCGGCGTGGCTCGCGCCACCGTGATGCTCGCGTTCCTCCTGCTCACGCCGGGCCTGGCCCTCGTGCCGCTACTCGGCCGGGTCGGCGACAGCGAGCTGGCGCTTGCCGCCGGGATCAGCGTGGGGCTCGACACGGCAATCGCATTGGTCATGGCGGTGAGCGGTGCCTGGTCGGCGAAGGGCGCGCTCGTCGCCCTGATCGCGATCAGCCTCCTGGGTGCGGCGCTGCAGGTCGCCGGTCCGCGACGCAGTGCCGGTCCGCGAAGCAGTGCCGGTCCGCAAAGCGCTGAGCCCGGGTGAAGGTGAGAGCAAGGGCGGCCACCGGCGCGGCGCTGGTCGCGCTCAGCTGCTGCCTGATCACCGGCGCAGCCGTCACCTCCGGCCGGGGTGCAGGTGACCCGATCTACTGGGGGGCGTACGTCGGGGGCCGACAATACGGCCTCGCCGACGCCCCGTGGGACATGCGGAGCGTGGATCGCTTCGAGGCGAATGTCCACAAGAAGCTCTCCCTCCTGGAATGGGGTCAGTACTGGAAGGACTGCGGGCCTCGGCGCTGCGGCCTTCAGGGCTTCCCGGCTCGGCTGTTCGACGAGGTGCGCGCGGAGGGGAAGATCCCCGTGCTCAGCTGGGGGTCGGGGTCGCTGCAGAACCCGAGCCCGAACCAGCCTGCATTCCGGCTCAGAGAGATCACGAGCGGCCGCTACGACCGCTTCCTCCGCAGCTGGGCGGTCGCTGCAAAGCAGTGGGGCCACCCGTTCTTCCTCCGCTTCGACTGGGAGATGAACGGCGGGTACGACGCCTGGGGCGAGGGTGTCAACGGCAACCGGATCGGCGATTTCGCCCCGATGTGGCGGCACGTTCACGACATCTTCCGGCGCGCGGGCGCGAACAACGTGACCTGGGTCTGGTGTCCCAACGTCCTCTACTCGGGGGATCCTGTGCTGGAGCGGCGCCTGTATCCCGGTCCGGCATACGTCGACTGGATGGGGGTCGACGGCTACAACTGGGGCACCAACCCTGCTCATGCAGACGAATGGCGGCCCTTCGCCGAGGTCTTCACGAGGACGTACCGCCGTCTGCTGGCGCTTGCGCCCGGAAAGCCGATCATGATCGGCGAGACCGCGAGCACGGAGATCGGAGGCTCCAAGGCCGGCTGGATCACCGACGCGCTCGGCACCCAGTTGCCGCAGTCGTTCAACCGGGTCAAGGCTCTCGTCTGGTTCAACAAGAACGCGGACGGCATGGACTGGGTGCTCGAGACGTCGGCGGAGGCCGAGAAGGCATTCGCCGCAAGCATCGCCTCGGCCTACTACCGCTCGAGCGGCCTCCCGGACCCGGGGCCTGGTTCGATCCCGGCACCCTGAGGGCTCAGCGGAACTCGTACACGGCTCGGCGCGCGACGACGGCCCGCGCGCGGCGCGCGGCCCGCCAGCCGCGCGTGCGGATTCGTTCCCGCCTGGGCGCCTGCGGGCCGACGCCTGCCGCCCAGGCGCTCACCTCGTGTGGCGACGTCTCGGCCCGCACCGTCAAGCGGGAAAGTGCGAACCGGTCTTCGCCGACGACGCTCAACGCGTTCCTCACCGCGCACGCCGACTCGTAGCCGGCTTCGCGAACGAGGCTCCGGACGAGCGGGGAGAAGTATCCGTGCGGGTACGCGAAGCTCGAGATCCGGACCTGCAGCTCGTCTTCGAGCAGGCGCCTGGACTCGTCGATCTCCGTCAGTGCGCGCCGTCTCGAAAGCGTGTCGAGCTGGGGATGGGTGTGGCTGTGCCCGCCGATCTCGACACCGCGTGCGGCCAGCTCCGCGAGCTGCGACCAGTCGAGCATCCGGTCCGAACACGTCGTTCTGCGCATTCCGGCTTTGCCACGCAGCAGGCCCGTCGCGACGTACAGGGTCGAGTGGAGGCCCCGCTCTTCGAGCAGCGGCAGCGCCGTCGTGATGAAGTCTTCGAACCCGTCGTCGAAGGTGATCAGGACGACGTTCTGCGGAAGCAGCTCTCGCTGGGTGGTCGCCGCGACGTAGTCGGACACGGTGAGCGTGCACGCTCCGCTGCTGACGATCGCGTCCAGCTGTCGGCGGAAGCGGGCAGGCGAGACAGCCAGGCTCCGTACGATCGGTGGAGGGGCATCCGAAATCGAGTGGTAAGCCAGGATCGGGACGGACTGGTCGCCCCGCGACATTGGCTCATGGGATTTCAGGGTCGTGCCGGATTCTAGCCCCGTTCGGGGGCGCGATCCTAGCGCCGCTCTCGGAGCGCTTCCTCCGCCTCGGCGAGCTCGGTCGCGACGCGTTCGGCGTCGGCGCGCTTCCGCTTCGCTTCCTCGCGGAGCGCCTCGAGCGCCCGCTGTGCCTCCTCGACCTCGCGGTCTGCTTCCTGCGCGTCGGAGGACCGGCGCCGCGCGTCGGCGCGCAGGGATGAGACGCGCTCGCGTGCGGCGCGGGCCACCTCGTCGCCGCGCCGCGCCGTTGGCTTGACGGCTTCGAGAGGGCCGAAGCCGACCGACTTCAGCTCCTCGGTCAGCCGGCCGCGCTCGAGCAAAGGACGTGCAGCCGTATCGACCGCCGCGGCCCGCAGCGTCTGCGAGAGCTTGTCGAGGAGGGGCGATGTCGCACGGTCTCCCAACTGCCCCCGCGCGACCGTGAGCAGCGCACGGATCGTCTCGCGCTCCAGCGCAGCCGCATCCGCGACCTCCTCCGGCTTCGCATTGCCGGCCAGCGCGCGCTGCTGCGTGTCGCGCAAGCGCTCGCCGGCCTCGAGCAGCGCCGCCGTCAGCTTCGGCTCGTCGCGCGCGAGACGGTTCGCGGCCCACGCGACGACGGTCGGCTTCTTCAGGACTCGTACCTCGGCCGCTGCCTCCGACTGATGCGCCTTTCGCAGTCGGCTCACCAGGTCGTTGCGCGCCTGCGTGAACTCCTCGAGGGGAAGGTCGTACAACGCGTCCAACTCGCGATCGAGATCGGGGACGGATGCAAGCGGCGGCGCCATCAGAACAGCACTATCAAAGCCGCGAAGCGGCGTCGGCCTGCGCGGAGAGCTGCTGGGCGAGCTGCACGCGCTCGTCGTTGTCGCTCGCGCCGAGGTTGACCTCGACGAGCACCGCCGCAGCGCGTGCGGCACCGGCGGCGAGTGCGGCGGCCGAGCGCGCGTCGGCCTGGTGCTCGGAGGGGGCTTCGGCAATCGCCGAGGCAAGTGCAGCGACGTCGGCGCACGCCTCGGCGATGCGGAGTGGCGCGTCTGCCGCCTGCTCGAGTGCGCGACCCAGCTTGAAGTCGTCGTCGCGCCGGTCGAGCTCGGAGAGCGCGGTCGTGAACAGGCGGGCGTCCTCGGCCGCCAGCGCGGTCAGTCGCCGTGCGAGCGCTGCCGCTTGCGCGGCAGATCCGCCGTCCGCTGCGAACTGCGCAACCTTCGCGCAGAGGGCCGCCGCAATCGCGCCGACGAGCGCCGCCGCCGAGCCCCCGCCGGGCGCAGGCTGATCGGACGCGAGAGCGTCGAGGAGCGGGTCGATGCGAAGGGCGTCCACGGGCCTGGGATCGTCCCACATCCCGAGCCCGCCACGGACGTCGGAGTAAGACCTAGATCGACCGGAATCGTTCGCGGAGCTCGTCGAGGAGCGTCGGGGTGGGCTCGATGCCCACGTCCGCCAGCGCCGATTCGAGGCTCGCGACCACGCGAGCCCGGTAGGCCGCGTCTGCGACGGCGCGGTCGACGATGCCGTCGATTCCCCTCCTGGCCGCCGGCAGTTCTTGCGCGGCCCGGACCCAGCCGTCAGGGGCGGGGGGTAGGGCCGCGATCAGCCTGCCGAGTGTGTCGTGGTCGTATGCGCTCATCGAATCATCCGTCCTCAGGACGGCCCGGAGAGTCCGTTTCTTCCAGGAGGGCCTTCAACTTGTCGAGACAGCGCGAGATCCGGCTGGCGATCGTGCCCGGGGGCAGGTCGAGCGCCTCGCCGATCGTCCGGTAGCTCTCGTCCTGGGCGAAGAAGCGGTCAAGGATCTCGCGGCAGTTGTCGGTCATGGCCGCCAGCGCGTCGTGGATCGCCATCGACTCGTCGAGCTGCGAGAGCGTCTCGTCGAGTTCGCCCGGCTCCACCTCCTCGACCGGTGTTTCCCGGCCGCCCGAGCGGAGGCGGTCGACGCACGCCCGGCGGGTCAGCTGCGCGAGCCACGGGCGGAAGGCCTCGTCGTCCCGCAGCCGGTCGAGGTGCGTGTAGACCCGCGTGAAGACGTCCTGGAAGACGTCCTCTGCGTCGTGCGCGTCGAGACGGAAGCCCTGCGTGCAGATGGCGTAGACGTAGCGTGAGAAGCGCTCGACGAGCTCGTTCCAGGCTGCCGCATCGCCTGCCCGGCAGCGGCCGACGAGCTCGGCATCCGAATCAGTCACCGCCGCCACACCTCCGAGCATAAGAAACGGGGAGGGCTTGCGCCCTCCCCGTCGTCGTTCCGTACGTCGTTCGTGGGGTCCCGGCTATGCGGCCTTCACGAGCGAGTTCGGCGGCACGATGACCTTGTAGGTCGTCGACTTGCCACCCTTGATCTGGTAGATCGTGACCGGGTTCGCGGTCACGTCGCCATTCGCGTTGAACGACAGCGTGCCGAGAATGCTGTTCTTGAGCTTGATCTTGAACAGCTGCTTCGCGACGTCGGCCCGAGTGCCGTTCGACTGCGCGATCGCGCCGACGATTGCCTCAGCGGCCTGTGCTGCATACACCGAGTAGGGATCCGGTGCCTTCCCGTCGGCCTTCGTGAAGTCCTTGACGAACTTCGCGCCAGCGCCCTTGAGCGCGCTGTTCGGCAGACCGGCAACCGAGACGAAAGCGCCCTCGGAGGCCGAGCCACCCTGCTGCACGGTGGCGGAAACGGGGGTGAACCCGTCCGGCATCAGGATCTTCACACCGGGAGCACCGGCGCCGATGTCCTTGATGACCTTGCCGCCGTTCTCGCAGATCAGGCCGCCGACGAACACGCCCTGAGCTCCGGAGGCCTTGATCTTGACCGCGAGTGCCTCGTAGGACGATGCCTTGCCGTCCCACGCGGTGAAGCCCACGACCTTGACGCCCAGCTTCGTTGCAGCGTTCTTGAAGTTCGTCGCCACACCGAGACCGTAGGCCTCCTTGTCGTTCAGAATGAACACCTTCTTGATCTTGAGCGACTTCGCCAGGATCGCGTCAGCAGCGCCCTGGTAGTCGTCGGCCGCGACGACACGCGCGTAGTTGCGCTTGCCGGTCGGGTAGTACTTGCCGGGCTCACCAGCAGCCGTGCCGGCGCCGCCGTGGGTCAGGCCGACGTAGGTGTTCGCCGGGCTCACCATGGCGATCGGGCCGTTCGGAGCGCGGTTGAGGATCGGGATCTCGATCTCCGCCGCACCCGAGTTGAAGGTGCCGATAACGCCCACGACGCTGGAGTTCTGTGCGTACGCGTTCGCGTTGGCCGACGCCTTGCCCGAGTCCCACTTCCCTGCCTGTGCGGTCGAGTCATCGCAGCTCTGGTAGGCGAGGGAGTACTTCCCCGCCTTCCAGCCGTGCTGCTGGAAGATGAACTTGATCGCACGGGTCATCTGGGTGGTCTGCGTCCGTCCCGATCCCTGCAGCGGCAGGTCGGAGGCGATCAGCAGATTCCCGCCTGCATTCTGAATCGCAGAGCACGACGATGCCGGCAGCGGCGTAGCGCCACTCCGAGCAACCGCCCCGCTCACCGTCGCAACAAGCGCGACGACTGCGACCAGCGCGGACACTCCAGTGCCCGCGTAAATGCGCTTCTTCACTCGTCCTCCTGTCTGGGGGGTCAGGGGAATGCTGGGAGAGCATAGAGCCGTCTCTCCGCCCACGCCAACCCCGTTTTTGCCGCGGGCATCCGTCTCTGCCGCGAGCCCGGGGTAAAGGTAGGCATAGGGTGGTGCCGAGAAGCACTACGTGACGAGCTCACCCCTCATGAGTCGCGCCAATCCGGCGCTCGCGGAGCGCGTTCGGTCTGCTCCCGCCACCTGGGCGTTCCTCGGTGCCGGGCTGCTTGCGATCGGCGTCTATTTCCTGCTCCCGGCACACGGGGACGCTCAATCCGTCTTCTTCGTGGTGGTCGGCTTCGCCTCGGTGGTGGCGATCTATGTGGGGAGCGTCCGCAACCTGCCCCGTGGGGAGCGCCTCGCGTGGCAGCTTTTCTCGCTCGGGCTGCTCGGCCAGGTGGCAGGCGACGCGATCTTCGCGGTCTATGAGGTGTCGCTGGGCCGCGAG
Organism: Gaiellaceae bacterium; assembly: GCA_036270155.1. Lineage (GTDB taxonomy): Bacteria > Actinomycetota > Thermoleophilia > Gaiellales > Gaiellaceae > PALSA-600. The sequence goes on from DATBDB010000196.1 coordinate 24,508, forward strand.
CCGCCGTCGCCGTCGATCGCCGACGCGTTCTATCTCGGCGGGTACCCCTTGCTGGCGCTTGGGGTGCTCCTGATCCTGCGGGAGCTAGGAGGCCAGACGAGTCGCGCCGCGATCCTCGACACGCTCGTCATCTTCAGCGGCGTCGCGCTCGTGCAGTGGGTCTTCTTCATCGACCCCTACAACCACATGCGGTTCGGGACAGAGGTCGCCCGGCTGGTCGCGATGGCGTACCCGGCAGTCGATGTCCTGCTGCTCGTCGCGTTTGCGCAGTTGGTCGTCGGTCCAGGCGGACGTACGCGTGCCTACCGCCTGCTGCTCGCGAGCATTGCCCTGTGGGTGATCGCGGACGAGGTATACGGCTTGAACGTCGAGTCGTACCGCGGCGGCGACTGGGTTGACGCGCTCTGGCTCGGCTCGTACGTCGTGTGGGCCGCGGCCGCGCTCGATCCGTCGATGGCGCGGATCGCGGTGCCCGACCGGCGCCGGCTGCCTCGGCTGACGCGAGCGCGCCTCATGCTGCTCGCAGCCGCCTCGCTGACCGCACCGCTCACGCTGCTGATCGAGCGGGTTGCGCACCATCGAGTCCACGCGTTCGTGATCGCGTGCGGGGGAGCAACGCTTGCCGGGGTCGTCCTGCTCCGCCTCTCCGGTCTCGTGCACGCTGTCGAACGCGCGGGCCTCGCCGAGCGCCTCGCGCGGCGTGAGGCGGAGCAGGCACAGCAACTGCTGAAGTTCCAGAACGAGCAGCTAGTGGAGATCGACCGGCTGAAGGACGAGTTCGTCTCGAGCATCTCCCACGAGCTGCGCACTCCTCTGACGTCGATCGCCGGCTACGTCGAGCTCCTGCAAGAAGAGGAGGGCGATCCACAGAAACTGGGTCACCTCGCGATCGTCAGGCGGAACTCCGAGCGGCTGCTCGCGCTCTTCACCGACCTCCTCTTCGCCGCCCGGCTGCAGTACGGCCGCCTGGAGCTCGAGCGGTCGCCTGTCGACATGCGGAACCTCGTCGTGCAGTCCGTCGATTCCGCACGGCCACGCGCCCAGGCTGCCTCGGTCCGGCTCGGCGTCCACGTGGAGGACGTGCCCGAGATCATCGGCGAGCCTGCAAAGCTTGCGCAGCTGCTCGACAACCTCGTCTCGAATGCGATCAAGTTCACGCCCAGCAACGGTCACGTCGACGTGCGCCTCACCTCACATCCGGAGATGATCCGCATCGAAGTGTCAGACACAGGAATCGGAATCCCAGACGTGGAGCGCGAGCGATTGTTCGAGCGCTTCTTCCGCGCGCAGTCGGCGCTCGAGCGGCAGATCCAGGGCACTGGTCTCGGCCTCTACATCTCGAAGGCGATCGTCGATGCCCATGACGGGCGAATCGGCGTGACGAGCACACCGGGCACGGGCACGACCTTCGTCGTCGAATTGCCGGTGGCCACGTGACCGAGGCTCCGCTCGTGCTGTGCGCCGACGACGACGAGGACATCCTCTCGCTCGTCTCCCTGCGCCTCCGCCGTGCCGGCTTCGAAGTCGCGACGGCGGCCGACGGCGACGAAGCGGTGACAATCGCGCGTGCGCGGCGTCCCGTGCTTGCCGTGCTCGACGTGATGATGCCGAAGCGGACGGGCTACGAGGTTCTCGCCGCGTTTCGCGCGGACGACGCGCTGCGCGAGATGAAGGTGATCCTGCTCTCGGCCCGCGTGCAGGAGGGCGATGTCGCACGCGGGATGGACGCGGGAGCCGACGCGTACCTCGCAAAGCCGTTCAAGGCTCAGGACCTCGTCTCGACGGTCCAGGGTCTGCTGGAGACTTAGACGGTCTGCGTCTTGCGGTAGCGGTAGCCGAACCCGCGCACCGTTTCGATCGGCGCCTCGTCCGGGGCGTCCGGCACGAGCTTCCGCCGCAGGTAGCCGACGTAGAGCTTCACCTGATCGCCTGAGACGCCGTAGGGGTCGCCCCAGACGAGCTCGAGTAGCTGGTCGCGTGACAGCACCTGGTTCGGGTTCTGCACGAAGGCTGCGAGCAGCTTGAACTCGAGCGGCGTCAGCTGGACGTCGCGGCCCTGGACGACAACGCGTCGCTGGGCGTAGTCGATCTCGGTGAAATCGTCCTGGTAGGCCTCGAGCACCTCCGACTTGCCGCCGGTCCGCCGCAGAAGCGCCTGGACACGAGCGAGCAGCTCCTGCCTCCCGAACGGCTTCGCGACGTAGTCGTCGGCGCCGGCGGAGAGGCCCCGCACTTTCTCGAGCTCCTGCGTGCGGGCGGTCAGCATGATCACCGGCACGTCGGAGAGGTCCCGGATGCGCTCGAGGGTCTGGTACCCGTCGAGATCCGGCATCGTCACGTCCAGGATCACGAGGGCGGGTGCGCTGGAAAACAAGTGCCTGAGCGCCGCGCGCCCGTTCTCAGCCTCGTCGACGGTGTACCCGGCGCGCTCGAGCAGCTCGCGCACGAGTGTCCTGATGTCCTCGTCGTCGTCGACGACCAGCACCCGTGGGCGGGCATTCATACGGGGTTCATACCATCCAGGAAGCCTAATCCCTGCGTCGACCCTCGATTCTGGGTTTGTGGCCCGCGTCCTCATCTGTGAACCGCACGACGACATCAGCGCTCTGCTGGAGCTCGTTGTCCGTCGTCTCGGCCACGAGCCGGTCGCCTTCCTCGGTGGGGACGTCGACCACATCGGCGTCGACGCTGCGGTGATCGAGCCCGGTGAGGCCTCGGCCCTGCAGGCTGCGCGCAGCCTCCGGGCCCGGAACGTCCCGGTGCTGTTCACGAGCATCTACCCGCCCGAGACCGAGGCGCTCGAGTTGGAGCCGGCGGCCTATCTCGTCAAGCCGTTTCCGCTCTACGCGCTCGAACGTGCACTCGAGGCTGCGCTCTCGCTCACGCACGCGCGTGACGCCGCGGCTGCTGCTGCTGCCGTCTAGAGAGCGCTCCGCGCTCGCGCCTGCGGCGGCAACGACAGCGCCCTCGGCCGAAGGGAAGAAACCGGGGCGCAGCTCCGTCTTGGTCCCAGTCGTTAACGGTCTGGCGGGCTCAATCGATAACCTGCCTAACTAATCACTGGGAGGCTCGTCTGACGCATTTGATGGATGGATCAGGTCACCTGTGCGACCGTGCCCGCTTTTGGGCGTCCTTGCGGCTGGACGGTGAGCTCTCCGAGCTGGAGGGGGCGTTGCTGGACGCGCATCTGGCGCGCTGCGCCGGCTGTCAGGCAATCGTCGAGGGCTTCGGCGCGTCGACGGCAGCGCTGCGGTCCGCGACACTCGAGCGCATTGCTCCGGTTGCCGTCGATCTCCCGCGGTCGCCGCGCCGGCTGCTCGCGACGGTCGCCGTGGCCGCCGTCCTCGTGCTCGGCGTGATCGCGGGCGGCTTCGTCAGCGGACAGGTATCGAGGGGTGCAGCGCCGGCGCCGCATGTCGTCGCGGTCGTCGCCACCTTCGAGACGCCCGACCAGATCAGGCGCCTGCGGCGCCCGGCGCTGCTGAACACGCGCAAGCTGCCGCGCGACATCGCCGCGGAGCCCGTTTAGGAAGCATACGATCGTCTCGTGGCGGTGACGCCGGAGACCGATCGGTGGGAGGCGCTGTACGCCGCACGCACGCGTGGGGACGTCGGCGAAGGGATCGCCGGTGTGCTGGGCCTCCTCGGCGTCCCGGACGTCATCTCGTTCGCGGGCGGCTTCCCCGATCCGCAGACGTTTCCGCGTGAGCGGGTCTCGGCGCTGCTCGGGGAGTTCGCGGCGACGGGGGAGGCGACCGCGTTTCAGTACGCGCCGACGCGCGGCCTCGCAGGCACGCTCGACGCGTGCGCGGACCGCATCGAGACGTTGCAGGGCCGCCGCCCTGCCGCCGACGAGCTCGTGATCACGAGCGGTGCGATCGAAGGGCTGGAGCTCGTCGGCAAGTCGTTCCTCGACGCCGGCGATCTCGTCGTGTTCGAAGGCCCGACGTACCTCGGAGCGATTCAGGCATTCCGTAGCTTCGAGGCGACGCTCGAGGCGGTGCCGCTCGATGAGGATGGGTTGCAGGTCGACGAGCTGGAGCGGCGGCTCGAGCGCGGGCTCCGGCCGAAGCTCGTCTACACGATTCCCGACCACCAGAACCCCGCCGGCGTGACGCTGTCGGCCGAGCGTCGCAACCTGCTCGTCGAGCTCGCGCGCAAGCACGGCTTCCTGATCGTCGAGGACGTCGCCTACCGCGAGCTCGGGTTCGCCGGCCAGGCGTTGCCGAGCCTCTGGACGCTTGGGCCGGACGTCGTCGTCCAGCTGGGCACGACATCGAAGACGCTGTTCCCCGGCGTGCGGCTCGGCTGGGCGATTGCGCCGGCAGAGGTCGCTGAACGACTGGTGTCGGCGAAGCAGACCACCGACCAGTGCGCGGGAGCGTTCGGCCAGCGCATGTTCGAGGAGTTCCACCGCCGTGGATGGATCGACGAGCAGCTCGCGTGGTCCCGCGCGCTCTACGAGCGCAAGTGCACACGCCTGCTCGCAGCGCTCGAGCACTCGATGCCTGCCGGTGCGCGGTGGACGCGACCGCTCGGGGGCTTCTTCTCGTGGCTCACGCTGCCGAACGTCGATACGACCGACCTCGCACAACGCGCAGTCGAGCGCCTTGTCGGCATCGTGCCCGGCTCACTGTTCTTCCCCGACGGGCGCGGCGCCGACAGCGTGCGCCTCTCGTTCAGCTTGGTCGACGAGACACAGATCGACGAAGGCATCGAGCGGCTCGCTGCGCTCGTCCCCCTCTGAGCCTGTCGCCTCTTGAGAAAACAAAAGCCCCGCGTTTGCGGGGCTTTCCGAGAGCTGCGGGACTAGGACTCGAACCTAGACTACCGGATTCAGAGTCCGGCGTCCTACCATTAGACGATCCCGCAGAGCGGCCGCATTGTAGCCGCAGCGCCAAAAATCGGCACTCCTACAGCTCGAGCTCGTAGAGCGGCACGAGGCGCTTTTCGGCCTCCGTGTCGATGTGCGCGATCACCTCGACATAGGGCTCGAGCCCCGACCCGCGGAGCTTCGCCTTGAGCAGTCCGTCGACCTGGTAGATCCCAGACGAGTTGTTCATGCGGATCGAGATGCGGATCGGCTTCTTCACGCCGTCGGTGATCTCCACCTCCTCGATCGCGGCGGCCGACAGCGAATGGATGCCGACGAGGCCGCGTTCGAACGCGATCCGTGAGCGGCCCTGCTCCATGTCGAGTGCGTCGGCGACGCGGAGAATGCCGGCCTCGAGCGTCAGCGGCTCGCCGTCGGAGCGGTGGCTGATGATCCCCTGCAGCACTTCCGAGACGACGACGGTGAGCTCGGGCTCGTCGAAGATGCCGATCAGCAGCTCGCGCAACTTTGGCTCGGCGAGGAAGAGGCTGAAGTCCTCGTGCCCGTGGCGGTGCACCGACATGCCGATGCAGTGCGTGAGCGCAGTCAGCGCCACGACCAACTCGGCGTCGTCGCGCGTCATCCCGTAGTCGGTGACCATCGCCGGCTCGACGTGGTGCTTCGTCAGCTGACGGAGGAGCTTGAGGGCGATGTTCGTGACGATCTGGATGTGCACCCATGAGTGATCGTTGATCTCCATCCGCGCGACCGCATTCACGTTCGCGACATGCCACCAACCCTTGATCTGGTCGTCCTTGTTGACTCGATCGATCACGGTGCGTAGCTTCTTGTTCGCGCGCACGGGAACACGGATGCGCATCTGCTTCACGGCTTCGGCCGGGGTCAGGCGCGTTTCGCGCTCTGCCTCGTCCGAAGCGGGTTGTTCAATTCGTTTCTCGGTTTCCGGATCGAGAGTCATAGGGGGAGCTTATGTCGTCGATGGATTCCAGCTACGCAGCAACAGAGGCGGTCGCTCTCACCAGCGCACGGGCAGGTTTTTGGCGGCGGTTCGCGGCGGCCTTTATCGACGGGATCCTGCTCGGAATCGTCTCGTTCATCCTGCAGTCCATTCTCGGCAACACCGGCTCCGTGCTGACGCTGCTGATCGGCATCGTCTACTACACCTACTTCCACGGCAGCACCGGCCAGACGCCGGGCGACGCGGCCCTCTCGATCCGTGTGGTCGACAAGGACGGCGGCGGCTCGATCGGCTATGGCCGCGCGTTCGTGCGCTGGCTCGTCTCGATCATCTCCGGCCTCGTGTTCCTGCTCGGCTATCTGTGGATGCTGTGGGACAGCGAGAAGCAGACGTGGCACGACAAGGCTGCCAACGACGTGGTCGTTCCCGCCTAAGCCTCTAACGCTAGGCGGCGGTGGAGGCCCAGTCGCCGTAGAGCGACGTGTAGAGACCCTGCGCAACGATCAGCTCGTCGTGCGATCCCTGCTCGACGACCTGCCCGTGCTCGAGCACGACGATCAGATCGGCGTCGCGGATCGTCGAGAGGCGGTGGGCGATGATGAACGCGGTTCGGCCGTGGAGAAGGCGCCGCAGGGCGCGCTCGATCTTCCGCTCGGTGCTGATGTCGACCGAGCTCGTGGCCTCGTCGAGGATCAGGATCCGCGGGTCCGCAAGCAGCGCGCGTGCAAACGCGATCAGCTGGCGCTGGCCCAGTGAGAGCCGCGAGCCACGCTCGCCGAGCTGCGTCTCGTAGCCGTCCTCGAGACGTTCGATGAACTCGTCCGCGCCGACGGCACGGGCCGCTGCGATCACTTCCTCGCGGGCGACGCCGGGGCGCGCGAACGCGATGTTCTCGGTGACGGTGCCGGCGAACAGGAAGCCTTCCTGCGGGACGATCCCGAGCTGGCGCCGCAGCGACGCCTGCGACACCTTGCGCAGATCGACGTCGTCGATCGTGATCCGGCCTGCGGTCGGGTCGTAGAACCGCGCGAGCAGCTTCGCGATCGTGGACTTGCCGGCGCCGGTATGGCCCACGAGTGCCACCGTCGTTCCGGCCGGCACGGCGAGGTCGAGACCGTGCAGCACCTCGGGGCCGCGGCCGTAGGCGAAGCGGACGGCTTCGAAGGCGACGTGGCCGACGGCCTCGTCGAGGTCGACCGCTGGCTTGGCGTCCAGCACCTCGGGCTCCTCGTCGAGCAGGTCGGTGATCTTGTCGAGCGCCGCGACCGCGGAGAGAAACGTGTTGTAGAGCTGCGACAGCTGCTGGACGGGATCGAAGAAGTTCGTGAGGTAGCCGAGGAACGCGACGAGGATGCCGATCGAGATCTGGCCGTTGAACGCGAGCCAGCCGCCGTAACCGAGCACGACCGCGGTCGCAGCCGAGGAGAGGAAGTCGACGACCGGGAAGTAGATCCCGTTCAGGACGACGGTTTCCATGTTCGACGCGCGGTAGCGGTCGCTGACGTTGTGGAAGTTCTCGCGCGCTGCAGGCTCGCGCGTGAACGACTGCAGGACACGCATACCCGCGATGTCCTCGGCCAATGTCCCGGTGACGGCGCCGAGCGTTTCGCGCACGCGGCGATACGCCCCGCCCGAGCGCTTGCGGAACCACGCGGTCGCGAACCCCATCAGCGGCATCACGACGAGCGTCGCGAGCGCGAGCCGCCAGTCGAGGAAGAAGAGGATGACGGCCGTGCCGACGAGTGTCAGCGAGTTCTGCACGAGCGACGTGACGCCGTCGGTGACGAGTTGATCGAGCGCCTCGACGTCGTTCGTCAGTCGGCTGATGATCACGCCGGCGCGGTTGCGCTCGTAGAAGCCGAGTGACAGCCGCTGCAGGTGGCGGAAGAGGAGATTGCGCAGGTCGGCGAGCATCCGTTCTCCCGTCCAGCCCGTGTAATAGGTCTCTGCGTACGTGAAGACGATCCCGAGCACGCCGACCGCGACGAACGCAACGACGAACCAGCCGAGCAGGTGCGTGTCGCCGCGCCGAACCTCGTCCACCGTGCGTCCGACGAGGTACGGCGGCGCCAGTGCGACGGCCGTCGCGCCGATCAGCGAAACGACCGAGAGTGCAGTGCGCGCCTTGTACGGGCGCGCCAGCCGGTAGAGCGCGGTCAGGCGCCGCTTCGTTCGTGCCCACGACCAGTCCTCGACCTGCGAGCGTCCGCCGCGCATCAGGTGGCTGCCGGGCTGGTGAACCCTCATCGTTGACCCGCTCCGTCGAGGCTGCGCTTCATGCCACTTCCTCCGTGAAGACGCGGTCGAGCAGGCCATGCTCGTAGATCTCGCGGTAAACGTCGTTCGTCGTGGCGAGGTCGTCGTGGCCGCCGCGCGCCACAACGTGGCCGTCCGCCAGCACGATGATCTCGTCGGCGAGCGCGATCGTCGACAGCCGGTGCGCGATGATGATCGTCGTCCGGCCGCGCATTGCCTCGCGCAGCCCGTCACGAATCTTCGACTCGGTGGTTGCGTCCACGGACGCCGTCGCGTCGTCGAGAATCAGGATGCGCGGGTCGACGAGCAGCGCGCGTGCGATCGCGATGCGTTGGCGCTGTCCGCCCGAGAGCGTGATTCCGCGCTCGCCGATCACGGTGTCGTATCCGTCCGGCAGCGCTTCGATGAACTCGTGCGCCTGCGCGAGCTCAGCTGCGCGCTGCACGTCCGCGTCCGTTGCGTCCGGGCGGCCGAACGCGATGTTCTCGCGCACCGTCGCCGAGAAGAGGAACGGGTCCTGCGCGATCACCCCGATCTCGCGCCGGAGTGACGCGAGCGTGATCGAGCGGACGTCCTGTCCATCGATCGCCACGCTGCCCGTCTGCGCGTCGTAGAACCGCGGAACGAGCGAGGCGAGGGTCGTCTTGCCCGAGCCGGTGTGGCCGATCAGCGCGACGACCTTTCCCGGCTCGAGCTCGAGATCGATGTCGTGCAGAACAGGACGTTCAGCGTCGTAGCCGAAGGTCGCGTGCGTGAACGCGACACGGCCCGGGCCGGGAGCTAGCTCGCGCGCGTCAGGCGCGTCCCGGATCTCCTCGGGCTCGTCGATCACCTGGAAGATGCGCTCGCCGGACGCGGTTGCGCGCTGCGCCTGGCCGATCCACATGCCGAGTGCGCGCAGCGGCATGATCAACATCGCGAGGTAGAGGTTGAAGCGCACGAAGCTCGCGATCGAGAGCGAGCCGCTCGCGACCATGCGCCCGCCAACGAGCAAGATCGCGGCCTGCGCGAGCAGCGGCAAGAAGCTGAGCAGCGGGATATAGAACGCGCGCTGCCGGTTCGCCTTCACGCTCAGCTGGAAGACCTCCTCGGAACTGCGCTCGAACTTCCGCTGCTGCTCCTCCTCCTGCGCGAACGCCTTCACAACGTGGACACCGACGATGTTTTCCTCGGCGACCGTCGCGACATCGGCCATCTTCTGCTGCACGTCGCGCAGCAGCGGATGTGACACGTGGCTGTAGCGGTACGCGACGGCGATCAAGAGGGGCGAGATCGCGATCGCGATCAGCGCGAGCTTCCACGAGATCAGGAAGACGAAGATCCCGACGCCGAGGATCGTGAAGACGTGCTGGAAGAAAAAGATGAGCCCGTAGCCGAGGAAGAAGCGGACGCCCTGCAGGTCGACCGTCGCGCGGCTCATCAGCTGCCCGGTCTGGTGGCGGTCGTAGAAGCCGAACGAGAGGCGGACGAGCTTTGCGTAGACCCTGGTGCGGATGTCCATCTCGACATACAGCGCCTGCTTGCCGGCGATCAGGCGGCGGCCCGCCATCATCGCGGCGCGGATCAGGCCGAGCCCGAGGATCGCCGCGATGAGCCACGGCAGCTCGTCGCGCCGCTTGCCGACGAGGGCTGCCGCGACGGAGCCGGTCAGGAAGACGCCGATCAGCCCGGCTGCCTGCTGGCCGATTGCGAGCAGGATCGACACGAGCATCGACCACTTGTAGGGGCGCAGGAAGCCGAGTAGCCGGATGAAGGTGGTGCGATAGCGCGGCGTCTCGGTCACGCGCTGAGGGTACCGCCCGTCAGAGCTTTGCCAGTTCCACGCGAACGAGCTCGACCGCAGCGGCGACGCGCTCCCTGTTGGCCGGCACGTTCAGCCAGCTGCTCGCGCCCGACGGGTGCGGCAGGGGGATCGCGACAGCGCCGCCCACCTCGTAGCGGACGCCGACGGACTCGGTCACGCTCTTCACGCCCAGCAGGCTGCGCGCGGCCAGGCCGCCGACGGTGACGATCAGCTGCGGCCGTAGGAGCTTCAGCTCCTGTTCCCGCCAGAATGCGCAGAGCTGTTGCTCGACGGGTGTCGGCGTCCGGTCGCCCCGGCCCGACGGTGGCTTCCCGGGGTAGCAGCGTGTGACGGACGCGCAATAGAACGTTTCGTAGAACTCGTCCTCGCCCATTGCGAGCCACCGGCGGAGCGTCTGGCCCGCGCGTCCGCGCCACGGGCGTCGCTCCTGACCCTCGACGATGCCCGGCGCCTGCCCGAAGAGGAAGGCGCGCTGTCCCTCACCCGGAGCGATCACCGGCAGCGACTCGAGCGGGTAGCCCCTCTCCACGCACGCGCGGCAAACTGCTTCATCGCGCTTCAGCGATGTGAGTGAACGGTAGCTCGACTTCAAGCCTCTGCACGAACGACGACGAAGTACTCGCCCTCGAACAGCACCTCTCCGCCTCCGAGCTCCTCGGCCAGGCCCGCGCCGGTGAAATAGCGCTTGAAGACCTCCCAGGTCGAACCGTCATTGAGGATGCGCGGCGACATGTGCTCGTCGATCCCGCTGTGCTTGCGCGATGCGTCGACGATGACGATCTCGTTCGCGACCCGCCGCGCCTCGGCCAGGAAGCGCTCGCGCTCCGGCGGTTCGAGGTGACCGTAGAAGTGGCTGGTGAACACACGGTCGAGCGCGTGGTCGACGAACGGCAGCGCGAATGCGTCCCCTTGCACGATCGTCGCGCTCGGCGCCTGGCGGTGCGCTTCCTCGAGCATGCGCGGGCTCTGGTCGAGGGCGAGCACATCGCCCCGGAGGTGCCGCGTCAGGAAGCCGGTGCCGCAGGCGACGTCGAGGGTTCGGCCGGGGCGGAGCGCGCCGATCACCGAGAACAGCTGCTCGAGCTCGGCGTCCCAGCCCTTGCGATCACGGGCTTCGAACAGGCCGCGTCCCAGATACCAGTCGTCGTACTCGGGCGCGCGTTTGTCGTAGTACTCCTTCACCGGCTCTTAGAGTACGGCGAGTGCTGCCCCTCGAGTCGGTTCCCAACTTCAGCGAAGGTCGCGATTCCGCGACGATCGGCGCGATCGGCGACGCGCTGGGCGCGCACGTCCGGCTGTTGGACGTGCACGCAGACGAGGATCACAACCGCTCCGTGTTCACGCTCGTCGGGGCGGAGAGCGAGCTGGCGGATGCGCTCGTTGCGGGGATCCGCGTGGCGTCCGAGCGAATCGACCTGCGCCGGCACGAGGGAGCTCACCCGCGGATCGGTGCGGCAGACGTCGTCCCGATCGTGCCGCTGCGTCCGGAGGATCTGGAGCGCGCTCGTGCTGCCGCCGCGCTCGTCGGCGGCAGGATCGGCGAGGAGCTTGGGCTGCCCGTGTTCGTCTACGCACCGCCGGAGCGCGGCCCGGCGTTCTACCGGCGCGGCGGGCCGTCCGAGCTCCAGCGTCGCGTCGACGCGGGTGAGCTCGCGCCGGACTACGGTCCGGCGCGGCTGCACGAGTCGGCAGGCGGCGTGATCCTCGGCGCCCGTACACCGTTGATCGCTTTCAACGTCAACCTGCGCGGTGAGCTCATGGTCGCGCAGGAGGTGGCGGCGATCGTGCGCGAACGGGGCGGCGGCTTCCCGGGCGTGCGCGCCCTCGGCCTCGACCTGCCGCGCGCGGGGCTCGTGCAGGTCTCGATGAACGTCGAGGACTGGGAGGCCGCCGGGCTGCACGAGATCGTCGCGCGGATCGAGCAGGAAGCGGAAGCGCGTGGGGCGGAGGTCGTCGGCTCGGAGCTCGTCGGGTTGATGCCGGCCGGCGCGGCCGCTGCAGCGGCGGGCGCGGCACTCAGGATCGAAGGCTTCGACCGGTCGCATGTGCTCGAGCTGCGCCTCCTCGGCCTAGAGACTTGATGCGGAACTCACGCACCCGCGGATGGTGCACCAGACACGGCGCAGCTCGGCCCCGTCAGGCTCGCCCGTAGAACACCGCTACGGTCAACGCCTGCCGCGTCCAATCTGCTTGGTCTGGAGCATCCCCGCGGGCACGCCGTCCCGCATCAAGTCTCTGAGCAAGGAATAGCGCGGCCAGCCCGACGAGCGGCACGACGACCGCTGCGGCGCCGAACACCGCGCGGGCGGCGACGAATGCGAGGAGCGGCGAAACCAGGATCAAGCCGGTCGCGTGCGCGCCGCGGTGGGTGAACGAGATCAGGCCGAGCACGCGCCCGAGCAGGTGGTCCGGGACTTCTTCCTGCGCCGCGGAATTGAGCAGGACGACGCACGTGCTCTGGCCCAGCGCGGCGAAGAACGCGCCCGCGATCGCGAGTGGGAGGGACGTTGCGAGCGCGACCAGGCCATAACCGGGCAGGTACATCACCCACGCGATCAGGCTTGCGCGCGCCTTGCGCCGGATCGACACGCGCGAGAGGACGACGCCGCTGATGATCGCGCCTGCTGCGTAGCCGGCCATCACGATCGAGAATGCGCCCGCGCCGTGGTGAAGCGTGTCGCGAATCAGCGTCGGCATGCCGCCGATCCACGTGCCGGCGGTGATCGTCACCGCGATTCCGAGCCCAATCACTCCTGCCGCAAGGACCGGGAGAGGCCGGAGCGCCTCGAAGCCCTCGCGGAGCCGTGGCGCTGCCCCATGTTGGTCATGCTCCTGGCCGTGGCGGAGGCGCGCGATCAGTGCGGCCGAGATGAAGAACGTCACCGCGTTCACCGCGAAGAAGACGCTGACGGGGATGAACGCGAGCAGTGCCGCGGCGACCGCCCAGCCGCCGATCGAGACGGCCTGGGCGGTTGCCTGGACGAGCGCGTTCGCCTGCTGCACGTTGTCGCGGTCGACCAGCGCCGGGACCGTCGCGCCGTACGCGGGCGCGAAGTAGCTCGTTGCCGCCTCGAGGATGAACGCGGCGACGACGAGCCCCCAGAGCGGCAGCGATCCCGCCAGCGCCGCGACCGCGACCGGCACGAGCACAACGCCGCGGAGGAGATCTGCGCTGACCATCAGCCGCTTGCGGCTCCACCGGTCGGCGGCAAGCCCGCCGTGGAGGCCGAAGACGATCGCCGGGATGCTGTCCGCGAGCCGAACCGCGATCACACCAAGCGGGCCGCCCGCGTCGAGTGCGAACCACATCAGCGCGATGTAGTGCAGCGAGTCGCCGAGCTCGCTCGCCGCGACGGCGAGGTAGAGCCTGCGGAAGTCGGGCCGGCGCAGGAGCTCGAGCGCCCTCCTCGGCTGCGCCACGGGCACCTCGAGCTCGCGCGGTTGATCGAAGATCGGATCGGACACGGCCCCGGAGTATCCCGACGCCGGCCATCTAAAGTCCCTCCTGTGACCGTGACGCATGCGCTGACCGGCGACGACCTCACACTGGGGGACGTCTGGGCGGTCGCCGTCGAGGGCCGGGCGGCCGCGCAGCTCTCGGAGGAGGCGCGCGAGCAGATGCGGGCGGCGCGGCGCGTCGTGGAGAAGGTCGCGCACGGTTCGCACGAGCACACCTACGGCGTCAACACCGGCTTCGGTCGCTTCGTCTCGAAGGTGATCCCCGAGGAGCTGACGGAGGAGCTGCAACTGCGCCTGCTCCGCTCGCATGCGTGCGGCGTCGGCGATCCGTATCCGAACGCGGTCGTGCGTGGCGCGATGCTGTTGCGTGCGAACGCGCTCGCGAAAGGGAACTCCGGCGCGCGGGTCGAGACGGTCGAGCTGCTGCTCGAGTGTCTGAATCGCGGCGTGCTGCCCGATGTGCCTGCGCGCGGGTCGGTCGGTGCATCCGGCGACCTGGCGCCGCTCGCGCATCTCGCGCTGCCGCTCGTCGGCGAAGGGCGCGCGTGGTTCGGCGGCGAGTTGCTCGACGGCGGCGAGGCGCTGGCACGCGCGGGGCTGCAGCCGGTGCGGCTGGTCGCGAAGGAGGGCCTCTCGCTGATCAACGGTACGCAGTTCATGGCGGCGCAGGGCGCGATCGAGCTTGTGCGCGCGCTCCGGCTGGCGCGCGTCGCCGACTGCGCATGTGCGCTCTCACTCGAGGCGTTGCAAGGCTCGCGCACGTCGTTCATCCCGCAGGTGCACGCGCTGAGGCCGCTGCGCGGACAGGCAGCGTCAGCGCGCAATGTGACGCGGCTGCTCGCGGACTCGGCGATCATGGAGTCGCATCGCTGGTGCGACAAGGTGCAAGACGCCTACTCGCTTCGTTGCGCGCCGCAGGTGCACGGTGCGTCCCGTGACCTGCTCGATTACGTCGAGTACACGATCACGACGGAATTGAACGCGGCCACCGACAACCCGCTGGTGCTCGTCGAGGATGAGATGCTCGTATCAGCGGGGAACTTCCACGGTCAGCCGCTCGCGTTTGCGCTCGACGCGCTTGCGATGGCGGTGTCCGAGCTCGCGAACATCTCCGAGCGTCGAGTCGAGCGGCTCGTCAACCCGAACCTCAGCGACGGTCTTCCCGCGTTCCTGACGACCGACGGCGGTCTCAACTCGGGGTTCATGATCCCGCAGTACGTGGCCGCGTCACTCGTGTCCGAGAACAAGTCGCTCTGTCATCCCGCGTCGGTCGACTCGATCCCGACGAGCGCGGGACAGGAGGACCACGTCTCGATGGGCAACGCCTCGGCACTGAAGGCGTGGCAAGTCGTCGCCAACTCCGAGCATGCGCTGGCGATCGAATTGCTCGCCGCGTCTCAGGCCGTCGAGTTCCTTGCGCCGCTCGAGCCCGGACGCGGTGCGGCCGCGACCCACGAGTTCGTGCGCTCGCTCTCGCCGCGCCTGCGCGACGACCGGCCGCTCGGCCCGGACATCGAAGCCGTCGCGGACGCGATCCGCGACGGTTCGCTGCTCGCTGCGGTGGAAGCCGAAGTGGGGGAGCTCGAATGAGCCGCCCGCGCCGCTTGTTCTGGGGCATGCCGGAACAGCGGGCGCCAAAGCATCCGTATCGCGACACGCTGATCATGTACGCGGTGTTCGCCCTGCTGATCGTCGTCGTGGCGTGGCTCACCGGGGGCGGTGTCGGGCGCGCCGCGATGGTCGCCGTCCTCTTCTACGTCGTCGCGTCCGCGTGGAGCGTCTCGCGCTGGCGCACGCGGTTGCGCGAGGAGGCGGAGCAGGCGCGGAGGGAACTGCTGTGACGCTGGCGCCTGCTCGGGAAGCGAGAGAGCGCGACGCGCTCGTCGAGTCGCTGTGCGGTGACCTGTCGGCGATTCGCGCACCGCGCGGCTCGGAGCTGAACGCCCGCTCGTGGTCAGCCGAGGCGCCTCTGCGGATGCTGTTGAACAACCTGGACGCCGAGGTTGCGGAGCGCCCTGAGGAGCTCGTCGTCTACGGCGGCAGCGGCAAGGCGACGCGCTCGCACGAAGCACTGAAGGCAACCGTGCGCGCGCTGCTCGAGCTCGGCGAGGACGAGACGCTGCTCGTCCAGTCGGGGAAGCCGGTCGCGGTGTTCCGCACGACCCGGGACGCGCCGCGCGTGCTGATCGCGAACTCGCTGCTCGTGCCCAAGTGGGCGACGTGGGACGAGTTCCGCCGGCTCGAGGCCGAGGGGCTGACGATGTTCGGCCAGATGACGGCGGGCTCGTGGATCTACATCGGCACGCAGGGGATCCTGCAGGGGACATACCAGACGTTCGCCGCGGCGGGTGAGAAGCACTTTGGCTCACCGTCGCTCGCCAGGAAGACGATCCTCACCGCGGGTCTCGGCGGCATGGGCGGCGCACAACCGCTCGCGGCGACGATGGCGGGCGCGGCGATTCTCTGCGTGGAGGTCGACCCGACGCGCATCGAGCGGCGTCTGGAGACGCGCTACCTCGACGAGGCGACCGAGTCGCTCGACGACGCGCTCGCACGGATGCGCGCTGCCGCGTCGGAGGGACGCGCGCTGTCGGTCGGCCTCCTTGGCAACGCGGCCGATGTCGTGCCGGAGCTCGCGCGCCGCGGCGAGCACTTCGATCTCGTCACCGATCAAACCGCGGCGCACGACCCGCTGACCGGCTACGTCCCGCGCGGCCTGACCGTCGAGGACGCGGCTGCGCTGCGCGCGTCCGACCCCGACGAGTACCTGCGGCGTGCGAGTGAGTCGATCGCCGCGCACGTAGAGGGACTGCTCGAGTACGTCCGGAGCGGGAGCTATGTTTTCGATTATGGCAACAACCTGCGAGGTGAGGCCGAAGCAGCAGGCGTAAGCGAGGCCTTCTCATACCCGGGCTTCGTCCCGGCCTATATCCGGCCGCTCTTCTGTCGCGGGATCGGGCCGTTTCGCTGGGCAGCACTGTCCGGGGACCCGGCCGACATCCAGGTGATCGACAACGCGCTGCGCGAGCTCTTTCCCGGCGACGTGCTCCTGCAGCGCTGGCTCAGCCTGGCGCCCGGGCGGGTGGCGTTCCAGGGGCTCCCGGCTCGCATCTGCTGGCTCGGCTACGGCGACCGTGCCATAGCCGGCCACGCGATCAACGAGCTCGTGCGGAGTGGTCGCGTGAAGGCGCCGATCGTGATCGGGCGCGATCACCTCGACGCCGGTTCCGTGGCCTCGCCGTACCGCGAGACCGAGGCGATGCGCGACGGCTCCGATGCG
The DNA here is from genome assembly GCA_036270155.1 of Gaiellaceae bacterium. GTDB lineage: Bacteria > Actinomycetota > Thermoleophilia > Gaiellales > Gaiellaceae > PALSA-600. Next base: position 41,099 of record DATBDB010000196.1, read on the forward strand.
ATCGCCGACTGGCCGATCCTCAACGCGCTCGTCAATGTGGCGGCGGGTGCCACGTGGGTCAGCGTCCACCACGGCGGCGGCGTCGGGATCGGCAACTCGATCCACGCCGGCATGGTCGTGCTCGCCGACGGCACCGACGATGCCGCCGCACGGCTCGAGCGTGTCCTCACGACCGACCCCGGGATGGGCGTCGTCCGTCATCTCGATGCCGGCTACCCCGAGGCGGAAGCCGCCGCCGACGAGCACGGCCTTTCGACGCCGATGCGCGTCTCGTCGAAGCGCGGCGAGTAACGCTTGACAGCGCTGCTCGTTCGTAACCTGACGCAGGTCGCGACGCCTTCGGGCGCTGCCGCCCCCCTGCGCGGCTCGGCGCTGCGGGACGTGACGGTGCTCGACGACGCGTACGTGCTCTGCCGCGACGGCAAGGTGGAGGCCCTCGGGCGCATGTCGGAGCTCGGGTCGGTCGCGGGCGACGTCGAGGAGTTCGACGGCAGCGGGCTGTGCGCGGTCCCGGGGCTCGTCGACTGCCACACGCATCCGGCGTTCGGCGGCGACCGTGTCGAGGAGTTCTCGTTGCGCGCGGGCGGCGCGAGCTACGGGGAGCTGCACGCGGTGGGCGGTGGCATCCTCTCGACCGTGCGCGCGACGCGCGCACTGGACGAAGACAGCCTGTGCGCGCGTGTCGAGCGGCACGCGGGGTGGATGCTCGCTCACGGCACGACGACGTGGGAGGGCAAGTCCGGCTACGGGCTCGACCACGACACGGAGCTCGCGTCGCTCCGCGCGATCCGTGACGCGGGCGGCGTGCCTACGTGGCTCGGCGCGCACTCGGTGCCGCCCGAGTTCGACGACGGCGACGCGTACCTCGATTTCGTGCTCGCCGACGTGCTGCCCGAGGCCGCGCAGGTGGCCACGGCTGCCGACGTCTTCCTCGAGCGCGGTGCGTTCTACGCCGGCCAGGCCCGTCGCTACCTCGAGGCGTGCCGCGACGCCGGTCTCGCCCTGCGGCTCCACGGCGACCAGTTCACCGAGAGCGGAGCGATCCCGCTCGCACTGGAGCTGGGCGCGCGGTCCGTCGACCACCTCGAGGCGACGGGCGCCGCCGGCGTGCAGGCACTTGCCGGAGGCGACGTCGTCGGCGTTCTGCTCCCGGCCAGCGCGCTTTTCCTCGACCGGTCGATGCCGCCCGCGCGCGCGCTCGTCGACAGCGGCGCGGCGATCGCGCTCGCCACCGACTTCAACCCCGGCAGCTCGTTCACGACGAGCCTGCCGTTCGTATGCTCGCTCGCCTGCACGCAGCTCCACCTTTCACCCGCGGAGGCACTCTCGGCGGTGACCGTGAACGCTGCCCACGTGCTCGGCCGCGCCGGCGACCGGGGCCGGATCGCACCCGGGCAGCGCGCCGACCTCCTGCTGATCGACGCACCCGACTGGCGCTACCTCGCCTACCACCTTGCCGGCGACCTCGTCTCGGCCGTGATCCGCAGCGGCACGGTTGCGTACCGGCGCTAACCTGGCTCCTATGCCCACTCGCAAGCAGCGCCGCCGCCGCGCCAAGGACTTCCGGCACGACGTGCGCGTGTTCGAGGTGGACGAAGAGGGCAACGAAGTCCCGCTCGCGGAGCTCCGGACACCGGAGGAGCGCAAGCCGAAGCTGAAGCAGCAGCAGGCGAAGTCGAAGAGCGGGCGGCCGATCAAGGTGCCGCCCCAGCCTTCGTGGCACAGGGCACTCCGGCGAGGCGGAACGATGGGAGGGCTGATGCTCGTCGCCTTCCTCTTCGTCCTGAAGAACGGCCCGCTGCCGCAGCGGATCGGGATCGGCCTCTTCTACGGGCTCGCGTTCATCCCGCTTACCTACTGGATCGATCGCACCGCCTACCGCACGTACCTGCGGCGGCTCGCCAAGCAGTCCGAGAAGACCTGAGCACGCTCCTTCGGAGCTGAGGACGCCGGCCCGTGCGAATGCGTTCGCGGCGAGGCCGACACTGAGCTCGGCGCTAGGTTTGGGGAGAGTGTTTTCGAGCTTCACGCGATCGCATCGCGGCGGTTCGGGCTCTCCGCTGGTCTGCCTGCACGGTTTCCTGGATACGTGGCGGACGTGGGAGCTTGTGTTGCCGTTACTCGAGCGCCAGCACGACGTCCTGGCGCCGACGCTTCCCGGGCATGCCGGAGGGCCTCCGATCACCGATGCGGTGAGCGCCAGTGCGCTTGCCGATGCGGTTGAGCGTGCGATGGACGAGGCCGGGTTCGGGACAGCGCATCTCGTCGGCAACTCGCTCGGCGGCTATCTCGCGCTGCAGCTTGCCGCCCGCGGCCGCGCCGAATCGGTGGTTGTGTTCGCGCCCGCCGGCGGCTGGGCGAAAGGCGACGACTCATTCCGGGAGCTCCTCGACCAGCAGAGGACGATGCAGGAGGCGCTGAAGGCGTTCGTACCGGACGCGAACGCGATCGTCGCCACGTGGGAAGGGCGGCGACGAGCAACGCGGTTCCTGACCGAGAAGTTCGAGCACATTCCCGCAGAGCTCGTTGCTCACCAGATACGCGGCGCCATCAGCTGCTCGGCGGTGGTGCCGTTGATCGCGAACGCGCTGCGTGAGGGTTGGGCGCTCGATCCCGAGCTGATCACGTGCCCGGTGCGCCTTGTGTGGGGCACCGAGGACAGGCTCCTCCCGTGGCCGGCCGCCGCCGTACGGTTCCGCGACGATTGGCTGCCGCACGCCGACTGGGTCGAACTGAACGGGGTCGGGCACTGCCCCCAACTCGAGGTCCCACTCGAGGCGGCGCAGCTCATCACCGGGTTCACCGCACGCTGAGTCGGCCCGCGCTACGTGCTTGCACTGCCGCGGTAGTGGCCCTCGCCGGGCCACGGCGCGAGCAGCATCAGGATCCGCGCACCGCCGGCGGTGCGCAGCGCGTGCCGCTCGTCGGGTTCGAAGCGCACCAGCACCCCGGGGCTCGCGTCGACCGTCTCTCCGGCGGCGGTGACCTGCACGGTCCCCTCGAGCACGGTGATCCAGGCGTTCTCCTTCACCTGATGATCGCCGAGCGACTGTCCGGCTTGCAGGACGATCAGCACCGAGCGGGCGCCGTCGTCCGAATGGAGGACGATCGGGTCGCGCGTACCGTCGGGAGCGTCGAGCTCGAGCAAGTTCCAGCGCTGCATGAATGCTGCGTTTCCGGGCCTGGCTACACTCAAACGCTGGATGCCGCTCGCCGTCGACAGCTACGTGATGGGCCCGTTCCAGAGCAACTGCTACGTCGTGCGCGCGGAGCGCGGCGCGGCGGAAGCTGCGATCGTCGATCCCGGTGACGATCCAACTGCACTGAGACTCGAGCTCGCGCGCATGGGAACGACGCCCGGTGGCATTCTCGTCACGCACACCGACGTCGATCACATCGGCGGTGTCGCAGCGCTCGCGGATGGCACGGGCGCAGAAGTGTGGGCGCCGGCCGAGGAGGCCGAAGATCTTCGCTCGGGGACGCCGCGTGGCGGTTTTCCGGTCGCCCCGCACGACCCGGCACACACCGTCTCGGGCGGAGACGAGATCACGGTGGCGGGCATCGGGTTCGAGGTCGTCGCCGTTCCCGGTCATTCGCGCGGCCACGTTGCGTTCCACTCGGACGGCGAGCTGTTCGCCGGCGACCTTCTCTTCGCAGGCTCGGTCGGCCGCGTCGACCTGCCCGGGGGCGACTGGGAGACGCTGCTCTCGTCGGTCCGGTCGCTGCTCGAGCGCTTCCCGGCTGAGACGATCGTCTACCCGGGTCACGGGCCTGCCACGACGCTCGGCCGCGAGCTGCAGACGAACCCGTTCCTGCGCGAGTTGCGCGGATCGTGAGCGGCAAGTTCCAGGCTCCTCGCGGCACGCACGACGTGCTGCCGAGCGACGCGAACTGGTGGCACGTCGTCCGCGTGATGGAAGAGGTGACCGCGCTCTACGGGTGGGGCCGGATCCAGACGCCGGGCTTCGAGGACACCGGCCTGTTCGAGCGCACCGCGGGCGCGGCATCCGACGTCGTGAACAAGGAGATGTACTCGTTCGAGGACCGCAGCCGGCGCTCACTCACGCTGCGTCCTGAAGGAACCGCACCGATCGCCCGCGCGTATCTCCAACACGGCATGCATCGTCTGCCGCAGCCGGTCAAGGCGTACACGATCGCGCCGATGTACCGCTACGGCGCGCCGGGCCGAGGCCGCCATCGCGAGCACTATCAACTGTCGGTCGAAGCGATCGGCTCAGCCGATCCCGCGATCGACGCTGAGATCATCCAGCTCTACACCGAGCTCCTGCGCCGGCTCGGAGTTACGAAGTGGGAGCTGCACCTCAACTCGATCGGCGACGCGAACTGCCGTCCGGCGTACGTCGAGCGCCTGAACGAATGGCTCGACGCCCACGCCGACCTGCTCGACGAGGACGCGCAGCACAAGCGCGCCACGAGCCCGCTGCAGGTGTTCGACGTGAAGAACCCTGTTGTCCGCGCGGCGCTCGAGGACGCGCCGAAGATCGGTGAGTCCCTCTGCGACGCCTGTCGCGACCACTTCGAGCAGGTGCAGCAGCTGCTCGACGCCTTCGGTGTGCGATACGTGGTCGATCCGACCCTCGTGCGCGGGCTCGACTACTACTCGCGCACCACATTCGAGTTCCTCGGCCCCGACGAGAACGCGAACTCGACGATCTGCGGCGGCGGCCGCTACGACGCTCTCGTCGAGGCGATCGGCGGCCCGCCGACGCCGGGCATCGGGTTCGGTGCCGGCCTCGAACGACTGCTGCTCGCACTCGAGAACGAGAACCTCGTGTTCGAGCAGCCGCAGCTGGACGTCTTCTTCGTCCTCGAGGATCCGGCGCAGCGGGAGCGCGTGCTCGTCGAGCTCGCCAAGCTTCGCCGTGCGGGTGTCTCCGCCGACACCGACTACGCCGGTCGCTCCTTCAAGGGCCAGATGACCCAGGCCGGGCGGAGCCGGGCGACGACCGTTGTGATCGTCCGCGGCGACGGGGCGGCGATCCGGCGCGACGGGCGCGAGGAGCAGCTGGTCGCTCTCGACGAGCTCGTCGCTACGCTCACGCCGTGAGCTGGCGCGACCTCTACTGCGGCGAACTTCATAGCGACCGGATCGGCAAGCGGGTCACCGTCGCCGGCTGGGTCGATACGCGCCGCGACCACGGCGGGCTCGTCTTCATCGATCTGCGCGACCACACCGGGAAGCTCCAGCTCGTTGTCAACCCGGAGCGCGCTGCCGAGGCGAAAGATGCTGCACACGAGCTCCGCAACGAATTCGTCGTCCAGGCCGAGGGCGAGGTCGTCGCGCGCGCGCCGGAAGCGGTCAACCCGAACCTGCCGACGGGCGAGGTCGAGATCCAGGTCGACATGCTCCGGATCCTCTCGCGCTCGACGCCGCTCCCGTTCCAGCTCGACGAGGAGAACGTCGACGAGACGCTGCGGCTCCGTTACCGCTGGCTCGACATGCGTCGCGACCGGATGCAGCACAACTTCCGTGTCCAGCACACGGCGATCGCCGCGATCCGCCGTCAGATGGACGAGCTCGGGTTTGTCGACGTCTGGACGCCGAGCATGACGCGCGGCACGCCCGAGGGTGCGCGGGACTTTCTCGTGCCGGTCCGACTCCAGCCGGGCAAGTTCTTCGCGCTCGCGCAGTCGCCGCAGCTCTTCAAGCAGCTCTGCATGGTCGGCGGGATCGATCGCTACTACCAAATTGCGACCTGCTGGCGTGACGAGGATCTCCGTGCCGACCGGCAGTTCGAGTTTCGCCAGCTCGACCTCGAGATGGCGTTCGCCGAGCGCGAGGACGTGCTCGACGTAATGGAGCAGGCCGTCGTCGCGGCGTTCGCCGGAGTAGGACGCGAGCCGCCGTCGCGCCCGTTCGAGCGCATCAGCTTCGACGAGGCGATGGCGAAATACGGCAACGACCGGCCGGACCGCCGCTTCGGGATGGAAATCCAGGACGCGACCGAGGTGACGCGCGACTCGGAGTTCGGCGTCTTCAGAAGCGCCCCGACCGTCCGCTACATCGTGGCGCCGAAAGCGTTCTCGCGCGCCGAGCTCGGGCGCCTCGAAGATCTCGCCAAGGAGTGGGGCGCGAAAGGCCTTGCCTACATCGTCGTCGACGAGCGCGGGGAGGTCCGCTCGCCGATCGCGAAGTTCCTCTCCGAGCGTGAGCTCGGTGCATTTGAAGCACCGTCGGGCTCGACCATCCTTTTCGGTGCCGGCGACGAAGCGTCGGTCGCGCGTGTCCTCGGCCTCTTGCGTCTCCATCTGGGCCGCGAGCTCGATCTGATCGACACCGGCCGCAACGACTTCCACTGGATCACCGACTTCCCGCTGTTCGAGCAGGACGAGGAGACCGGCCAGTGGACGTTCTCGCACCATCCGTTCACGGCACCGATGCCGGAGCAGGAGACGTGGGACGAGTCGAACCCGGAAGGCGTGCGCGGGCAGCATTACGACCTGATCTGGAACGGGTGGGAGCTCGGCTCCGGCTCGATCCGGATCCACGACGTCGAGCTGCAGCAGCGCGTCTTTCGCACGATGGGCCTCGGCGAGGAGGAGGCCAACTCGAAGTTCGGCTTCCTGCTCGAAGCGCTCGCGATGGGCGCTCCGCCGCACGGGGGCTTCGCGATGGGGATCGAGCGGTTCGTCGCGCAGCTGGCGGGGGAGCCCGACATCCGCCAGGTGATCGCGTTCCCGAAGGTGTCGAGCGGCTCCGATCCGCTGACAGGTGCGCCGACCCCGATGCCGAATGAGGTCCTACGGGAACTCGGGATCCAGGTAATCGCGCCAAAAAGCTCAAGCTCGGGCTGAGTTCGTCCGAAGGAAGAGGCATACTTCGGGCTCCGGCCTTGCCGGGTCTGTTGCCGCTGCCTCAACGAACTGTCTCGACGAACCTGACAGAACCTTCATGACATCTCCGTCGCCCCAGCCGTCCCTCACCTCGCTTCCGAGGCTCGAGGACCTGCCGCAGACCACCGAGGGCACGTACGAGCCCGAAGGCGTCCGCGAGGCGTTCGAAGGTTTCCGCCGCCACGCGCTGCAGCTGCAGGCGCAGTTGCGGGTGCTCCAGGCGGCCGGCAAGACGGCGAGCGTCGAACCCACGGGTCACGCGGTGCGCATGGATGCGCTGCACCTGATCCGTGCGGCAGCAGAATTCGCCGACGCGCTCGAGCGCGACGCGCAGAACGCCTCGGCCGCCCAGCTGGGGCGCACCGAGGTCGAGGTCACCCGGCGCCAGCGCGAGCTGCAGGAGAGGGAGCGGCAGGTCGAGCGCTTCCGCGAGGAAAGCGAGCGGCAGCGCAACGAGATCGTGAACGCGGCGAAGGCCGAATCCCGCGAGCTGCTCGCGAACGCGAACCGCGACGCGACGGCCGAGCTCCGCGAGGCAGAGGCGCGCGGCGCCCGCCTGCTGGAGCAGTCGCGCCACCAGGCAACCGAATTGACGAACGCCGCCCGGGCCGAGGTCGAGCAGACGCTCGAGTGGGCCCGCGCCCAGGCCGGCGCGATCCTCGCGCGCGCCCAGCAGGGCGCCGAGCAGCTGCTCACCGC
>DATBDB010000197.1:0-8456 GCA_036270155.1 Gaiellaceae bacterium
GGGCTGTAGGCATTTCGCGTTACAGGTGGGCCGTCCTTGCGGCGGGCACGTTCGCGCAGACGACGTACTCCGCGATCTGGTTCGGCATCGCCGTGATGGCGCCGGCGCTCCGGAGCCGCGACCACCTCTCGCTCGCGCAGACCGGCCTTCTGCTCTCGAGCTCGCTCGTCGGGTCGCTCATCAGCCTGATCCCGTGGGGGATCGCGACTGACACGTTCGGCGAGCGGGTCGTGCTCGTGTCGGGGCTCGCGCTGTGCGGGGGCGCGCTGGTCGGCGCCGGGCTCGTCCACGGTTTCTGGCCGCTTGCGCTCCTCGTGGCGCTGGCCGGCATGACCGGTGCAAGCGTGCAGTCGGCCAGCGGTCGCGCCGTCCTGCACTGGTTCCCGCTCCGGCAGCGAGGGCTCGCCCTGGCGATCCGCCAGACCGCGATCCCGATCAGCGGGTTCCTGACTGCTCTCGTGCTTCCGCACGTCGGCGGCATCCGTAGCGGCTTCATGCTCATGGGCGTGGCATGTCTTGCCGGCGCGGCGGTCGGAGGCATCGTGCTCCGTGAAGGCCCCGAGCACGACCTCGCTGCCGGCGGTCCGCTCGGGATCTCCCCGCTGCGCGACAAGCGCATCTGGCGTCTTTCGCTCGGCAGCTCGTTGTTGCTTGCCCCGCAACTCTGCGTTGCCGGCTTCACGGTGCTCTACCTCCACGAACAGCGCGGCATGTCGCCCGGCGGCGCCGGCGCGGTGCTCGCGGTCATGCAGGCGCTGGCGATCGCAGGCCGGATCAGCGCCGGCCGCTGGTCGGACATGCGCGCCAGTCGCCTCGCACCGCTGCGTGCGATCGCGCTCACGGTGGGTGGCCTCGTCGTGCTGACCACGGCGCTGCTGACGGCGCCGCTCCCGATTTTGATCCCGGTGCTCGTCGTGACGGGTGCGCTCGCGATGAGCTGGAACAGCCTGTCGTTCGCCGCTGCGATCGAACTGGCCGGACGCGGTCGCAGCGGATCGGCGATCGGGCTCCAGCAGACGCTGCTCAACGTGCCGTCGACGACCTATCCCGGCCTCTTCGGCGCGCTCGTCGCCGCCACCTCCTGGCACGTCGGCTTCGCTGCCGTCGCGCTCTTCCCGCTCGTCGGGTGGCGCGTGCTGCGAGCATTGCCGGGATGAGGGTCCTCGACCGCCTCGACGAGATCTACGCGATCGCACAGCATCGCGCCGGCTACTCGCCCGAGGAAGACGCCGCCCACGAGCTTGCCGCCGGGTGGATGCGCGAAGTGGGGCTGGAAGTCTCGCGCGACCAGGCCGGCAACCTGTTCGGCACGCGCGGCGACGCGCGCGTGTGGGCGGGCTCGCACCTCGACAGCGTCCCGACCGGCGGCAAGTTCGACGGCGCGCTCGGCGTCGTCGCGGCGATTGAAGCCGCATCGCGGCTGCCGGATGCGCCCCTCGCCGTCGTCGCGTTTCGCGCCGAGGAGACAGGCCCGATGGGCAGCAAGAAGATCGAGTCGTTCCCCGAGGCGTATCTCGAGCTGCACATCGAGCAGGGCCCCGTGCTCGCGAATCTGGGTGAGCCGCTCGGTGTTGTGACGGCGATCGCCGGCCAGGCGCGCGGCCTGAAGGTGTTCGCGGGGCGGGCCGACCACGCTGGGACGACGCCCATGGATGCACGTGCAGACGCGCTCGTCGAGGCGGCGCAGTTCATCCTCCACGTGCGCGAGTGCGCGCGTGAAGGCACGGTCGCGACCGTCGGCGCGATCTACGCGGAGCCGAACGCGACGAACGTCGTGCCGGAGCAGGTCACTTTGTCGGTCGACGCGCGGTCTGCCGATGGGAAGCTGCTCGACGCGCTGATCGCGGAGATCGGCTTCGACGTGCAATGGAAGTCCGATCCGGTCCCGATGGGTGACGCATTCGCATCGGTGCTCCCGGACGCGCCGCGGCTCGTTTCGGGCGCGGGGCACGACGCGATGTTCGTGCCGAACAGTTCGATGCTCTTCGTGCGCAGCCTGAACGGCGGCGTCTCGCACCATCCCGACGAGCTCTCGAGCGCGGAGGACATCGCGCTCGCTGTCGATGCGCTCACGGACGCCCTCGCTAGGCTCACGTCTTGAGCGGCGAGCGTGAAGTGATGACATGGGACGATCTCGGGACGGGCGGGCGCGACCTGGCCCGGGCCGTCGCCGACGACGGCTACCGGCCGGACATGATCCTCGGCATCGCCCGCGGTGGGCTGCTCGTCGCAGGCGCGCTCGGCTACGCGCTCGGCGTGAAGAACACGTTCACGATGAACGTCGAGTTCTACACCGGCGTCGACGAGCGGCTCGACATCCCGATGATCCTGCCGCCGGTGCCCGACCTGGTCGACTTCGCCGAGTTCAAGGTGCTGATCGCCGACGACGTCGCCGACACGGGCGCCACGCTCGAGCTCGTGAAGGAGTTCTGCGCCGGCAAGGTGGCGGAGGTCCGGTGTGCCGTCCTCTACGAGAAGCCCCGGTCGACCGTGCACTGCGAGTACGCCTGGCGCCGCACCGACCGCTGGATCACCTTCCCGTGGAGTGCGGAAGACCCCGTTCTGCAGGGCATTCCCGGCGAAGCTTAGGGGCCAGATGTGAATTTGAAGGGCACTTCTGGCTGGTGGCTCAGACGCGGCGCATCTCGCCGCGCTTTCAAAGACGTGGTCGGGCTTGAACCTAGACACCGCTATGTCCTGCGCCCGACCCGAACGACCTGCTTGGTCTGAGCCCCAGCAAGCAACCCAATCCACATCCAGCCTCTGGAAGAGCGCCGAAGCGTCGGCTAGATTCGGTCTTCCCCCCGGCAACACTGCTTCAAGGAGAGGAACACATTGACCAAGACGAAGCTCGCGCTCGCCGCGATTCTTGTCGTGATCGCGGCTGCGGCCGTAGCACTGGCTGTCAGCACCGCCCCCGGTTCGGCCAAGTCGAACGCCGCGTTCAAGGCGGCCTGGATCTACGTCGGGCCCCATAACGACGGTGGCTGGTCGCAGGCCCACGACCAGGGTCGCCTCGCGGTTCAAAAGGCGCTCGGATCGAAGGTCGTCACGACCTACAAGGAAAACGTCCCCGAGGGCCCGCAGGTGGCTCAGGTGATCGAGAGCCTGATCCGCGACGGCAACAAGATCATCTTCGCGACCTCGTTCGGCTACCAGCCGGCGATGGTGGCGGCGGCGAAGAACCACCCCGACGTGTACTTCGAGATGGCGACCGGGTACCTCTCGTCCAAGAACATGGCGGACTACTACGGCGCCGGTGAGGACGCGATCTACCTGTCCGGCATCGCGGCAGGTGCGGCGACGAAGTCCGGCACGGTCGGCTACGTCGTCCCGTTCGCGATCCCCGAGGTGATCCGGCACACGAACGCGTTCGCGCTCGGTGTGCAGAAGGCGCACCCGGGGGCGAAGGTGAAGATCGTCTGGACGAACTCCTGGTTCGCACCGGACAAGGAAAAGAAGGCCGCCGAGAACCTGCACGCGGCAGGCGCCGACGTGATCGGCCAGAACGTGGACAGCCCGGCTGCCGGCCAGTACGCCCAGTCGGCGAGTCTCCCGTGGGTCGGCTACGACTCGAATGCGAAGAAGTTCGCGCCGAAGTCGTGGCTCACGGCAGCAGTCTACAACTGGGGCCCGTACTACACCAAGCGTGTCAAGGAAGCGATGAACGGCACCTGGAAGACGGGCAACTACTACGGGAGCATCAAGGACGGCTTCACGCTCCTCGCTCCGTACGGCAGCGGCGTCTCCGCCGCGACGAAGAAGCTGATCGCCTCGGAGAAGGCGAAGATCGTCAGCGGCAAGTGGAACGAGTTCAGCGGCCCGATCTACGACCAGAGCGGGAAGCTGCGGATCAAGGCAGGGAGTCGCGCGTCCTTCGCCGACCTCATGTCGATGAACTACCTGGTGAAGGGCGTCATCGGGAGCCCGAAGGGCTAACGCCTCCGGGCGGGCGAGACAAGACGTCTCGCCCGCCCTTCACCTTCATGCCAGCAGCCGTCGAGCTCCGTGGGATCACCAAACGGTTCCCGGGCGTCGTCGCCAACGACGACGTCGACTTCGATGCGTCCGAGGGCGAGGTGCACGCGCTGCTCGGCGAAAACGGCGCCGGCAAGTCAACGCTCTCGAACATCCTGACCGGGCTCTACCGGCCCGATGAGGGCGAGATCCTGCTCGGCGGGAAGGCCGTGTCGTTCCATTCGCCGCGCGACGCGCTCGACGCAGGGATCTGCATGGTGCACCAGCACTTCCGGCTGGTCCCGCCCTTCACCGTCGCGGAGAACGTGATCCTCGGCGACCACCGCGGCGAAGGCAAGAAGCTCGTCGTCAACCCGCGGCGGATCGAGCGCCGCGTCGCTGAGCTCGGCGAGCGGTACCGGATCGCGGTCGACCCGCGTGCACGCATCTGGCAGCTCTCACTGGGCGAGCAGCAGCGCGTGGAGATCCTCAAGGCGCTCTACCGTGAGGCGCGGATTCTGATCCTCGATGAGCCGACGGCCGTGCTGACGCCGCAGGAGGCGGATTCGCTCTTCGAGACGTTGCGCGTCATGGCAGACGAAGGACGGACGATCATCTTCATCTCCCACAAGCTGCACGAGGTGATGGCCGTCTCCGATCGCGTCACCGTGTTGCGCGGCGGGAAGAACGTCGAGACGGTTGAGACGAAAGAGGCGACGCCGCGCTCGCTGGCTGCGCTGATGGTCGGGCGCGAAGTGAACATGGCCGAGCGCGTGCCGCGTACCGGTGAGGTGGGCGAGCCGGTGCTCGAGACGGACGACCTGTGGGCGGCAGGCGACCGCGGAGGCGAGACGTTGCGCGGCGTATCGCTGCGGGTGCGCGCCGGGGAGGTCGTTGCGATCGCAGGCGTGGCCGGCAACGGGCAGCGCGAGCTGGCCGAGACGATCACGGGCATGCGCCCGGCGACCCGGGGCACGATCACGGTTGACGGGAAGACACTGCGGGGCGGAGACGCGCGCGAGGCGATTCGGGCCGGCGTTGCGCACGTGCCGGAGGACCGCCTGCACACGGGTGTGGCGCCGTCGCTCTCGATCGCGTCGAACGTCGTGCTCAAGTCGTACCGGGGGCGCAGCGTCGTGAAAGGCCCGCTGCTCCGCTTGCGCACGATTCGCGACTACGCCGCGGAGTTGATCAAGCGCTACGACGTCCGGGGTGGAGGTCCCGAGCTGCCGGCGCGCCGGCTCTCGGGCGGCAACCTGCAGAAGGTCGTGCTCGCGCGCGAGTTCGAGGGCGCGCCGCGCGTGCTCGTCGTCGCCTCACCCACCCGCGGCCTCGACGTCGCGGCGATCGAAACCGTCCACCGGTATCTCCGCGACGCGGCCTCGGGCGGCGTCGGCGTGCTGCTCATCTCCGAGGACCTCGACGAGATCCTCGCGCTCGCCGATCGCGTCGCCGTGATCTACGAAGGCGTGATCGTGGGCGAGGTCGATGCCGCGACCGCGACGGTCGAGGAGATCGGCCTGCTGATGGCCGGGGGCGGGCGCACGTGATCAGGATCGAGCGGCGCCTGGCGCAGCCGAAATGGCTGCTCGTCGCGGTCCCGGTCGGGTCGATCGCCGTCGCCTTCGGCCTGATGACGATCGTCCTCCTGATCACGCACCATCCGCCGCTCCACACGTTCGGCCGTCTGCTCAGCGCAGGCTTCGGCAGCACGCAGTCGCTGAACGACACGCTTGTCGCGGCGACACCGCTCATCTTCACAGGCCTGTGTGCTGCGGTCGCGTTCCGGATGCAGCTCTTCAACATCGGCGGCGAGGGTCAGCTCTACGCCGGCGCGATCGTCGGCGCGGCGGCGGGCATCGCGCTCGGCAATCACTCGACCTGGCTCTCCGTCCCGGCGATGATCGTCGCGGGCGCGGTCGGCGGCGCGGCGCTCGCGCTGATTCCGGCAATTCTGCGCGCCTTCTTCTCGACGAACGAGATCATCACGTCGCTGATGCTGAACTACGTCGGCGCGCTCGTAATCAACTATCTGATCTTCGACTCGCTGTCCTACTGGCGGGACACGTCGAGCCCGACTGCGAAGGTGTTCCCGCAGGGCAAGCCCTTGCCGGACGCCGCAAGCTGGCCCGTCTCGCACGTCGGTTCGCTGCTGGTGCCGTTCGGCCTCCTGCTCGGTGTCGTGATCGCGGCCATCGTCTGGCTGCTCTACACGCGCACACGCTTTGGCTTCGAGGTGCAGGTGATCGGCGACTCGCCGCGCGCCGCGTCGTATGCCGGCATGCGCACACGGCGGAAGATCCTCGCGGTAATGGCGCTGTCCGGCGCGATTGCCGGCATCGGCGGCGCGAGCCAGGACGGCGACATCCGCCACTCGCTCGATCCCCGCGGTCTCACAGCGGCTGGCTACGGCTACGCGGGGATCGTGATCGCGGCGCTCGCGCGCTACAACCCGTTCGCGGTCTGTCTCGTTGCCTTCCTGCTCGGCGGGCTGCAGAACGCGGGCTACACGCTGCAGGGCGTCGACTTCCCGTCGGGGCTCGTCGGCGTCTTGCAGGGACTGATCCTCTTCTGCGCACTCGGCGGCGAGCTCCTGATCCGCTATCGACTTCGCATCGCGCGCGGTTCGCGCTCCGTTGAGGTAGCTGCGTGATCAACACCTCGGTGTGGGTCGTGGTGCTCGCGTCCGCCGTCACCTATGGCACGCCGCTGCTCTACGCGGCGCTCGGTGAGCTGCTGACGGAGCGGGCGGGCGTGCTCAACCTCGGCGTCGAGGGGATGATGCTCATCGGCGCGGTGATGGGCTTCTGGGCCGTGCAGCGCACCGGGTCGCTGCTACTTGCGATCGTCGTCGCCGCGGTCGCCGGCGCGTCGATGGCGCTTATCCACGCGTTTCTGGTGATCACGCTGCGCGCGAACCAGATCGTCTCCGGTCTCGCGCTGACGATCTTTGCGGGCGCGGCGGGCCTCTCGTCCTACCTCGGCAACGACCTGAATCTCGCCGACCAGCCTGCGCGGCACGCGTTCGCACCGTTCTTCCCGCAGTCGTGGCAGACGGCGACCGTTGTCGGCCCGATCCTCTTCAAGCAGTCTGCGCTCGTCTATGCGTCGTGGGCGCTCGTCGCGATCGTCGCCCTGTATCTCAACCGCACGCGGCTGGGCCTCAACGTCCGTGCGGTCGGCGAGTCACCGGCGGCGGCCGACGCGATGGGGATCAACGTCACCGCGTACCGGTATGCGCACACGCTCATCGGCGGCGCATTCGCCGGTGTCGGCGGCGCGTGCTTCACGCTCTGGATCACGCCTCAGTGGGTCGACGGCATCACTGCGGGCGCCGGCTGGATTGCGATTGCGCTCGTCATCTTCGCGTTCTGGCGCCCGGCGCTCTGCCTCATCGGCGCCTACCTGTTCGGAGCGTTCTCGGGCATCCCGTTCGCGTTCCAGGCGCGTGGGATCTTGACGGGCATCCCGCCCGAGCTCTTCCAGTCGTTGCCGTATGTGATGACGATCGTCGTGCTCGTGATCGTCTCCAGCGCCGGCGCGCGGCGGCACCTCGGGGCGCCGGCTTCACTCGGCACGCCGTACGTGCGCGAAGAGCGTTAAAACTCCCCTGGTGGGAGCCTTCGAGGATCGTGCAGCGCAGAACGAGGTGCTGTTCCGCAGTGTCAACGAGCAGATCGAGAGGCTCGGACGGGAGTCGGATCAACGGCACGTCCAGTTCGTGTGCGAGTGCTCGAACGGCGCGTGCGCGGAGCAGATTGAGCTGACACTGAGCGAGTACGAGGAAGTGCGGTCCGACGGACGCTGGTTCGCGATCGTGCCGGGGCATCTCACCGAGCAGATCGAGCACGTGGTCCGGACGTTCGACCGCTATCTGATCGTCGAGAAGGACACGCCCGCCGCCGTCGAGATCGCCGAGGACGCGGACCCGCGCGATTAGGTCTTTAGATCGGGCGAAAGGTGATCTGCTGCGCGCCTTCCCAGAGGGTGAGGCGGCCGAGCTGCGGCAGCTGCTCCTGGCCTTCGATGATCGTCGCGAAGTGGTTCGCCCAGAGCTGGCCGGCCTTCGACGCGAAGTTGCAGTAGCCGTACGGCATCAGCAGCTCCGTCTCGCGCTGGCCGCCCGGGTCGAGCGCCAGCTCACCTGGATGCGGATACGACGTCGCGGTCTCGGGGCCGATCCCGAAGTCGCGGTCGCCCCACGGGATCCAGTTCGACTCACCGCTCCAGCGGCAGTGAATGATTCGGTCGTCGAGCGGCAGGCTCGCTTTGAAAGCGGCCACCGTCTTCGGGGCGGCCTCTTCTTCCCAGCGCGCGACAAAGCGCATCCCGGCTGCAACGATCTCGAGCACGATCGCGAAAGCTACAGGAGGTTCCATGACCAAGCTGAGGCTCGACATCTCGATGTCACTCGACGGATTCGTCGCCGGCCCGGACCGGACGGTCGAGGCGCCGCTCGGCGAAGGCGGCATGCAGTTGCACGAGTGGGTCTTCGGGCT
>DATBDB010000198.1:0-13092 GCA_036270155.1 Gaiellaceae bacterium
GCGTCGGGACACTCGCCGGCGCAGGCGGCGACGAGCGGCTTCGCTCTCGGCTTCTGGGTGATTGCCGGCATCAGCGCCGCCTCGGTCGTCGCGTGCCTCGTGCTCGTTCGCGGGACCGAGCCCGAGCGGCAGGCGACTGCGGTCGCGCTTGGACCGGGGACTGTCTCGTGATTCTCACCGAGCATCTGCTCCGCGGATGACAGTTGATCCACCATCCGCTCGCAGGCGTCAATTTGATCCGACTCTGAGGAGTACCGCCGATGGCCGTTCACGCCGAACTCACCACGTCCGAAGTCGCCGACCGCCTCGCACTTCGCGAGCTGTTCGACGCGTATGCCCACTGCGCCGACCGCCGCGACGCGGACGGTCAGAAGGCGCTCTTCACCGATGACACGCGCTTCGCTGTCTTCATGGACGGCGAGGGGAGCGAGGCGACCTACGTGCTGCACGGACGCGAGGCGCTCACGCCGGTCTTCGCAGACCTGAACAGGTACGAGGCGACGACGCACTTCAACGGGCAGAGCACCGTCACGATCGACGGCGACCGAGCGACCGGCGAGAGCTACACGATCGCACATCACCTCTTCAGCGAGGAGAACGGCGGCCGCAAGATCATGGTCGCCTCGCTCCGCTACCTCGACACCTTCGCGAAGCTCGGCGGCCGCTGGTACTTCGCCGAACGCGAGCTGATCCTCGACTGGAGCGAAACGCGACCGGTCTCGCCCTGAACGATCGCGCGCGCCTCGAGAGACAACAGGCTCGTCCAGCTTCTCCCTTCCCGCCGGGTAGACCCATCGGGTTTCGCTACATTCTTGCAGTTTGCAATTAAATCGGGTCTAGGGCAGGCACTACCCAGGAGGTTGACAGCATTGGCTAGGAAGATCGTTGTCAACGGAAAGTCGCATACGGTCGAAGCGAGTGCGACGACGCCGTTGCTCTATGTGCTGCATAACGAACTGGGGCTGCACGGGCCTCGCTTCGGGTGCGGCCTCGCGCAGTGTGGAGCGTGCTCAGTCCTGGTCAATGGCAAGGAAACGCGCTCCTGTGTAACGCCTGTCTCGATGGTCGCCGGCAAGACGGTGACGACGCTCGAAGGTCTGCCGAAGCTCTGGGAAAAGGAGAGCGGCAAGAAGGCGGCCGACGGGCTGCACCCGATCCAGCAGGCGTGGATCGATCAGCAGGTGCCACAGTGCGGCTACTGCCAGAGCGGGATGATGATCCAGGCGGCGGATCTGCTTGCGACAAACAAAAACCCGTCCGATGCGCAGATCAAGAGTGCGATGAACGGTCATCTCTGCCGCTGCGGTACGTACCCGCGCATCCTCAAGGCCGTCAAGCAGGCCTCGACGACGATCCGGGGCGCCGAATGACCGCTCTCCGGAATGAGAAGAGCTCCCGCGGCGACATCGTCGCCGCCGCTGTGGAGCGGGTCGTCCCCGGCGACGGGATCGCCGACAGTCTCGGCCGGCTCGTAGACGGAACCGAGGTGTCGCGCGCCACGTTCCTGAAGGGCGGCGGTGCACTGATCCTCGGCTTTTCCTTCGCAGGCTCGCTGTTCAAGGCGGGCAAGGCGGAGGCTGCGAACGGCAGCACGCTCGCACCACCCGCGACCGCGGTCGACTCGTGGGTCACCATCAATCCCGACAACACCGCCACGATCCTGATCGGCAAGGTCGAGCTCGGCCAGGGCTCCCCGACGGGTTTGCTGATGATCGCGGCCGAGGAGCTCGATCTGGGGATGGACCAGATTCGCCAGCAGCGGATCGAGACGGGCGTCACTCCCGACCAGGGCTTCACGGCCGGGAGCACGTCGATCTCGGGTGGCGGCCCGCAGGTGCGCCAGGCGGCCGCAGAGGCGCGCCTCGCGCTCCTGACGCTCGCGTCGGCGAATCTCGGCGTGCCCGTGTCGCAGCTCACCGTCGACAAGGGTGTCGTCTCGGGCGGCGGCAAGTCCGTTACGTACGGCGCGCTCGTCGGGGGCCAGCTGATCAACGCCACGTTCACCGGCAAGGCGCCGCTCAAGCCGATCAGCCAGTACAAGCTGATCGGTACCGACCAGCAGCGGCTGGACATTCCTGCGAAGGTCACGGGCGAGTACACCTATCTCCACAACATCCGCGTGCCCGGAATGCTCCACGGTCGCATCGTGCGGCCGCAAGGCCAGGGCGAGTACGGGAAGCCGATCGTTCCGCTCTCGATCGACGCGTCGTCGATCAAGCAGTTCCCGGGCGTCCAGATCGTCCGCAAAGGCAACTTCGTCGGTGTCGTTGCCAAGGACGAGTGGGTGGCGATCCAGGCCGCCTCAACGCTGACCGTGAAGTGGCAGGAGTCGCCGACGCTGTCCGGTGTCGGCAATCTCGGCAAGAGCCTCCGCGCGGGGAAAACAACGGACACGGTCGCGTTCTCCAAGGGCAACATCCAGGCGGGCAGGGCGAACGCCGCCAAGACGGTTACGCGTACCTACGTGGCGCCGTTCCAGACGCACGGCATGATCGGCCCGTCGGCGGCGATCGTCGACTACCAGCCGAATGGGCTGACGACCGTCTATTCGCACACGCAGCTGCCCTACGCGCTGCGCGACCGGGTGGCGAAGATCCTCGGCCGCACGTCGGCCCAGGTGAAGCTGATCCGCGTCGAGGGCTCCGGCTGCTACGGACACAGCGCCTACGACGACTGCGCACTTGCGGCAGCGTTGATGTCCCAGGCGGTCAACGCCCCGGTGCGTGTGCAGTTCATGCGGGCGGACGAGCACGGGTGGGACAACTACGGCCCCGCCCAGCTGACGGACATCAGCGCCAGTATCGACGCGAACGGGAAGATCACGGCATTCGACTACGCCTCGACGCAGCCCGGCTGGATGTCGACGGAGACGACCGAGGAGCAGAACGGCTCGGCGGTGCCGTTGGCAACAGGTAAGCCCGATCTGGACAACAGCGGAGCGCAGTACGCGCTCCCGAACCGTCGCGTGCTCGGCAGGTCGCTTCCGAACATCAATGGCGGTGTCCCGAAGGTGATCTGGATGCGCGCCCCGGGCGCACAACAGACGCTCTTCGGGACTGAGCAGATGATCGACGAACTGGCGCACGCCGCGGGCCTCGACCCGATCGCGTTCCGCAAGCTCAACATCAGCAACTACCGCTGGGTCGGCGCGCTCGACGCGGTCGCCAAGGCATCCGGCTGGACGCCCCGTGTCGCGAACTCTGTCTCGCAATCGGGGACGATCCGGAAGGGTCGGGGTATCGCGATCGGCGGGTTCTCCAACACCTACGCGGCGGTCGTCGCGGACATCGAGCTGAACATGAAGACCGGCAAGATCGTGGCGCAGCACATGTTCGCTGCACAGGACGCGGGCCTTGCGATCAGCCCGTCGTTGATCGCCCAGCAGATGGAGGGCTGCCTCGTCCAGGGGACGAGCCGTGCGCTGCTCGAGCAGGTGGTCTTCACCAAGAACCGCGTCACGAGCCTCGACTGGGTCTCGTATCCGATCCTCCGGTTCAAGGACTCGCCAGACGTGACGACGGTCGTGATCAACAACAAGGCCGAGAAGTCGAGCGGCTCCGGCGAGCCCACGACGGCTCCGGTGCCGGCGGCGATCGCGAACGCCGTGTTCGACGCCACGGGCGTGCGCATGACCGAGTACCCGATGACGCCCGCGCGCGTGCGGGCCGCCCTCGCCGCGGCGTAAGGGAACGCCACAAGCGGATTGACGACCAACGGGGGCGGCAACGCCCCCGTTGTCGGCCCTGACCCGACGCGGCTGACCCAGGCGCTCGCTAGCGATTGTCGCCGAAGGTCGAGTCGCCCACCTTGGCCGTCGGGACGTTGATCAGTGTCGGCTTCTCGCGGCCGGCAATGGCGGCCGCGAAAAGCTCGCCGAGCTCGTCGGTACTGCGAGCCTCATGTGCGGCGACCCCGTAGCTCTTGGCCGTGGCGACGATGTCGAGACCGGGAAGGTCGAGCCCGGGCAAACCACCGGTCTGCTCCATCCTTGCGAACTGCTTGAGCACACCGTATTCGCCGTTCGAGGGGACGACGATGGTGAGCGGGATCTCGTACGTGGCCGCGGTCCACAGGGCGGTGATCGCGTACTGCATCGACCCGTCGCCGATGAGGGCAACAACCGGGCGGCCGGGCGCGGCGAGCTGTGCGCCCAGTGCAGCGGTCAGTCCGAAGCCGAGGCCACCGCCGGCAGCGGACATGTGCGAGAACGGTGTTCCCGCGCGGATGTGCTCGCCAATCGACAGCTCGTGCGACGGAGCCTCCGTCACCCAGAGCGTGTCGACCGGCGCGATCCGTCCCAGCGTGCCGAACAAGGCCGAGGGCTTCAGCGGGGCGCTCGCTGGTTCGATCGACTCTGGCTCCGGCCGGGCGGAGGGCGCGGGTCGCGTCGTCTGGGAGACGTGCTCGAGCAGCGCCTCGACCACGGCTCGCACGTCCGCAACGACGGCGTCGCCCACCGGAGCGCGCGCTGCCTCGTCCGGATCGCCGGTGATCTGGATCAGCTGCGTTCCCTCCGCCAGGTAGGGGCCGGATATCTGCGGGTAGTAACGAAATGCCGGCGCGCCGAGGACGAGCACGAGATCGCGCCCCTCGAGCGAACGGGCGATCCAGCCGGCGCCGGGAGGAAGGCGCCCCTGGTAGAGAGGGTGACCTTCCGGAAATCCCGAGAGACCGGACAGCGGCGCCGTCCAGACCGCGGCGCGACTCCGTTCGGCCAAGGCGACGACCGCATCCCAGGCGCCGGACCGCTCCACCTCGGCACCGACGACGAGCGCGGGCGCCGAGGATGCATCGAGCCGCCCGGCGATCGCGGATGCCGTGGCCCGCGAGGGTGCGCCGGCGTGGTCGACCCGGCGCGCTCGAAGGCGGTCGAGGTCGGATTGCTGCCGGTCGTCGAGCTCGACACTCAGGTCGTCCAGCGGTAGCGAGACGAACACCGGCCCGGCCGGCGGGGTCTGCGCGAGGTGGATCGCATGCGCGAGCACCGCCGGCACCTCGCTCGCGGTGCTGGGCTCGGCCGCCCACTTCACGAACGGTCGGGGAAGCAGCGTGGCGTCGATGTTCGTCAGCAGGGCGACCTGGTTCTGCATGGTGCGCCGCTGGTTGCCGGCGGTGACGACCAGCGGGGTCTTGTTCCAGGCGGCGTTGCAGAGCGCGCCCATGGCGTTACCGACGCCGGGCGCGGTGTGCAGGTTGACGAGCGCCGGCCGCCGCGTGATCTGCGCGTAGCCGTCGGCCATCCCAACCGGCACCATCTCCTGCAGTCCCAGGACATACGTGAAGTCGTCCGGGAAGTCCTCGAGCAAGCTCAGCTCCGACGAGCCGGGGTTCCCGAACCAGGTCGTGAGCTCGTGCGTGCGGAACACGCTCAACGCTGCTTCGCGGACGGTCACGTCTTCGACGGTAAGTACGCCCGATCGTCAGACACACTGCCCGAAGGGGCAGCCGTCGCTCGTCCTGTTCGAGACCGGCCGCGAGCGGCGCGCACGCATGTGTGCGCGCCGCGAAACGAGCGCGTCAGCGGAGTGACCTGAACGCCTCGCGCAGCTCCGACGCGAAGAGCGCCGGCTCTTCCCAGGCGGCGAAGTGGCCGCCCTTGTCGACCTCGTTGAAATAGATCAGGTTGGGATAGACCTTCTCGGCCCACTTGCGCGGCGCCTCAAAGAGCTCGTCCGGGAAGACGGTGAAGGCCACCGGAAGGGAGAGCTTCGGGGGCTTCTGGCCGGACGCAATCGCGGCAGCTATTCCTCGTCCTTCCTCCCAGTAGATCCGCGCCGACGACGTTGCGGTATTGGTCAACCAGTAGAGCGTGATGTTGTCCAGGACTCTGTCCCGCGTCAGGCCACCCGTCGTTTTCCCGTCGATGAACGCGTGCGAGATCTTCTCGTAGCTGTCAGCGTCGTGGTCGAGCATCCAGGCCGCCAACCCGACGGGAGAATCCGTCAATGCGAACCCGACGGTCTGCGGGTGCTCGGGCATCTCGACGATGTAGCCCCTCTTGAAGATGGCCTCGACCCCTTCGAGCGCCGTGAGCTCCGTCCGCTCGGCGTGGGCGGCGAGGGTGGCTACCGCAAGCCGCTTGAACAATCCGTGCGCGGCGCCCCCGCCGAAGACCGCCGCCAGAACGTCGGTCGGGAAGGAGCTGAGGAAGTTGAAGTGAACGCCGACCAGCCCATCAGGCGCCATGCGACCCATCGCATCGGTGACGGAAGCGCCCTGGTCGCCGCCCTGGGCGACGTAGTGGGTGTAGCCGAGGCGGTTCATCAGCTCGGCCCAGGCCTTGGCCGTGCGGTTCTGATCCCAACCGACCTCCAGCGGCGCGTCAGAGAAGCCGTAACCCGGCAGCGACGGCAACACGACGTCGAATGCGTCCTCGGCGCGTCCGCCATGCGCCGTCGGCTCCACGAGCGGACCGACGACCTCGAGCATCTCGATCACCGACCCGGGCCACCCGTGCGTCATGATCAGCGGCAGCGCGTGCTCGTGCGGCGACTTGACGTGGATGAAGTAGAGGTCGAGCCCGTCGATCTCGGTCTTGAACTGCGGCAGCGCGTTCAGCTCGGCCTCGCATTTGCGCCAGTCGTAGTCCGCTACCCAGTAGCGCGTGAGCGCCTCCATCAGCGCCGACTGAACTCCCTGAGACTGATCGTCGACGAGCTCCCTCTGGGGCCAACGCGTCGCGGCAACACGGCGGCGCAAATCGGTGAGCTTCTCTTCGGGAACGTCGACGTGGAACGGACGGATATCGGTGGCGCTCTGGACAGTGGTGCTCATGTCGACCTCCTTGCGTGTTCTTGGTCGCGGCAGTAATCCACCGCGTCGCCGTGCCAATGGCCGGAGCGTCGCACCGTCGCCACCGGATCGCGCCCGTGAGTGCCCCTGGTCTTGACGCGGGGATCGCTACGTCATCAGCCGCAGCCCGAGCACACTGGACATCGCGACGAGCGCGATGCCGCTCAGGACATCGGAGCGAACACGAATGAACTGCGCGGCTGTTCGCCCGAGTTGCAATCCGACGAACGACATGACCGTCGTCATGACGCCGAAGATCGCGGGCGCGAGCCACGGTGAGAACCCGAGCAACCCCAAGCTGGTACCGGCCAAGATGTTGTCGAGGCTCAACGGCAGAGGAAGGCCGAACAGCGCCCAGAGTTGGTCGAACTCATTCGGCGGCCGGGTGTGCCACGCTCGCACCAGGAGGTAAAGACCGTAGGCGCCCAGCGCGATCGCGCCGACGTATTCGGCGGTCGAGCCGATCCGCTCTCCCAAGTACCGTCCGACCAAGATGCCGAGGAGTGGTGCGACGGCGTCCCACAACCCGAACGCCAGAGCAACCTGTCGGACCTGCCGCGCCTTGAGCCGGAGCGCCCCGAGGGCAATCGCCGTGCGGAAATTGTCCAGGCTGAGGGTTAACCCCAGGATCAGAAGATTGCTGACCATCTGGCGGTGCCGATGCTCCGGCAGCGTCGCCCACGCGACGCTGCCGGACCATGCAGCTACTCCTCCGGCAGCGCGAAGACGAAGAGCGCGTCTCCGTGGGCTGCGCCGAACATCCCCGGCAGGATGCCCTCCATCCAGGAGCCCCAGCCGACGGGCACGGCGATGTACTGCCTGCCGTCGATGCTGTAGGTCGTCGGACTGCTGTGGTGCCCGCTTCCCGTCTGGAAGTGCCACAACAGCTGGCCGCTGCGAGCGTCGAATGCGTTGAATTCTCCGGTGGGCTCACCGGCGAAGACGAGGTCGCCTCCGGTGGCGAGCACCGAGGCGCACATCGGCATGTCGTTGGGCCAGCGCCACACCTCCTCACCCGTGGACGGATCGAAAGCGCTGATGGCCCCTGCCATGTCGCCGATGTCCACTTTGACGCCCGCTCCCCAGTAGGGGATGCCCTCCTTGAACTCCCGGCGCTGCAGCGTGATCTCTGCACCGAGATCCTGGACCGGAACGTAAAACAGGCCGGTCCTTGGACTGTAGGCCGCGTGCGTCCACTCCTTGGCACCGGCCGGCCCGGGCCAAAACCTGACCACCTCGCCTTCCTTCTCCGGGTAGATCTCGGGCGTTACCGTGCCGTCGGCGCCGATCTTGCCCCAGGTGATCCGGTCGACGAAGGGCGTCACGCGGACCAACTCGCCGTTCGTGCGGTCGAGAACGAAGAAGTACCCGTTCTTGTTGAAGTGCGCCAGCAGCTTGCGCCCGTCCAACTCGAAGAGGATGTTCTCCATGCTGGCGTCGTAATCCCACAGGTCGTGTGGATTGACCTGGTAGTGCCATCGGATCTCGCCGTTGTCAGGGTTGATGGCGAGGATGCAGCCCGTGTAGAGGTTGTCGCCTTCACGCACGCCCCCGTCGAAGTCGGGCGCCGGATTGCCGGTCCCCCAGTAGAGGAGGTTCAGCTCCGCGTCGTAGGTGCCGGTGACCCAGCAGTTTCCGCCACCTCGCGCCCACGCTTCACCGTCCGCCGGCCAGGTTTCGAAGCCAGGCTCGCCGGGCTTTGGGACGGTGTACGTTCGCCAGACGCGCCGCCCTGAGTCGATGTTGTACGCGTCCAGGTGGCCGCGCACGCCGAACTCTCCGCCGGAGCTCCCGACGATGACCAGATTCTTCACGATCAGCGGGGCGACGGTCGCGCTCTCGCCCGCCCGGACATCACCGTACGTCTTGTCCCAGAGGCACTTCCCCGTTTCTGCGTCGAGCGCGAGCACATGGGCGTTCAGCGTGACGACGAAGACCTTCCCCTTCGCCACGGCGACTCCGCGGTTGACGTTGCCGCAGCAGAGCGCCGTGTCGTACGGGATCGCGTGCCTGTACCGCCACAGTTCGTCTCCGGTCCGGGCGTCGAGTGCCCAGACCCAACCATCCCAGCCGGCGACGTACATGACTCCGTCCACGACGATCGGCGCAGCCTCGAACGCGTAGGTCGACTGGCCCGCAAGCATCCCGGCGGAGCCGGCCTGAAAGACCCAGGCGGGAGCCAGGCGCTTGACGTTCTCGGTGTTGATCTGGTCGAGCTGGCTGTAGCGCTGCCCGTCGTACGCGCCGTAGTAGGTAAGCCAGTTCTGTGGTTCCGAACGGGCGCCAAGAATGCGCTCATAGGTGACGTCCTGAACCGCGCGCGGCGCAGTCCCGACCAGGCCACTCAGAGTTCCCTGGCTGACGGCGTGTCCTGCATCGACGTATTCCGTTGCCATCACCTGGCCCCTTCCTACGGTCGTGGTTGGGCTGGACGGTCGAGACGAGCCTCGGGCGGAGCGTCCCCAAGCACGACGATCGAGCCGACCAGCCCTCGGCCTTCGTCGTTGCCGATCACGGAGCCGAACCAGTAGCAGCCCGGGCCGTCGAGATTGAGGCTCGCCGTTCCCCGCGAGTTGTTCGGCAACCAGATGAACTGGCTGTCCCCATTGCTCGGCAGCAGCGCGCAGTGGGTGTTCTGGTCATCGTTGAGCAGTTCGAGCTCGAGGTCGCCGGCGCGGGGCATGGCGATGACTGCGGGCTCCCACACCAACTCGTCGGGCGGGATCCGGACTTGAGCGTGCAGGCGGCCGTCCGGTCCCTCCTCGGCATATCCGAAGCGGCCGCTGGCCCGCAGTCGACCCAGTACCGCACCGTTTTGCCTGTCAACTCCCGGGAGCTCAGCGACGGAGCGCAGGTCATTCATCGCAAACCCCTTGAGGTCGTGGTGGAAGGCTGCTTCGCGAACTGCTTGGAAATCTTGCCGTCCGCGTCCCGGTCTTCGCCTGTCCTATTTGGCGGGCCGGGCTGGGCCAAAGAGCAAAGCCATCCGCGAGTGTCGCAGCCAGACTGCGTCACGACCGTTCTCCCTCCGAAGGAAGCCAGATGGCTTGGATCAAGCCGAAGTTCGAGTTCGTCGACCTCTGCTCGGAGGTCACGTCCTACCTCTATCACCGGTAAGCCAGCGCTGCGCGCGATCCGCGCGCCGGCGCATCGTCCGGTAGACGAAGTCGTGCGTCTGCGCTGCCTCACGCGCCGCGACGACGACGCTGTGGTGCGGCGAGAACTGGCACGCCGGGTCGGTCGCGGCGGCATCGCCGGCGATTCGGAGCGCTTGGCAGCGGCAGCCGCCGAAGTCGACCTCCTGCCGACTGATCGGGCAGCTGCGGCACGGCTCCTGCATCCAGTCCGTGCCGCGGAAGCGCGTGAACGCGTCGGAGTCATTCCAGATCCACTCCAGCGAGTGCTCGCGCACGTTCGGGACGTCGAGCGCGGGAATGGTGGACGCGGCCTGGCACGGGAGCGCGTCGCCGTTCGGCGCAATCACAATTGCGGTGAGGCCCCAGCCGCCCATGCACGGCTTCGGCAGCTCCTCGAAGTAGTCGGGTAGCACCCAGAGGATGTCGAGCTTCGGGCCGACACGCTCGCGGAAGCGGATGACCGCCTCCTCACCGCGCTCGAGCTGCTCGCGCGTCGGCAGCAGTGCGTCCTGGTTCGCGACCGCCCAGCCGTAGTACTGCGTGTTCGCGAGCTCGAGCCGCTGCGCCCCGAGGTCGAGCGCGAGCTGGAGGACGTCCTCGATCCGGTCGAGGTTCTGGCGGTGGAGGACGCAGTTGATCGTGAGTGGGAAGTCGAGCTCGCGCGCGGCGCGGGCCGCCGCGATCTTCTGCTCGAAGGAGCGGGCGCCGGCGATGCGGTCGTTCTCCTCGGCGTCCGGGCTTTGGATCGAGATCTGGACGTGGTCGAGCCCCGCCTCCTTCAGCTGCTCCGCGCGCTCGCGCGTGAGGAGCGTGCCGGCGGTGATGAGCGACGAGTACAGGCCGGCGGCGCGCGCGGCGGCGCAAAGGTCGCCGAGGTCGCGACGCACCATCGGCTCGCCGCCCGTCAGCGCGAGCTGCAGCACGCCGAGCGCGCGCGCCTCGCGGAAGACGCGCAGCCAATGCTCTGGCTCGAGCTCGCGGCGGTAGCGATCCTCGCCGATCGCGAGCGGGTTCGAGCAGTACGGGCAGTGGAGCGGGCAGCGGTACGAAAGCTCTGCGATGAGCGTAAAAGGCTTAGGCGGCGGCATCGACCACCAGTCCGCGCTGGCCAAGGCCGGCGAGCAGCTCGCGCACGTCGTCCGTCACGTCGCCGGCACCGCCATATCGTGCGGAGAGCGTCGCCACGATGTCATCGACGGAGCGCTCGCCGTCGCAAAGGTTGAGCACCTCCGCCGCCGTCGCGTTCAGACGCACCGCTCCCTCCGGGACGAGGAGCAGGTGCTCCTCGCGCACGTCGTCGTACTGCAGGCGGGCGCCGGTGGCGAGCCGCGGCCGGTTCACTCGGGCTCCGCCGGCGGTTGGGTATCCCCGCGCTCGATCGCGTCGAGTTGCGCCCACAGCAGCTCGGTCTTGAAGCGAAGCGCCGCGACCGCCGCGTCCTGCTGCTCCGGCGTCGTGCAGCGGTCGACGACGAGCTGCAGGGCGTAGTCCGCGTCCCGCGGCGCCTGCACGAGGCGGGTGCGAAAGTACTCGAGGCCGGCCGGGTCGATCCACGAGTAATGCAACTCGAGCGCCGCGACGCGCACGCGGATCGCGTCCGGCCCGAAGAGCTCGGTCAGCGACGACGCGACCGACTCGATCCACGGCTTCTCCCGTGCGAAGTTGACGTACGCGTCGACCGCGTAGCGGACGGCCGGGAGCACGCGCCGCTCCGAGAGGAGCTCCTCACGCGAGACGCCGAGCGCCTCGCCCAGCCGGAGCCACGATTCGATCCCGCCGGTGCCTTCCCCCGTTCCGTCGTGGTCGATGATCCGCTTGATCCACTCGCGCCGCACCTCGACTTCGCGGCAGTTCGAGATGATCGCGGCATCCTTCACCGGGATCGCCCTCTGGTAGTAGAAGCGGTTCGCGACCCACCGCTGCAGCTCCTCGGGCGAGAGCTCACCGGCGTCCATGCGCCGGTGGAACGGATGCAGGTTGTGGTAGCGCCGCGCCTGCGCGCGGAGACGGGCGCTGAGCTCCGAGGCGACCGGCGCCTGCGTCACAGCTCAACCTCGAGGCCATCGTGCGCAACCTCGGCGCCGGCACGGACGACGGCTTCGCGCTCGGGCGAGTCCTCGAGCAGCACCGGGTTCGTGTTGTTCACGTGCACGAGGATCTTGCGCGGCCGCTCGATGCGCGCGAGCATCTCGAGCATCCCCGCGGCGCCGGAGAGCGGCACGTGGCCCATCTCCCGCCCCGTCCGCCGCGCGATGCCGAGCCGCGGCAGCTCGTCGTCGCACCAGAAGGTGCCGTCGACGAGGACCGCGTCACTCGCCGCAAACCGCGCGAGTACATCGTCGTCGAGCCGCGCCAGCGCGGGCGCGTAGGTGAGGACGCCGCCGGTCGCACGGTCGCGGAAGACGAGCCCGCTCGCCTCGACCTCGCCCCCGCGGAGGTAGACCGGCGGGTCGCCGCCGACCGAAAAGCGCTCGACCTCGAGCGACGATCCCTCGAGAGGGAGCGGCTGCCCAGGCCCGAGCGCCCGCCACTCGACGCCGCAGTAGCGCTCGAGGATCGACAGCACCGGGAAGCCGCGTGTGAGGGCGCCGCGCACGCTGTCGCTGCCATAGATCGTGAGTGGCGCCGACGACTCGCGCAGGAGGAGCAGTCCCGCTGTGTGGTCGATCTCCGCATCGGTCAGCAGGACGGCAGCGACCGGCGCCACGCGAAGGCCGTTGCGGCTGCCGCCCGGAAGTCCCTCGAGTTGCTGGCGCAGGTCGGGCGACGCGTTCGCGAGGAACCAGGGGCCATCGGCGCCGCGAAGCGCAAGCGACGACTGCGTCCGCGGGCGGGCGCGCACGCCGGCGCGAGCGGCTTCGCACGTCGCGCAGTGGCAATTCCACTGCGGGTAGCCGCCGCCGGCGGCTGAGCCGAGGATGCGTACGTGCACGGAGAGGGAGTACCGCGCTGTGAACTCGTGATGCACGTACAGGTAACCGCGGCGACTCCGGCCGAGGTGGGCGCCGACCTGTCGTCACCCCCAGGAGCCTCGGGAGGACTCGACGACGGCCGCCCTGGGACGGCCGTCGACAAGTCGTGAGTCGTTCGCGCTAGCTGCGAACGAGCTCTTTCTCGCGCTCTCCCCACTGGATCACGGGCTCAGGCGCCGGATCCTTGGGCG
>DATBDB010000199.1:0-23783 GCA_036270155.1 Gaiellaceae bacterium
TTGAACACGGCCCTGCGCGGTCAGCGTCATGAGCTCGTCGAGGTCGTTGTATGACCCGACGAGGTTGCCGATGAAGTTGATCTCTCGCGAGATGATGTCGATCGTCGGCACGTTGATGTTCTCGCCGTAGCCGACGACGAAATACGAGCCCGCTTGACGCAGCATCGCGACGCCGTCTTCGATCGCGCCCTTCTCGCCGACGAAGTCGATGATCACCTCGGCGCCCGCGCCGTCAGTCAGCTCGAGCACGGTGTCGACGTGTTTGCCGTCGGCGCGCACCGTGTGGTCGGCACCGAGCTCGCCGGCGAGCGCGAGCGCGCGCTCGGAGGGGTCGACCACGATGATCTCAGCGGGCGTCAGCGCGCTCAGGGATTGAATGCCGATATGACCGAGCCCGCCGGAGCCGATCACCACGACCTTGGTGCCGGGGTACAGCAGCAGCGCAGCCTTCCGCACCGCGTGGTAGGCGGTCAGGCCGGCGTCGGCGAGCGCGGCGATGTCCTTGGGATGCAGCGTCGGCGCGAGCTTCACCACGGAGCGAGCCGTGGTCTTCAGTAGATCCGCGAAACCGCCGTCGACGTCGATGCCCGGGAAGGCGCTGTTGATGCAGTGCACGTCGTCGCCTGCGCGGCAGGCGCGGCAGAGCCCACAGGTCACCAGCGGGTGGACGATCACCGTGTCGCCGGGAACAACGTTCGTGACAGCCGAGCCGACCTCATGCACCCAGCCCGCGTTCTCGTGTCCGGGTGTGTACGGCAGCGCGACGCCGGACTTCTCCGCCCATTGGCCTTCCTGGATGTGGAGGTCCGTGCGGCAGAGCCCGGCGCCGCCGATGCGGACGATCACGTCGTTCGGGCCGGTTACCTTCGGCTCGTCGAGCTCTTCGACCTTCAGCGGGTCGTGGTAACGGTGCAACCTGGCGGCTTTCATGCCATCGCCTCCTCGGGATCGGGGATGCCGTACCGCGTGGCGAGCAGCGAGCGGCAGAAACCGGCGTTGCCCTCGAGGCTCAGCCGAACCAGGCGGGCGACGCGCACGAAGCGCTCCAGGCCCGCGGCATCCAGTACCGCCCCGTCGGCCAACACGAACGCCGGCGAGTCCGGCGCGGCGTCGATGCCCAGCTGCTTGCGAAGCTCGATGCAGCGGGTGACGTCCGGGTCGGGCTTCAGGGCGCCGAGCCGCGTGATTGCCAGCTCCTCCACGGTTCGCCCGGCCCGCAACTGCGCGTCGCAGACCCGGCTCTGGCGGGCGGTGAACGCCTTGCGCGTGAAGAGGTCTCGCAACTCGCCGAGCTCGCCGACGCTCTCACCCGGAAAGGCCGTCTCAAATCCCCCGCCGAGGGCCGTCGCACCGTTGATCTCATCCGAGGCGAAGTGGTCGTCCAGCGTGACCCTCACGTGGTCGACCCCCGGAAGTGCCTGCACCGCCTGCTCGGCGTCGGTGACCATGAGGTAGGCGAAGTTCGCCGCGCAGAAAAACGTCGGCAGGCGCAGATGGACGTCCACGTTCCTCCCGTCGACGTGCACACGGTCGACGAACCGCAGCTCGGTCAGCGATTCGTCGATCTCCGGGTCCCGGACGCCCGAGAGAGCGTCCAGGACATGTTCGACGGTGATCATGCCGGGCTCAACGGCTCAGATCCCACCGCGGCGCTACCGTCGTCCCGCGTCACGTCGAGCTCGGCAGGGACGTCAAGGTCGTAGAGCGCCGCTGCGTTGAGGCCGAGGATCTTCTTCTTGACGTCGGTCGTGAGGACGCCGAGCTCCGACTGCATGTCCTCCGGGATCTGCAAGTCGACGAACTGCTCGACGAGCCACTTCGGCTGCCAGATCGCGTAGTCGCTGCTGAAGAGGATGCGGTCCTCGTTCAGCCAGTACAGCAACTCCCCGATGATCTGCGCGAAGTAGCGCGGCCGGGTATGGATGAACGGCATGGCGACCGCCAGCCCGGCGTAGACGTTGGGCTCCTGCGTGGCGATCCAGCAGAAGTCCTCGAGGCGCGGAAGCCCGACGTGCTCGACGATGAAGTTGAGGTCGGGGAAGTTCGTCGCCGCGCCGTCGATATCCGCCACGTCGAACGCGTCGCGGTCGAGCGGCCAGACCGTAGGCCCTTTGTGGACGTGGATGTTCTTGATGCCCAGCTCCTGGCACTTCTCCAGGCAAGGCGCGGCCTCGGCCGAGTCGAGCTTCCAGCCTCGCGAGTCACCTCTCCACTCGGCCGTGTAGAGCTTGACGCCCTTGAGCGGACCGTACTGCTCCTGCAGCGACTCGAGATGGGCAACGCCCTTCTTGCCGAGCCGGGGCTCGAACAGTCCGTTGACGGTGAACAGCCCCGGGTGCTTCTCGGCGATCGGCGCGACCATCTCGGGGGTGTGGAAACCGTTCTTGTAGAAGTCGCCCAGATACACCGGCTGGAAGATCGCGTGATCGACATACCCGACCTCGAACATGTCGTGCATCAGATCGTCTTCGGTGTACTTGACGAACTTCTCTTCGAACGGCCAGAGGTACTCCGCCGGTCCGAGGTTGCGGTGGTAGTCGTAGAAGCACTTGATGAAGCCCTCGCCGAACCGGTTGCGGTTCTCGGGACGCGCATCCCAAAAGGCGATGTGCGAATCGACGATGAAGTACTGCTCGCCGTCCTTCTCGTACATGGTTCCGTCTCCTCGACTAGAGGGCCTTGAGGTCGAAGCCGAGGTACTCGGCCGCGTCCTCGGGATTGGCGAAGAGCAAGACACGGTCGTCGAGCACGACCATGCGGCCGTAGTGCGTCGACATGATCTCCTCGAAGTCGTCCTGGCCGAACTCGTCCCAGCCCAGGGCCTCGGCGATTTCGGCGAAGTCGAAATCGATCTTGCCTTCGCCGTCGACGCGAATCATCGACGGCATGTCCTGAACGACGATGCCGGGCTTGCCGTCCATGACCTTGGCCACGACGAAGCCGACCTGATTGTTCATCAGCGTGATCCCGGCCTTGTTGGAGGACGTCGGGTTCGCGCCGAAGCGAGTCTCAGGTTGTGTGCTCATCGGATCACAGCTCCTTGGGGGATTCGAGACCGAGGTCGCCGAGGAGCTCGCCGAAGCGAACCGTCGCCCGTCCGAGCGATTCCTCGAAGCTCACGGTTTTCTCTGGGACTTGGGACCACACGGGTTGCAGCTGCCGCGCGGCCGTGAGGCTGAGCGGCACCCAACGTGCGAGCCACTGCTGCGTCACCGCGCGATTCTCGCCGGCGTACTTCGGGTCGTTCAGCAGCTGATCGAAGAGCCGCCGCGCACCGCGCTGCTCACGGGCGGCGTCCGCCTCGCCGGTACCCATGACAGTCGGGGTCACGTAGTCGCCCTGCAGGGCGGCGACCTGCATGACGAAGTGGCTGCGGAAAAGCTCGCCGACGAGCGGCTCGAAGACCAGCGCCGTGGCAAAGAACGCCTCGGCCCAGTCGCGTGTCGCGGTCAACTGCTCGACGTTCTCACGCACGCCCTGCCAGACCGGGTCGCTCTGCCAGGCCTCGCGGTGGGCGCCTCCGTCGAAGCCCTCGACGGCTTCGCTGACGTCGAGGTTGTAGAGGATCAGGTCCTGGGCGAGCCGCAGCTTGTGGGTGGCGGCGACGGCCAGCGCATTGTTGATCATGTTGGTCGGGGCGTCGCGCTGCGCGGGCGTGTAGACGTACAGACCGATCCCGTGCTCGGCGTGCGCCCAGGCGCCCACATGGCGCTCCACCACCTTGAGCCAGCCGCGGTTCCAGCCGTCGAACGCATCCGCGGCCCTGCCGTTGGCAATCGTCTGCTGTACGCCCCGGACGACGTTCGCCGTGGTGCGGTAGATCGTTTGCTCCCACTCTTCGTTCGGGTCACGGAACTCGTGCCAGTTGGATGACTTGAGCGCGGTCCAGTCGTGCGGGTAACCGCCAGGGCCGTCGCCGAAGCCGTAGATCCAGCCCTGGATGAGGTAGCGCTCAGGATCCGGCTGAACGTCGACCGTGACGTCCTCGTAGACCGAGGCGCGCCGCTTCTGCGGCTTGTAGTAGGTGAAGGTGCGGCTGTCTGACGACGGGAACTCGCGGGCCCCGGCCTCCGCGTCGGTGAAGACGGGCTTGGGGACGCTGCGCTCCTGGGTGGGCGTCTTACTGCTCATGTCCGGCTACTCCTCCGTGGTTGCACTCGTTGTGAACTTGTCGTAGTGGATGCGCGCCTCATCGACGCCAAGGCGCATCAGCATCTCCTGCGCTGCTTCGACCATCGGCGGCGGCCCGCACAGGTACGCGTCGACCTCGTCGAGGCCTTGTTCCTGGCGCTCGACGACGTCGGTGATCAGGCCCGTCTCGCCCTCCCACTTGTCGGTGTCGGAGAGCGCGGGAACGAAGCGGAAACCGGGCAATGTCTCCTGAAGCGCGGCCAGCTCCGCGAGATGGAACAGGTCCTGTTCCTCGCGCGCGCCGTAGTAGTAGACCGCGGGGCGCGAGACGCCCCGTTCAGCCATCGAGCGGACGAGCGAGAGGATCGGCGCCATCCCCGCACCCCCGCCGATGAACAGGATCGGGCGTTCGTTCTCGCGGAGGGTGAAGACGCCGTACGGGCCCGTTACGTCGAGCTCGTCGCCGACCTGGAGGGCCCCGTCGGCGAGGAGGCTCGAGAAGGTGCCACCGGGATAGAGCTTGATCATGAACTCGAGCCGGCCGTCGTCCGACGGAAGGTTGGCCATCGAGAACGAACGTGACTCCTCGGTGCCGGGGATCCCGATGTCGACGTACTGGCCGGACCGGAAGGGCATCTCGCCGTCTTCGACCTTGAGCACGAGCCGCCGAATGTCGCGGGTCAGCTCCTCGATCGCCTCCACGCGTGCCCGCGCCGTCCGCAGCGCGACGCCGCTTTGGAGGATCTCCTCGTCGTAGTTGATGAGCTCGACCTCGAGATCCGAGACGGCATGCGCCCTGCAGAGCAGCGTCCAGCCCTCGTCGAGCTCATAGTCGGGCAGCGCGAAGGTCGAGTAGCGATCGAGGTCGACCTCGCCGTCCAGGAGGAACGACTTGCAAGCTCCGCATTGGCCCTCCTTGCAGCCGTGCATGAGCATCAGGCCCTGCCGAAAGGCGCCGTTGAGAACGGTCTCGTCCTCGTCGACCTCGAACTCGATGCCGACCGGCTCGAGCCGGACCGCGTGCTTTTCACCCATCTCTCTCCTCAGTCTTGGGGGGTTGGCCCGGAGGAGCGGCCGGCGCTTCACCGACCGCTCCGAGACGGGCGTCGTTCAGGCCGCAGCGCTCTCTGGAGCGGGGCGACCGGCTGGGCCACCAGCCTTGTACTGCGCGACGTGCTTCTCGCGCTCCTCCGGAGACATCTCGTTCAGCAGGACGTTCGGGCTCTGCAGCGTGTTGCCGCGAACGTCGTCCAGCGTCCACATCTTCTTGGGGTCGAGATCGAGATGCGGCTGCGGAACGAGCGTCTTGCCGTCGTCGCGGACGTAACCGAGGTCCACGAGGATGTCGGCGAGATCCTGGCCGTGGTACAGCGTCTCCCACTCGCGCTTGCCGGTCAGCCGGCCCATCGCAGGCGTCGGACGGCCGTGGTACTCGCCGCGGAACGCCACCGTGTCGGTCCAATGGCAGGTCTCCGAGCAGTAGGTGCGGATCTGACCGTCGACCTCGTCGACGATCGTGTCCTCACGGATCAGGCACGGCACCATGCAGCTCCAGCAACGGTGCGGGTACTGGTAGTTGGCCTTGTCACCCTCGAAGGTGATGGGGCCGTGGCCGTTCTTGACGGCCAGCTCGCTGTAGCGCTCCCACCACTTGCCGTACTTGTCGTACCAGCCCGGGTACTTGTGCTCGAACCACTCGAAGTCCTCGTCGTCCATGGCGTCGATCCGCCAGAAGTTGACGGGCCAACCCGTTGAGAAGAACTGGGCGACTTCGTGGACATAGCCTTTGTTCCAGATCCGGTTCCAGCTCTCCTCGACGACGTCGTGGGGGACCTTGAGCCCGTACTTCTCCAAGGGCACGAGGTAGCTGCGGTAGTAGTCGTCGTAGATCCAGCGCCGCCACATCTCGGCGTAGCTGTCGCGATCCTTGCGCCGGTCCTTCGTGCCGTACTCGATGAACGTGCCGACGGCAGCGTCGACGACAGCGTGGTTGTTCCACCACGCGTAGCGGAGATCGCGCTCCAGCAGCTCGCGGTTTCGCTCGTCCGAGAGTGCCATCAAGATGATCGAGTAGCCGTTGGAGATGTGGCGCGACTCGTCTGACTGCACCGAGTGGAAGACGGTCGGCAGGAGGTAGTCGCCGTTGGCCGCTGCCTCACCCGGCATCGCCACGAAGAGGACGTTGGTGAACGCCGTCTCGGCAACGATCGTCAGGTAGATGTTTGCGGCGGTGATCGCGTCACCGGTGATGAAGCCCTCGCCGAACTGACGGCCGATCGTGCCGGCGTAACAGTTGGAGAACGCCTTCTCGCTGATGTCGAAACCAGCCGGGTCGATGTAGTGGTTCATGTACAGACGCTTCAGGTTCATCTGAATCGTCGAATGCCTGACCTCGTCGATCATCTGAATCGCGAGGCCGTTGTGG
Organism: Gaiellaceae bacterium; assembly: GCA_036270155.1. GTDB lineage: Bacteria > Actinomycetota > Thermoleophilia > Gaiellales > Gaiellaceae > PALSA-600. The sequence continues at coordinate 6,557 of DATBDB010000199.1, forward strand.
AGCTCTGGGTTCGGCACGGCGCCGATCGCCAGCGGCATCGCACGCGCCGCCGAGATCTCCGGGAACGGGATGATGCTCAGGAACAGCTTCTGCCATTCCATCCAGCGCTCCTGGACCTGACGGAACATGTTGCCGCGGATCGCGCCGTCCATCGCACCGAAGACCCGGTTGTCCTTCTCTTCTTCCATCGGGAAGTACGACCGGAGCACCTGCTTGAGCGGATCCTTCTTCGGTGCCTTCTCGAACGTGTAATCCGTCGCGTACTTCTCGACGGGCGAGACGAACGTCGGCTCCCAAGACAGCTCCTGGATCTTCTGGTGCGACTTCGTAATGCTTGTCCGACTCACAGCGCTCGTCCTCCTTTCGTTCGTATAGACAGGGGCTGACCTTGCGCCGTCGGCTCCTTGGACAACTCGGCGCGCTTGGTCCCGGACCGGGATTCCGTAGACGTTTTTGGGGTCGTCCGGGTCCTTTTCGCCTTTGAAAAGGTTCTATCGCCCGCGTGGTCGGGCGGCATCCCGGGGAACCGCCATCTTGGACTGGAGGTCAGCATGAACTCCGGCTCGCGATCACGGGGAGGCGATGACCGAGGAGCCGGCCGGCCCGTTGTCGACCTGGACCACCGTCGCACCGTTGAAGACCGATCCGATGACCGTCGGTCCAATGGCCACGCCGACGAATCCGACCGCGGGGGCGACGAAGTCGCCCGGCAGGCCAGCGAAGGCCGGCAGGCCAGTGAAGGCCGGCAGCGTTCCCGCGGCCGGCAGCGGTGCGATGGCCGGCAGCGGTGCGACGGCCGGGGGAGTGAACGCCGGCAATCCGGCCAACGTCGGCAATGGCGCGGCGCCGGCGATCGGCGCGCCGATCGCAAACGCGCCCAGGACACCCGCCAATGCTGCAGTGCATCTCTTCACAGTAAGCATGTGTGTTGCTCCTTTTTTGGCGGCCTCCGCCGTCGTCCAGCGCTTGCTTCGGAGAACGGCGACGCCGCTTTCAACCCTCAAAGGTGAATAGTCCGTCGCCGGGCGGCTCCGCTCCACTGTTCGTCCGAACCGTTGCTGCTGACCCTCGAGCCGAGCTTCGCCGCGGCGATGGGGCTAGGCCGCGCGCGTTCTGTCGAGCTCCGGCATACGGCGCTCCAGGTCGCGCACGAAGGCGCCGGGCTCCGTGAAGCCGGCGCTCGGCCGCGCCGCCTCCCCACACCGCAGGAGGGGATGCGTCCGTAGGGCGTCCGCGACGATGTCGTCGGGGAGCTCCCGGGCGTCGTAGGCACAGATGAACGACACGGGCACGGACGCCAGGTCAACGCTGAGCTTCGCCTCGAACCGCTTCCACTCGGCGACGGCGACCGCCGACGCCGTCGGCCACGTGACTTGACCGATGATCCGCACCCGGTTCGCCCCCTGCGCGAGGTGATTCTGCACGTAGCGAAGGTAGGCCTCGGCCGTGCACTCAGGGCTCCGATGCCACTCGATGGCTTCGACGAAGTCGACCCGTCGCGCGTCCCCGCCCAGCGCCTCGCACAGAGGCGCCCACGCCGCTTCGCGCAGGACCGCCAGCACGGGCTCCCCGGCCGCCAAGCCGCGGCGCACGAACGGCACCGTCCCCGCGAGCAGATCCTCCGACGTCGAGAACATGAGGGCCTCGTGCCTACAGCCAAAGCCGTGAGCCCGGTCGGCGAGCAGGTCTCGGATCGCCGCGCCGGACAAGTCCGACTTGGGCAGGAAGCCGAGGGCCGGGCTCACCGCAACGAGGTCGACGAGATCATCCGGCGTCTGCGCCGAGACCAGAATCACATTTGTGGACGGCAGGTCGGCCGCCGTGGCGAGGCGTCGCGCGAGGTCGAAGCCGCTCTCGCCATCCAGATCGATGTCGACGAGGGTCACGTCCGGCTGGAGCTCCCTCGCTCGGTCGAGACCCTCAGCGACGGTCGAGGCAACGGCGACCACAGCGATCCCCTCGCGCTCCAGGAGCCGACGCGCGACCACGGCAAACTCCGGGCTGTCGTCCACGATCACGCAACGCAACTCCAGCGCGTCATCGGTGCTCATGCTCTCCATCGTCAACGCGTTTCCCTTCTTCGTTTGCCCCACCACGTGGCGCCGGTCATGCGGCTGCCGAGTTGAGCCGGAGCGGCTGCTCCACAGCCGTGCTGTCGGAGAGCGCGAACGCGCAAACGATCAGGGCGATGTGCGTAAAGGCCTGCGGGAAGTTGCCGAGCTGCTCGCCGTCGGGGGAGAGCTCCTCGGAGAGCAGGCCGAGGTCATTGGCGTGCGCGAGCGTCTGCTCGAACAGCGCCAGCGCCTCCTCGCGGGCGCCGATCTGCTGCAGCGCCAGGCAGAGCCAGAAGGTGCAGATCGTGAACGTGCCCTCGCCGTGCTCACACCCGTCGTCGGTTGCGTCGCGATAGCGGTCGACGAGCCCATTGCGTGCGAGGTCGCGCTGGGTGGCGCGGACGGTAGAGACGAAGCGCCGGTCGCGCCGGCTGACGAAGCCGACCTGAGCAAGTAGCAGATTGGCAGCGTCGAGCGTGCCGGAGCCGTAGGACTGGGTGAAGGCCCCGAGCTGCTCGTCATAGCCGTGCTCCAGAACGTCGGCCTTGATCGCATCCCGCTCGGCGCGCCAGCGCTCGAGCGGCGCGTCGGTGTAACCGTCCTTGCGTGCGAGCCGGAGCGCGCGATCGAGTGCAACCCAGCACATCACCTTCGAGTAGACGAAGTGCCGGGAGGCGCCACGAACCTCCCAGATCCCCTCGTCGGGGAGCCGCCACTCGGCGATCGTCCTCTCCGCAAGCCGCTTGACGAGCTCCCAGCGAGTGCGGTGCAAGGGCGTCGACGACTTGCAGCGGGCAATCCAGATGGAGTCGGCGAGCTCACCGTAGACGTCGAGCTGCCGTTGATCGGCGGCGCCGTTGCCGACGCGCACCGGGCGGGAGCCACGGTGTCCTGCGAGGTGGGAGAGCTCGGCTTCCGGAAGGTCGGGCGAACCGTCGATCCCGTAGACGATCTGGAGGTCGAGGCTGTCCTCCGAAAAGGCGATCGTGTTCACCCAGTCGAGCCAGGACTGCGCTTCATCGACCTTGCCGACCGAGCGCAACGCGTACAAGGTGAACGTCGAGTCCCGGAGCCAGGAGTAGCGGTAATCCCAGTTGCGCGTACCGCCGATCTCCTCCGGCAGGCTGGTCGTCGCCGCGGCCACGAAGGCGCCGGAGGGCTCGTACTGGAGACCCTTGAGCGTGAGCGCGGAACGCGCGACGTGCGCGGCGATCTCGGCGCTCACTCCGTTCGGAACCGTCAGATCGCCCGCCCACTCCTCCCAGAAGCGGACGGCGCGCTCGCGCGCCGCGAAGAGGTCGGACGGGCCGGGCCGGTTCCAGCCGAGGCTGATCGCCTTGCACTCTCCCGCGCTCAGCGTGACTGTCTCGCGGGGAGCCCCCATCCCATCCAGGATCAGCTGGTTTCCACCGTCGGTCTGACACACGAGGTAACCGAGGCGCTCCGCCCAGACGACTTCGGCGGCGAGAGCGTACGAGGGACGTGGGTCGCAGATCACCGCAAGCTCGACCTCGCCCTCGACGCATTCGATCAGGCGGCAGATCGCCTGACGGGCGCCCGTGTGCAGCCAGTCGCTCACGCGCACGACCCCGCTCGCGGTATAGAAGGTCGTTTGGAGCACGTTCGTCCGCGGCACGTAACTGCGCTCCACCGTGTACGGGCTCGAGGGAGTGACCGCGAATGTGCCGCCCTCGTCGACGTCAAGGATCTTCGCGAACACCGACGGGCTGTCGAAGCGCGGCCAGCAGAGCCAGTCGATCGAGCCGTCGCTCGCGACGAGCGCGGATGAGCGGCAATCGGAAAGGAAGCCGTAGTCGCCGATCGGCGCGTACCCGTCCGCCGAGCGTTCAAGGCGGCGAGCCTGGGCGGGGAAGGAGCTCAGGGTCCCGCACGTCTCGTTCTGGTCATGCTGCTGTGGGTCATTTTGCGTTGCGGTCATGCCAAAAACTGTGCCTTCGCGACAACTGCCCGGCATCAGGGGCAGCAGTGATCCAAGCGCCCCGGTAGCCGAAGTCTTCGAGTTCGTGTTAGCCGCCACGCGCCGGGGTCGTCGGGAGTGGAGTCGTCTGGTGTGTCGGTCCGTGCCGTCCCGTCGGCCAGCCGATCCGCCGGAGCGTGACCTCCACGATGTGCGTACCCCGGGGCTGGGTTTCCAGCCCCGTATGACCGTGATGAGGAGGAGCAATGAGGGCCAGACGCTCGAATCGCAGGTGCCGCCGCGCGGCGGTTGCCGTCCTCGGCGCGCTGGCACTCGCCGCTCCGATCTCCAGCGCCGCGGCCGCAACGACTCCCTTCTTCCCGAGCGCTTTCCCGATCCCGCCGGTCGGAGGCGTGGCCGGCCCGGTGCTGGCTCAACCCCTCACCGGGGGTAACGCCGTTTCGGGCTGTGCGTCGAACAGGGCGGAGGTCCTCGGATCGGCCGCCGGCGCAGAGCCGACGTCCTGTTTCACCGTCCTCTCGTTCATCGGCCCCACCCTCGGGCAGGTGGACAGCCAGGTCGGGCCGACGATCATCGGTTCCGCCGTCCTCGCGCCGGTGACGGTGAGCGCGGGGAACGTCGTCAACAGCGTCCCTTAACAGCACGTCCCTTAACAGCACGTCCCTCAACAGCACCGTCCCTCAACAACATCGTCCCCTAGCAGCGAGCATCCACAAACCCGAAAGGAGCGGTACCTCATGATCTCAACGCCTAGACGCCTCGCGGCGATTGCCTCCGCGGCCGGAGCTCTCGTCGTCGGCTTGCCGGTAGCCGGCGCGTACGCCGCCGGATCGCCGAGCTCCACGCCGGTCCCGACCTTCAACCTTCCGACCTTCAACGTTCCGCAGACGGCGCCGGCGACCCCTCTGCCGAGTCTTCCCTCGGGGTCGGGGACGGCCATGACCTTCGTCCCGCCCAAGGTCGGGCCGATCGCGGTGAACATCGGCGAGGTCATGATCGACGGCAAGGTGATCAGCCCGGCGCTGCACGTCGCGACGCCCGGCGTCACCCTCCCGCCGATCTCGTCCGCACACCCCTGATCGCACCGTGTAACCGCGCGGGCGGCATTCCGGACGCACGAACCGATGGAGCAGCTCAGCTCGCGATCGATCGCGAGCCCGGCTGGCCGGTTGCCGCCCGCGCTGTGCTCATCGGCGCGGTGACGATCACCCTGGGCGCGCTCTTCGTGACCTCGTACATGCTCTCGCTCGGCGACCCAGTGGCGCACCAGATCGACACGGCCATCGTGGGCAGCCCCACGCCTCGAGAGCACGCGGTGGCCGCGCTCGAGCGCGCGACCCGCGGCAGGATCGACTTCCACCCCTACCCGTCGCTGGTGGCCGCCCGCCGCGCGATCGACAAGCAGCAGGTCTACGGCGCACTCGACCTCACGCAGCGCACACCGAAGCTCTACGTCGCAAGCGCCGCCGGCGCCTCGGTAGCGCGCACGCTTGAGGGAGCGTTCGCCGAAGACCCGCAGATCCGCGTCGTCGATACTCACCCGCTGCCACCTTCCGACCCGCAAGGGCTCGACGTCTTCTACGTCGTCCTCGCAACGACCATCCTCGGGTTCACGACGGTGTTCCAGGTTCGCGCGCACGCCGGCGGCCTCGGCGTCCGGAGCTGGACCGCGTTCGTGGTCGGATTCGCGCTCACGGCATCGCTCGTGCTGACGCTCATCGCAGGTCCGGTGCTGCACCGCCTCGCCCTGCCGATCGCAGAGACCTGGGGGATTCTCGCGCTCCAGGCATTGACGGTGGCCACGTTCGCTTCGACGATGAGCGTGCTGCTCGGACGGTGGGCGATCATCCCCACCTGGCTGCTCTTCGTGGTCCTCGGCAACAGCTCCTCCGGGGGCGCCGTCGCGCCGCCGCTGCTTCCGCGCCCGTACCGCATCATCTCGCAGTGGCTGCCGTCCGGCGCCACGGTCACGGCGGTTCGGAACGCCGTGAACTTCCACGCCGACCAGCAGGTGCACCCGATTGTTGTGCTCGTGACGTGGGCCGCGATGTGCCTCGGCGCGATGCTCGTGCTCTCCGAGTGGCGCCGAACGAGCCCGGGCATGTCGTGATCCTCCAGCGGACGGAAGGACGGCTCGAACCCGCCGGATGGGCCATTCCGGCCGCAGGGCGTCGAGGGAATGCTCACCGGCTCATGGAAGGCGGGCAACCCGACGCTGAAAGAAGGAACGATGCCCCTTAGCTCGCGCACGCGTTCGCTCACACTGCTCGCCTGCCTCGTGACGCTCGTCGGGACAGTCCTGTTCCTCGGGTTGGGCGGGCGCGGCGCCGTCGCCGGCGGCGAACCGACCCGCTCTCCGGCCACCGGGCACGCGACGCCGGTCGCCGCCGTGTCAGTGAGCGCCAACCCCGATCCGAACCTCTACCCCTTCGGTGCTCCGACGGGACACGGCGACTACACCGTCCCGCCGCCGCCAGGGTCGCCGACACTCGTGCCGACGATCGCGACGAAGACGACAACGCGGATCTACGGCGCCGATCCCTTCCAGGAGGCGGTGTCGGTCACCCAACACATCTGGCCGGCGGTCGTACCGGAGAACAACGCGAGCGAGAACAACAACGTCCCGGACCGCCCTTGGGGGCTGACGCTGCTGACGCCCGACGATCCGCTGACGGCGATCACGGCTGTCCCGTTGCTCCACTTCCCCGACGACGCACCGATCCTCTACGTCACGAAGAGCGGCATCCCGCAGGTGACGATGAACGAGATCAAGCGGCTCGGGGACACCGGTATGTCGCGCCTCCACAACGTCGATGCGTTCCTCGTCGGGGCGGCGGCCAACCCGGCCGTCGAGAGCGCACTGAAGGCGGCGGGGCTGACGTCTGTGGAGGTCACCGCGCCGACCGTGCCCGATCTCGCGAACAAGGTCGATCAGCTCTACGGCTCGATCGAGAACCCCGACACCGGCGTCCCCGACATGGGCAACGGCGTCCAAAACGTCATGATCGGCTCGATGGACGGAACCGACTACCGCTACCTCCTGCCGTCGACGCATTGGGTCAGCCACATGCCGAGCGGCTTGCTCTGGGTGCACAAGGACTCGGTCCCACAGGCGACGATCGACGCACTCAAGCGGCGTCAGGGGCGTGCACGCATGTACCTCTTCGGCGGAGCCGCACAGATCTCCGGCGCGGTCGCCAAGCAGTTGGCGCAGTACGGGCCGATCATCCGCATCACCAACGACGACCCGGTCGATTTCAACGCGCCGCCGATCGACAACCCGATCGATACGGCGATCGCCTTCGCGAAGATGTGGGACCCGAGCGGCATGGTCGGCTGGAAGATCACCGGCCCAGGCCACGGCTTCACACTCGTCAACATCAACGACTGGCAGGCCGCGGTCGCCTCTGCCCCGCTCTCCCACCTGGGCTTCCACGCACCGCTGCTGTTCACGGACAGCTCCGGAAAGCTTCCACCTGCAGACGAGCACTACTACGCCTCGGTCGCGCCGACCTACACGACGAGCCCCGGGGACGGGCCGTACAACATGACCTACGTGATCGGAAGCTGGAACCAGATCAGCTGGCCGCAGCAGGCGCGCGTCGACTACGTCTCCGAGATGATGAACCGGCGCGTCTGGAAACAGGGCACCGGCAGCACCTACGGGAGCAGCGCGCCGACGCCCTAGTCGACCGCCGAGACGCCTGATCGATCAGGCAGCGTTCTTCGACGACATGCGAGGCCGCGCGGCCTCCAGCACCCGGCTCGCCTGCAGGTAGCGAAGGAGGTTCGTCGGGGTCGGCTCGTCCGACAACGCGAGCACCGCCTCCTTGAAACGGGCGTGGGCGTCGCCGCGAGCAGGATCACGTGGGAGCGGCGTCGGATCGGTCAAGCCTGCAGCTCCTCTGTCACCGGCGCCACCCGGGCGTGCGCCGCGTGGTGAGCCGCCTTGAAGAAGTCGACCGCGATCTGCGCGACCGATCCGCCGTGCCTGATGATCTCGTCCGCGTCTCGTTGGCCGACCACCTTGACGCCGAGGTCGTGAACGGTGACGTGGATCTCCCACCCCTGAAGGGTGAGGAGGTCAAGGAGCAGCGACCCGTCAGCAGCGGCCTCGACCGCCCTGTAGTCGTCGAGGCTCGTTGCACGGTTCATCTCGTCTCCTTTCTGGAGCATCCGACGGCTTACGGGAGCGGCAGAGCGACGGAGGGAGCCACGGGCGTGAGCGGCCGGGGCGTCTGCGCGGCACTCGCGAGGGCGCGGTGGAGCTGCCTCCGGGACGCGATCCCGAGCTTGCGATACACCTTGGCCAAGTGGTACTCGACGGTCCGCCCGCTGATGAACAGCCGCGAGCCGATTTCGTTGTTCGTGTGACCATCGCGTGCGAGGCGGGCGATCTCGGCCTCGCGCACCGTCAGCTGACCGAGCGTCTCCGCCGTCCGCTGCCGCGCGCGCTGCCCCGTTGCCAGGAGCTCGCGCGCAGCCCGTTCCGCGAACGCGTGGGCGCCCATCGCCGCGAGCAGCCCTTCAGCGATCTGCAGGTGCTCTCTGGCTTCGAGACGCCGGCCTTCGCGGCGGAGCCACTCGCCGTAGAGAAGGTGCGCGCGCGCACGGTACGGCGCGATCCGCGTGTGGCCGAGCTGCTCGATACCCGCCTGGTAGAGAACGTCCGCTGCGTCGCCTCGGCTCACGAGGGCGCGCGCGACGCTCCTCAGCCCGCGCGCGAGCTCGGTCCCGGAGGCGCGCGTCCGCCGGCGCAGGTACTCGACCGCGGCCCCCGCGAGCTCCACGTCACCGGAGCGCACGGCTGCCTCGGTCAGCTCCGAGAGAACCCAGGGCGAGAAGAGGTCTCCATGAGCAACGGCACGCTGCGCGGCGGCGAGCGCGGCCTCGTAGTGCCCGAGCCCGTTGTTCAGCACCGCGGACGCGTACTCAGTGACCATGAGATCGATCGCGCCTTCGCCGTTCGGCCATTCGCCGGCCCGCCCTTCGCCGGTCGCCACGGCAGCCTCGTCCTCGCACCCGCGCCAGGCGGCGAGGAGCACGCGCGGAGAGGCCGGGGCCCTACCGCCGCTCGAGGCGGCGACCGACTGTGCCTCCTCGATCAACCTCGCCGCCACGCCGAACTCGCCTTCGCAGAGGGAACGGTAGGCAACCCAGCTCACCGCTTGCGGTAACCAGACACGCGTTCCGCGACGTCGCGCGAGCCCGGCGATGCGAACCGCGAGCGCTTGCGCCGCCTCGTCTTCCCAGAGGTTGTCCGCGGCATGGAAGGCGAGCAGGTGCCAGCGGATGTCGTCGGCCCGGAAATCAGCAAGCGCCTCCCTCACGATCGGCGCACCGGGCCCATAGCCCTCGCTGATCTGCGCCCCCAAGCCGTCGAGAAGGAGGTCGACCGGTCGCGGCTCGCGGGACGCCGGGGCTGCGCGCGCCGCCGTTGCGATGGCCCCCAACCCCGGGCCGCTCTCGAGCGGGCTCTCGAACATCGCGGCGTACATCGCTTCGAGATACGTTTCGCGCGCCAGACGCTCGTCGAGCGTCTCGAGCCGCTTGGCGGCCCGCACGAGGAGCGACGCGGCGTCGTCTTCCGGCCGAAGTTCGAGCGCGAGCTGCGCGCGCAGCAGCTCCAGCAGGCCTTGCTGCCGGTCGTCGAGCGTTCCGGGCTCCGCGGAGCGCAGGAGCTCCAACGCCTGCTCCGAGTAGCCGGCGTCGTGCATCGTCCGCGCAGCCGCGAGTCGGCGAGCGGCGCGCCGCGACGGTCCGCCCGTCAGGACAGCGGCCCGCTCGAGGAACGCCGCGGCCGCGGCGAGACGGCCGCGCTGCCTGGCGCGATCAGCGCAACGCTCCAACTCTCCGGCGAGCTCCTCGTCCGGCCCCAGCGTCGCGTGCGCCCGATGCCAGGTTTGGCGATCGAGGTCGACCGCAGGATCCGTGTTCTCGGCGAGTGCGCGGTGGACGCGCAAACGGTCGGCGAGCGGCGCGGCGTGGTAGACGACCGAGCGCACGAGCGGGTGACGAAAAGCGACACACGCGCCCAGGCGAAACAGACCGTCGGCCCCGGACCGGGCCGCCTCGATGCTGAGCCCGAGTTGCTCGGCGGCGCGGCCGAGCAAAGCCGGGTCGCCCACCGGCTCGGCCGCAGCGATCACCAGCAGCAGCCTCGACTCGTCCGGCAGGCGTTGAAGCCGCCTGAAGAGGCTTTCGTCGAGCGCGTTCTCCAGCGGCAGCGGCGCCGGCAGCCCCAGGCCCCCAGCCAGCTCCGCCGGTGTCAGCGTGTGCGGGAGCTCGAGCAACGCGAGCGGGTTCCCGCGCGCCTCGGCGAGGAGCCGGTCGCGCACCCGTTCGTCGAGCGGACCTGTGATCACCGATTCCATGAGAGCGAGCGCGGCGGGATCGGCGAGACCCTCGACGATGAGCTCGGGGATTCCCGCCAGCTCGGCACTCGGCGTACGCAGACCGAACACCAACGCGACCGGCTCCGCGGAGAGCCGCCGCGCAACGAAACCGAGCGTCTGCATCGACGCCGCATCGAGCCACTGCGCGTTGTCGACGATGCAGAGCAGAGGCTGCTCCTCGGCGGCTTTGGCGAGCAGGCTGAGCACCGCAACGCCGACGACGAACCGATCGGGCAAGCCGCCGGTGCTGAGACCGAAGGCGGTGGCGAGCGCCTGTTGCTGTGGCGGCTCGAGCCGCTCGACGCAATCGGTCAGCTGCCCGCACAGCTGGTGGAGCCCGGCGAACGCGAGCTCCAGCTCCGACTCGACGCCGACCGCGCGCACCACGCGGAAACCCGACGCACGAGCCGCAGCGTGCTCGAGCAGCTCGGACTTGCCGATCCCCGGCTCTCCGAGGAGCACGACCGCCGCTGCTTGCGTACGCGCGGCATCGAGCACCCGATCGAGCACAGCGGATTCGGAAGCTCGGGAGTGCAATGTTGATGCACCACCTCGCCGATGACGGTTCGCCATCGTTTCGCATCCGGCCATTTAGAGACAGGATCCCGCCTGCGAGCCCTCGCGTCGTCACGGCCAGTTCCTATCTCGTCCCGTCGCCACCCGGAATCTCGATAGTGGTGCTGGCCTGAATGCGGGAGCCGATGCCCGCTACGGGACGCGTTTCGCCGGCACGTACAGGTCGGTGATCGACCCGGCCGCCAGTTCGGCGGCGAGACCGACGGTTTCCGAGAGCGTTGGATGGGCGTGGATCGTCAAGGCGATGTCCTCTGCCTCCGCGCCCAGCTCGAGCGCGTGCACTGACTCGGCGATCAGCTCGCCGGCGCCCGGTCCGACGATCCCGGCGCCGAGCAAGCGGTGGGTCTCGGGGTCGAAGATCAGCTTCGTCAGGCCCTCGTCGCGCCCGAGCGAGAGGGCCCGCCCCGAGGCTGCCCACGGGAACACCGCCTTCTCGATCGCGCGTCCCTGCATGACCGCTTCCGTCTCGGTCAAGCCCATCCATGCGACCTCCGGATCGGTGTAGGCGACCGACGGGATCGCCTTCGCGTCGAATGCGACATCGTGACCCGCGATCACCTCGGCCGCGACCTTCCCCTCATGCGTCGCCTTGTGCGCAAGCATCGGCCCGCCGACGACATCGCCGATGGCAAAGATGTGCGGCACGTTTGTGCGCATCTGTCCGTCGACCGCGATGAAGCCCCGCGCATCGACTGCCACGCCGGCGTTGTCCGCGCCGAGCAACGCGCCGTTCGGCGTACGACCAACCGCGACCAGAACGCGGTCGTACAGCTGCGGATCCGGAGCGCCTTCACCCTCGAAGTGAACGCGGAGGCCCTCGGGGACCGGCTCGACCGAAGCGACGCGGACCCCGAGGTGAATCGCCTCGTAGCGACTCTCGATGCGTCGCTGAAGGGGCCGGACGATGTCCCCGTCGCAGCCCGGGATCAGCGCGTCCAACATCTCGACGACCGTGACGCGGGCGCCGAGCGCCTCGTACACCGTCGCCATCTCGAGGCCGATGATTCCGCCGCCGATCACGAGTAGCCGCTCCGGCACGTCCGCCAGCTCGAGGGCGCCGGTCGAGTCGATCAGGCGCGGGTCGTCGTACGGGAGACCCGGCAGCCGCACGGCAGCTGAGCCCGCGGCGATGATGCAATTGCGGAACGCAATCGTCGTCGGCCCGTCGGGTGTCTCCACGACGAGCGTGTTCGGAGACGTGAATGCTCCCACGCCGTGGACGACTCGGACGTTCCGCTTCTTCGCGAGACCGCCGAGGCCGGATGTCAACCGGCCGACGACCGACTCCTTCCAGCTGCGCAGCGCCGCGAGGTCGATCTCGGGACGCGCGAAGCGCACGCCATGGTCGGCCGACTCCTCTGCGTCGGTGACCACCTTCGCGATGTGCAGCAGCGCCTTGGACGGGATGCAGCCGACGTTGAGGCAGACGCCACCGAGGGTGTCGAAGCGCTCGACGAGCACGGTCGTCAGGCCCAGGTCGGCGGCACGGAAGGCAGCCGTGTATCCCCCGGGGCCGGCGCCGAGCACGACGACGTCGACCTCGTCCCCGCCCGCAGCGGACGGCGCAGGCGCGGGTGGCTGCGGCGCTGCACTCACAGACGCCGCACTCGCAGGCGCTGCATTCGCCGGCGACGGCGCTGCATTCACCGACTCCACCACTGCTGCGGCCGACTCCGCGTCGAGCATGAGGATGAGGATGAGGCTGTCGCGCGAGACGGTGTCCCCGACTGCGACCTTCACCTCCGCGACCTTGCCGGCGACCGGAGCGGGCACGTCCATCGAAGCCTTGTCGGACTCGAGCGTGATGAGTGGGTCCTCGGGCGCGACGGTATCGCCGGAGGCGACCAGCACGTCGATGATCGGCACGTCCTCGAAGTCGCCGATGTCGGGAACGCGGATCTCTACGAGCTGGCCCATCTGACCCCCTAGAGGCTTGTTGTGGATTGGAGTGCTTGCGGGGATGGCTCAGACATAACAGCTCGCCCGGGTCGGGCACGCATTTCTGAAAGAGCTGTGCGTAGCGGTGCCTACGTTCAAGCCCGACCACGTCTTTAAAGGGCGCGGCGAGATGCGCCGCGTCTGAGCCACCATCCGTGAGTGCTCTAAATTCACATCAAGCCTCTAAAGCAGCAGGCGCCGAACGTCTTCGAGCGTCGTCGCGAGGTGGCGGGCGAAACGCGCGGCGGCCGCGCCGTCGATCACCCGGTGGTCGTAGGAGAGGGAGAGCGGCAGCATCAGGCGCGGGACGAAGCCGTCGTCCTGCCAGATGGGCTTGAGCGCAGAGCGCGTGACGCCGAGGATCGCAACCTCCGGCGCATTGACGATCGGCGTGAAGCCGGTGCCGCCGATGCCGCCCAGGCTCGAGATCGTGAACGTGCCTCCCTGCATGTCGGCCGGCGTGAGCTTCCCCTCCCGCGCGGCCGCCGAGAGCTCGCCGAGCTCGCGTGCGATCTCGATCACGCCCTTCCGGTCCGCCGCCTTCACGACGGGCACGACGAGCCCCTGGGGCGTGTCCGCTGCAAAGCCGATGTTGTAGTAGCGCTTCAGGATCAGGTTGTCGCCGTCGAGCGACGCGTTGAAGTCCGGGAACTTCCGGAGCGCCACCACAGCGGCCTTGATGAGGAAGGCCAGGAGCGTGACGCGGATCTCCTCCTGCCGGTAGGTCGCATCCAGCTCTTTGCGATACGCGTCGAGCTCGGTGATGTCGGCCTCGTCCTGTTGGGTGACGTGCGGGATCATCACCCAGTTGCGCGCGAGCACCGGCCCGGAGATCTTCTTGATGCGGGGAAGCGGGACCGACTCGATCTCGCCCTGCGCGGCGAAGTCCGGGCGCGGCCACGGCGGCAGGTCGAGGACGGCGCCTCCGGTTGCGGCCGGCGCGGCCGGGGCTGGGCCGCCACCGTCCTTGGCGCGGCGCACGTCGTCGGTGCGGATGCGGCCGTTGCGGCCGGTGCCCTGGATCGCCGCAAGGTCGACGCCGAGCTCCCGTGCCAGACGGCGCGCAGCCGGGCCGGCGTAGGCCCCATCGGCGGCCGGGGCCGACGGGGACGCGGGTGTGGCCTGAACGGCGGCCCCCTCCGGGGGCGCCGGCGCCGCAGGCTGCGCGGTCGCGGCGGCAGGCTGTGCGGCGGCGGGCTGTGTGGCGACAGGTTGTGCGGCGGCGGGCTGTGTGGCGACAGGCTGTGCGGCGGCGCCGTCCGCGGGCGTGAGGGTGAGGACGAGCGACCCCGCAGAAACGGTGTCGCCGACGCTCAGCTTGACCTCCTCGACGACGCCGGCGACCGGCGACGGGACGTCCATGCTGGCCTTGTCGGATTCGAGCGTGACGAGCGGGTCCTCGGGCGCGATCGTGTCACCCGGCGCCACGAGCACCTCGATGACGGGCACGTCGGCGAAGTCGCCGATGTCCGGTACGAGAACGTCGACCGCCATCAGACGCGGCGCGGCGCGGGCCGTTCTCCGTCGATTGCGTACGACTCGATCGCCCGCGCCACTGCCGCCGGCTCGACAAGGCCGTCCTCTGCAAGCGCCTTGAGCGCGGCGACGGTGACGTAGTGCCGGTCGACTTCGAAGAACCGGCGCAGCTTCACGCGATAGTCACTGCGACCGAAGCCGTCCGTGCCAAGCACGGTGTAGCGGCCGTCGACCCACGGCCGGATCTGCTCCGCAAACGCGCGCACGTAGTCTGTCGACGCAACGACCGGCCCGCCATGGCCGGCGAGGCACTGCTCGACGTACGGCCGCCGCGGCTCCTCGGTCGGATGCAGGAGGTTCCACCGGTCGGCCTCGACACCGTCGCGCGCGAGCTCGGTGAAGCTCGTCGCACTCCAGACGTCCGCTGCGACGCCGTGCTCGGCGTCCAGCAGGTCGGCGGCAGCCAGCACCTCGCGCAGGATCGTCCCCGAGCCGAGCAGCTGCACGCGAGGACTTCCCATGCGCGCGCTCTCCCGCAGCAGATATATCCCCTTGACGATCCCCTCTTCGGCTCCCTCCGGCAAAGCGGGGTGCTCGTAGTTCTCGTTCATCAGCGTGACGTAGTAGAAGACGTCCTCCTGCTCGGCGAACATGCGCCGCAGCCCGTCCTGCACGATCACCGCGACCTCGTACGCATACGTGGGGTCGTACGACACACAGTTCGGAATGGCCGACGCCAGCAGATGGCTGTGCCCGTCCTCGTGCTGCAGCCCCTCGCCGTTCAGCGTCGTCCGGCCGGCCGTCCCGCCCAGAAGGAAGCCGCGCGCACGGCTGTCGCCCGCAGCCCAGGCGAAGTCGCCAATGCGCTGGAACCCGAAGATCGAGTAGTAGATGTAGAAGGGAATCATCGGCAGGCCGTGATTCGAGTACGACGTCGCCGCGGCGATCCACGAGGAGAACGCACCTGCCTCGTTGATGCCCTCCTGCAGCATCTGGCCGTGCTTGTCCTCCTTGTAGAACATCAACTGATCGCTGTCCTCGGGCTGATACAGCTGCCCGAGCTGCGAGAAGATCCCGAACTGGCGGAACATCCCCTCCATCCCGAACGTGCGTGACTCGTCCGGGACGATCGGCACGACGCGATCGCCGATCTGCTTGTCCCGCAGGAGCGTGTTGAGGATGCGGACGAACGCCATCGTGGTGGAGATCTCGCGCCCCTCGGTTGCCTTCAGCTGCGCGCCGAAGGCTTCGAGGGACGGCACGACCAGCGGCTCGGCCTCGCGCCGGCGCGCAGGGAGGTAGCCGCCGAGCTCGGCACGGCGCGCGTGCAGGTAGCGCAGTTCCTCGCTCGACTCGTCCGGCCGGTGAAAGTCCTTCTTCACCGCCTCCTCGTCCGTCAAGTCGAGAGCGAAGCGATCGCGAAACTCGACGAGGGCGTGCTCGGTCATCTTCTTCTGCTGGTGGGTGATGTTCCGGCCCTCACCCGCCTCGCCCATGCCGTACCCCTTGACGGTCTTGGCGAGGATCACCGTCGGCTGGCCGAGGTGCGCGCTCGCAGCGGCGTACGCGGCGTAGACCTTCTGCGGGTCGTGGCCCCCGCGGCTCAGCGCCCAGATCTCGTCGTCGGACATGCCGGCCACCCGCTCGCGCAGCTCGGGGTCGGCTCCGAAGAAGTGCTCGCGCACGTAGGCGCCGTCGCGCGACTTGTACGTCTGGTACTCCCCGTCGACGACCTCTTCCATCCGGCGGAGCAGCGCACCGTCGTGGTCGGCTGCGAGCAGCGGATCCCAGCCTGATCCCCAGATCACCTTGATCACGTTCCACCCTGCGCCGCGGAAGACCGTCTCGAGCTCCTGGATGATCTTGCCGTTGCCGCGGACGGGGCCGTCGAGCCGCTGCAGATTGCAGTTGACGACGAACACCAGGTTGTCCAGCCGCTCACGCGAAGCGAGCGAGAGCGCGCCGAGCGATTCCGGCTCGTCGCACTCGCCGTCACCGAGGAACGCCCACACCTTGCGACCTTCGGTGCTCGCAAGACCGCGTCCCGCGAGGTACTTCATGAAGCGCGCCTGGTAGATCGCCATGAGAGGGCCGAGCCCCATCGACACGGTCGGGAACTGCCAGAAGTCGGGCATCAGCCACGGATGCGGGTACGACGAGAGGCCGGTGCCGTCGAAATGGCCACGCTCGTCGATCTCCTGACGGAACCGCCGCAGCCGCTCTTCGCCGAGCCGCCCCTCGAGATAGGCGCGCGCGTAGATGCCCGGTGACGAGTGCCCCTGGATGAAGACGAGGTCGCCGCCGTGAGTCTCCGTGGGAGCGTGCCAGAAGTGGTTGAAACCGACCTCGTACAGCGTTGCGGCCGACTGGTAGCTGGCGATGTGCCCGCCGAGCTCCGACGAGTCCTTGTTCGCCTGCAACACGGTCGCCATCGCGTTCCAGCGGATCAAGCTCGCGACCCGCTGTTCGAGTGCCTGATCGCCGGGGTACGGGGGCTCCAGCGCGGGCGGGATCGTGTTCACGTAGGGCGTGCCCACTCCGGCCGGCGGCGCGGCACCGTGCCGCGCGGCGTGGGCTAGGACCTGGTCGAGCAGGAACCGCGCACGCTCGGGGCCGTCGCGCTGCACGAC
Organism: Gaiellaceae bacterium; assembly: GCA_036270155.1. Lineage (GTDB taxonomy): Bacteria > Actinomycetota > Thermoleophilia > Gaiellales > Gaiellaceae > PALSA-600. Next base: position 23,565 of record DATBDB010000199.1, read on the forward strand.
CGCGTCGAGCGCGGCGAGCCAGTCGAGCGTCTCCTCTTGGTCGACGTCGGCCTTCGGTTCGGTGTCGAGACTGATTTCTCTCTCCTTCGACAGGGGTGCGACACGCCGAGGCAACGCGCAGGGCAACGCGGTACGGCCGGCGGACTCGAGGTACCGGCGAACGCTGTCAGCGCGCGTCGTACCAGGCAGCCGCCCAAACGGACAGATCTCGCTGTCCCT
>DATBDB010000200.1:0-41541 GCA_036270155.1 Gaiellaceae bacterium
CCACGAGAATGCGGCCGGGCGGTCCGAGCACGATTGCATGATCGCAGGAGTTCCTGAGAGGTTGATGAGTGCTCCTCGTGACAGACGTCTGCCGCTCTCCTAGGATCACGCCATGGGATACCAAGTCAGTTCACTCGATGAGCTCGGCGAGGGCTACGGGTTCCGCAAGGTCCGTCAGCCGCTCGGGGTCACCGCATTCGGCGTCAACGCACTCGTGTTCCCGGCCCGGTACGAGGGGCCGAATCACTACCACGACCATCAGGACGAGCTCTACTTCGTCCACCGCGGCACGGCGACGTTCACGTTCGACGGAGTCGAGCACGAGGTCGGCGAAGGCGGCCTCGTTCACGTCGAGTCGACGACCCACCGGATGATCTCGAACCGCACGGAAGCGGATCTCGTGCTCTTCATCGTCGGCGGCAAGGGCGGTTACGTCGAGCGTGACGGTCACGTCGTGAGCGACGAGGATCTCGCCAAGCGCGTTGCGATCAAGGACATGCAGCAGTGAACGGGCTGATGATGGACTACCAGCTGACGTTGCCGACGCTGCTCCGTCGCGCCGAGTCGTACAACGGCGACAAGGAGATCGTCACGCGGCTCCCCGACAAGAGCTTTCACCGCACGACGTACGCGGAGAGCTGCCGTCGCGCACGCGCGCTCGCGGTCGGGCTGCGGAACCTCGGCCTGAAACGCGGCGACCGGGTGGCGACGCTGTGCTGGAACCACTACCAGCATCACGAGGCGTACCTCGGCATTCCGTGCGGCGGCTTCGTCCTGCACACGCTGAACCTGCGCCTCCACCCGAGCGATCTCGCGTACATCGCGACGCACGCGGGCGACAAGGCCGTGATTGTCGATCGCAGCCTGATGCCACTGCTCGAGCAGTTCCTCGATCGCACGCCGATCGAGCATGTGCTCGTGGTCGAGGACTCGTATGAGGACCTGCTCGCTTCGGCGAACGCAGATGACTGGTGCGACCCTGAGCTCGACGAGCACGAGGCTGCAGCGATGTGTTACACGAGCGGCACGACCGGGATGCCCAAGGGCGTTCTCTACTCGCACCGCTCGACGATGCTGCATACGCTCGGCGTTGCCGCCGGCAACCCGATGGGGCTCGGCGTCTCGGAGTCCGACTCGATCCTGCCGGTCGTGCCGATGTTCCACGCGAACGCGTGGGGCTACCCGTATCTCGCGTCGATGATCGGCGCAAAGCTCGTTTACCCAGGCCAGCACCTCGATCCGGAGAGCCTGCTCGACGACTTCGTCCAGGAGAAGGTGACGTGGACTGCCGGTGTCCCAACGATCTGGCTGGGCATCCTCGGATTCCTCGATGCGAATCCGGACAAGTGGGACCTCGCGCACATGAAGGGCATGCTTGTCGGCGGTTCGGCCGCGCCGCGCTCGATGATCTCCGGCTTCAAGGAACGCCACGGGCTGGACGTGGTGCACGGGTGGGGCATGACGGAGACGTCGCCCGTTGCGTCGACGTCGCAGCTGCCGGGCGAGCTCGCGGAGGCGGATGCCGACACACAGTTCGACTACATCGCGATGCAGGGGCGGCCGTTGCCGCTCGTCGAGCTCCGCAACCGCGACGTCGAAGGCAACATGGTTCCGTGGGACGGCGAGTCGATGGGCGAGCTCGAAGTGCGCGGCCCGTGGGTGGCTGCCGGGTACTACGACACGCCTGAGCAAGCCGAGCGGTGGACCGATGACGGCTGGTTCAAGACCGGCGACGTCGTCTCGATGCACCCGCGCGGCTTCATCATGATCAAGGACCGCTCGAAGGACGTGATCAAGTCCGGCGGCGAGTGGATCTCGTCGGTCGAGCTGGAGAATGCGCTGATGGCGCACCCGGCGATCGCCGAGGCGGCCGTGATTGCGATCCCCGATGCGAAGTGGGACGAGCGGCCGCTCGCCGCGGTCGTGCTCCGCGAAGGTCAGACCGCGACCGCCGAGGACCTGCGCGCGTTCCTCGAGCCGAACTTCGCGAAATGGTGGCTGCCCGACCGGTACGAGTTCATTGGCGAGATTCCGAAGACGAGCGTGGGCAAGTTCCGCAAGACGGAGCTGCGCGAGATGTTCGCCACCCAGCCTCTCGGGACACAGCCGTCGTCCACGGTGACGTCCAAATGATCGAGACCGTCTGGCTCGACAACCCACCGGTCAACGCGGTCAACGGCGGAATCATCGAGACCCTGTGGAACACGTTCGAGAACCTGTCGGCCGACGTGAACGCCGTCGTGCTGCGCGGCAAGGGTGAGCGTGCGTTCTCCGCGGGTGCGGACATCACCGGCTTCGTCGGCGGCGCGGCGGAGGGTGAACGCCCTGCCGGAATCCAGCCCGTCGCCGATCTGATCGAAGCGGCGCCGGTTCCCGTCGTCGCGGCCATCCACGGCTACTGCCTGGGTGGCGGGCTCGAGATCGCCCTCGCGTGCGACTTCCGCATCGCGACCCGCGACGCGCAGCTCGGCTTCCCGGAGGTGAACCTCGGCTTGTTGCCGGGCGGCGGTGGCACGCAGCGTGCGCCGCGGCTGATCTCGCGCGACCGTGCGGCCTGGCTGATCATGTCGGGCGAGCGCATCCCCGCGGAGACCGCGGAGGCATGGGGCCTCGTTGAGTTCGTGGTCGACGATCTCGAAGCAGGGATCGCGCAGTACGTCGAGCCGCTCGACAAGCAGAGCCCGCACGCGCTTCGCCAGATCAAGGCGCTGCTCCACGACACGCGCGACGAGCGCAGCGACGAACGCGAGGTGCAGGCGTTCGCCGCGTGTCTCAACTCCGAGGACGGACAGGAGGGCGTCGCCGCGTTCCTCGAGAAGCGGCAGGCCAACTGGACCGGGCGTTGAGGATGCGCCGGTGAGGGCCGTCGTCCTGCGCGAGGTGGGAGGTCCACTCGCGCTGGAGGACGTCCCGGAGCCCGAAGGCGACGATGTCGTCGACGTGCGTGCGGCGGGCGTCAACTTCGCCGACATCCTGATCCGCCGCGGGATGTACCCGCAGATGCCGGAGCTCCCGCACGTCCTTGGCAGCGAGGTTGCCGGGGACCTCGACGGGAGCCCCGTGCTCGGTCTCCCGCGCTCGGCAGGCGGGTATGCCGAGCGGGTCGAGGTCGACCCGCAGTGGACGTTCCCGCTGCCCGACAACGCGTCGTACGCAGCGGGTGCGTCGTTCCTCACGACGTACCTGACCGCGTACATCCCGCTGATACATCAGGCGCATATCAGCGATACATCAACCGTCCTCGTGCACGCGGGCTCCGGCGGCGTGGGCTCGGCGGCGATCCAGATCGCAAAAAACGTGGGCGCGACCGTGATCGCGACAGCAAGCTCGGACGAGAAGCGCGCCGTCGCGCGCGACGTCGGCGCGGACGAGGCGATCGGCTACGACGAGATCGACGAGCTGCGCGTCGACGTCGTGATGGATCCCGTCGGCGGCGATGTCTTCACGCGTTCGCTGCCGATGCTCAACCCGCTCGGCTCGATCGTCGCGATCGGGTTCGCAGGCGGGCTGTGGCAGGACCCGAGCGTGCAATGGCTCGTCGGCCGCAACGCTGCAGTCGTGGGCTTCTACCTCGGTCGGCTGATGAAGTTGCGCCCTGCGCTCGTCAAGGAGTGCGCAGAGGAGCTGCTCTCGATGTGGGCGCGCGGCGAGATCGACCCACTCGTCGGTGCGACGTTCCCGCTCGGCGAAGCCGACGGCGCGCACGCACTGATCGAGGCGCGCCGACACGTCGGCAAGGTGGTGCTCGAACCATGAGAGAGGCGTTGTGTTGAAGGCGGTCATCACCGGCGGCGAGGGCGGGCTCGGCCGCGCAATGCGTGCGCGCCTCGAGCGCGAGGGCTACGAGGTGGAGCCGCTCGACCTCGTCAACGGCTTCGACGTCAGCGACCCGGCTGCGTGGGAGCGCGTCGAGGCGGTCGACCTCGCCGTCCTGAACGCGGGGATCCTCACCGCGGAGATCGACCTCACCAAGCTGAGCACGGAGGACTACCGGCGCGCCGTCGCCGTGAACGTCGACGGCGTCGTCTTCGGCGTGCGGCGCCTCGCGCAGGTGATGGACGGCGGCACGATCATCGCGACTGCTTCGCTCGCCGGGCTGGTCGGCATGCCGCTCGACTCGATCTACTCGCTGACCAAGCATGCGGTTGTCGGCTTCGTGCGCAGCATCGCGCCGGTGGTGGCGCCGATCAAGGTGAACGCGATTTGCCCCGGCATCGCCGACACGCCGATGCTCGACCAGCATGGGCAGCGGGAGCTGTTCGCGAACGCGGGCTTCCCGCTGCTGCAGCCAGAGGATGTCGCCGAGGCGATGTGGCTCGCCGCGAACAGCGAGGGCACAGGGGAGTGCTGGTTCGTGCAGCCCGGCCGCGAGCCGGCGCCCTTTCGCTTCGCGAACGTCCCCGGCGCGCGTCACGCGGGCGAGACGGTCGGGTTGCCGCCGATCGTGACCTGATGGGTCTCTAGTTGACCGGTCAGCCGCCGCTGCCGATGCGAAGCAGGTTCCCATTGAGATCGACGAGCGCGAACTCGCGCATGCCGTAGTCGGTGTCGACCGGCGCGAGGAGGCGGCTTCCTGTCGCCGCGTCGTGCGGAATTCGGAGGGCGGCCCACTCCTCGTACAGCTCGTCCGCGGAGTCGACGCGCAGATAACAGCTGAAGTCCGACGTCAGCGGATCGACGCCGGGCTTGAGGAAGAAGTGGATCTCGGCTGCCTCGCGGATCATGAGCATGTAGCCGTCGTACACGCCGCCCATCATTCGGAACCCGAGGCGCTCGTAGAACGTGCGCGTCTCCGTGAGATCCCGGCTCGGCACGATCGGGACCGCGCTCGTGAGCGTCAATTCAGCTCCGGGTCGAACGGCATGTTCTCCATCAGGGCGAACGGGCCGCCCTTGCGGTGCAGCACCGTGCGCCACAGCTCGTCCGGGTCGTCGGCGAACGCGTCGTCGGTCTCCGCGTCGACGACGATCCAGGACGGTTCTTCGAGCTCGGCTTCGAGCTGTCCGGCGCCCCAGCCCGAATAGCCGGCGAACAGGCGCATGCGCTTGATCGAGAGGTCGTCCGGCTCGATGTCGGCGGGCATGAACCCGAGGTCTTCCATGATTCGCGCGGCGGCCTCCTCGACGTCGTCGAACTCGGCGAGCACCATGAACGCCTCCGGTTGGACAGGCCCACCGAAGAACACCGGGTCGCCCGACCCGGGCAGCCCCTCGAGAAGTGGCACGGCGTCCGCGGCTGCAACCTCGGACGGCCTGCTCAGCACGAGGCCCATCGCACCCTCGTCGTCGTGGTGGGCAACGAGTATGACCGTCTTGCGGAAGTTCGGGTCGAGGAGGCTGGGCGATGAAATGAGCAGCTTTCCTTGGAGCGACGTCATCTAAGAGAAGTGCCATCCGTCGCCGTTGGCAAACGCCTTCAGGATCCGCTTCGCGACGACCTGTCGGTGCACCTCGTCCGGGCCGTCGTAGATGCGGCCACCGCGCGCCTGCATCAGCATGTTCGCGAGCGGCGTCTCGTCAGTGAGGCCGCGTGCGCCGTGCACCTGCACGGCGCGGTCGATCACGTCGTTCAGGACCTTCGCGGCGAAGAACTTGATCGCCGAGACCTCGACGCGCGCTTCGTCGCCGGCGTCGATCTTGTGCGCGGCGTCGAGTGTCATGAAGCGGCAGGCTTGGATCTCGGCGTAGCTGTCGGCGATCCAGTTCTGGATCGTCTGCTTGTCGGAGAGCGGGCCTGTCGACGTCTCGCGCTGTAACGAGTACTCGCACATCAGGTCGAACGCGCGCTGCATCTGCCCAAGCCAGCGCATGACGTGGTGGATGCGACCGGGGCCGAGGCGCTTCTGCGCGATCAGGAAGCCGGCGCCCTCGGCGCCGAGTGTGGCGGCCGAGACCGGGACGCGCACGCCGGTGTAGCGCACCTCGCAATGGGTCGACCAGCCCTTGCCCTCGTGGCCCATCACGACAATCGGCTTGACGATGTCGACGCCCGGCGTGTCGGCGGGGACGATGATTTGCGTTGCCCGCGCGTGGGCGCTCGCATCCGGATCGGTGACCGCCATGACGATTCCGAAGGCTGCGCCCTCGGCGCCGGACGAGAACCATTTGTGGCCGTCGATTACCCAGTCGTTGCCGTCGCGCACCGCGCGCGTGCGCAGCGTCGTCGGGTCGGAGCCCGGCACGTCGGGCTCGGTCATCGAGAAGAACGAACGGATCTGACCGGCGACGAGCGGACGGAGCCAGCGCTCCTTCTGCTCGTCGGTGCCGAACATGTGGAGAATCTCCGCGTTGCCGGCGTCGGGCGCCTGGCACCCGAAGACGAGCTGGCCGAACATCGACCGGCCGATGGACTCGTTGAGGTAGGCGTAGTCGAGGAAGCCCGTGCCCGTGCCGCCTGCATCCGGCGGGACGTGCGGCGCCCACAGTCCGAGCGCGCGCACCTCGTCGCGAAGCTGCGCGAGCAACTGCTCGCCCGCTTCGTCCTGCTTCTCGATCGCGCGCTCGTTCGGGAGCACGCGCTCCGTCATGAAGGCGCGCACCCGCTCGAGCCGTTCGGTCGGAGGTGCCCAAGTCGTCGACGGCATTGGCATAGCATCGCATTGATGAAGCTCGGCTTCTACATGGGCTACGCGCAGCCGGGCACGAACCCTCTGGAGCTGCTCGAGCTCGCGCGCGAGGCGGAGGGCCTGGGGTACGACTCGGCGTGGGCAGCGGAGGCGTGGGGCGTCGATGCGATCACGCCGCTCGCCTGGCTCGGCGCGCAGACGACGACACTCAAGCTCGGCACGGCGATCATGCAGTTGCCGGGGCGCTCGCCTGCGAACGCGGCGATGACGGCGGTCACGCTCGACATGCTCTCGGGCGGCCGCTTCCTGATGGGGCTCGGCACCTCCGGCCCGCAGGTCGTCGAGGGCTGGCACGGGCAGGAGTGGGGGAAGCCGCTTGGGAAGACGCGCGAGTACGTCGAGATCGTGCGCACGATCCTGCGGCGCGAGCGGCTCGAGCATCACGGCGAGCACTACGACATTCCGGTGCAGGGCGGGACGGGCCTCGGCAAACCGCTGAAGCTGATGGCGCGGCCGTTGCGCTCGGACCTACCGATCTACCTTGCCGCGATCGGGCCGAAGGCGGTCGAGCAGACGTTCGAGATCGCAGACGGCTGGCTGCCGATCTTCTGGTCGCCGGAGAAGGCGCGCACGGTGTTCCCGGTCGACCGGGCGCGCGCAGGATTTGATGTTGCGGCGGCTGCCCCGGCGATCGTCACGGACGACGTGGAGTCGGCGCGCACCATGCTCAAGGAGTACTACTCGTTCTATATCGGCGGCATGGGCGCGCGCGGGAAGAACTTCTACAACGATCTCTTCACGCGGTACGGCTACGAGGCGGAGGCGCGCGAGATCCAGGACCTGTTCCTGGACGGGAAGCAGCGCGAAGCGGCCGCGAAGGTGCCCGACGCGTTCGTCGACGAGGTCGCGCTCGTCGGTTCGGTCGCGCGGATCCGCGACCGTCTGGCCGCGTGGCGCGAGAGCGGCGCGACGACGCTGCTCGTCTCGACGCGCGACGCCGCGACGCTCCGCGGCGTCGCGGAAGCCGCCGCTTAGTAACAGTCTGTTACGAACCAGAGGCGACCCAGGGGCCGGTCAGGCCCGTGCTGTAACAGTCTGTTACGTGCTGATCGTCTCGAGCGCCGTCTCGGCGAGCAGCGGCACGCCGATCTCGAAGATCGCTGCGCGCGTGTCTTCGCTGCCTAGCTCACCGCGGATGAACCGGCCGTAGATCGCCTCGCAGAACACAGCGGCTTTCCAGAGCGCGAGCGCTTCGAACCACGCGAGCGGTTCGACCTCGCGGCCGCTGCGCTCGACGTAGCGCCCGACAAGCTGCGCGCGCGATGGGAAGCCGGGCTCGGCCGTCACCGGTGACGACCCGAGCGCGCTCACGCGGCCGTTCGGCTCGCTGTAGGTGGCGAGCAGGTAGCCGACGTCGGCGCGCGGGTCGCCGATCGCGCCCATCTCCCAGTCGAGCACCGCGACGATCCGCGTCGGGTCGTCGAACGCGACCATCATGTTCCCGAGGCGGTAATCGCCGTGCACGACGGTCGGCGGCAGCGCGTCCGGGACGTTCTCGGTCAAGAAGCGGCCCACCTCCTCGACGGCGGCGATCTCGCGCGTCTGGTTGATCTCCCACAGTTGCGCGAAGCGCTTCACCTGCCGGTCGAGGTAGCTGCCGGGGCGCGCGAACGGCTCGAGCTCGTGCCCTTGCGCGGCGTGGATCTCGACGAGCGTGTCGACGAGGTCCAGGCCGAGCGTGAAGCGGGCGTCCTCCGACTCCAGACCGGGCGGCAGCTCCTGCGTGATCACGTGTCCCTCGAGAAAACGCATGACGTAGAACGGCACGCCGATCACGCTCTCGTCGTCGCAGACGGCAACGATCTCCGCGAGCCGGCCGAAGCCCGCGGCGCGGATCGCGTTCTGCAGGCTTGCCTCGCGAACCATGTCGTGTGCCGACGGCGGTAGCGGGGGCCGGGGCGGGCGGCGGAGCACGAAGCGCTCGCCGCTGCGCTCGATCAGGAACGTGAAGTTGGAGCCGCCGCCGTCTCCGATCCGGGTCGCGGCGATCGGCCCGGAGCCCAGATGCTGCGCATCGAGGAACGCCTCGACGTTCTCGAGGATCAGCAGCGGTGCCTTCGCCTCCACGACTGCGATGCTACGCACCTTGCGCAGGCGTCTCTACCTGATGCGGCATGCCGAGGTCTCGTACGTCGGCGAGCGCAACCCGGAGGTCGTGCGACTGACCGAGCGCGGCCTCGAACAGGCTGCGGCGGCGCACCGCGCGCTCGAGGACGCGAACTTCGATCTCGTCGTGACGAGCTCGCTGCCGCGGACCGTCGAGACCGCCTCCGTGGTCGCGCCGGGGATCGAGCCGCAGCCGTGGCCGGAGTTCGACGAGTGGCGCGGCGGGCGACTCGATGCGATCCCGCCGGAGGAGCTCGAGCAGGTCTTCGTCGGCTCGCTGCAGATCCGCGACGAGGAGGCGCGCTTCCTCGGCGGCGAGTCCCTCGGCGAGGCACTCGACCGCGTGCTGCCGGCCTTCGACCGCCTGCTGGAGGAAGAATGGGAGACCGCGCTCGCGGTCTTCCACGGCGGCGTGAACCGGATTCTCGTCTCACATGCGCTCGCCGGCGGCCGCACGTACTTCGGCAACTTCGAACAGGCGCCCGCATGCATCAACGTTCTCGACCTTGCTTCCGAAGACCGTGGCGAGACGGGTTGGATCGTGCGCACGGTCAACTACATCCCGTACGACCCGCTGCACCCCGCGCGCACGACCACGATGGAGCACCTCTGGTCCGAGCTGAAAGCGTGGCTCGACGAACAAGCCTGACGTGTCCGTGCGGGACAAGCCGTCCCGAGCCACGTCTCGTCGCCAAACGACGTGACAGAAGTGCAACAAACGTTCCACAGTTGGCCCGAACGGTCAGGGCGTTCCGAGCCTTGTCACATGGTCAGACCAGGGTCACAGAACGGTGACGAACGTTCCACAGTGGGGTCGCTCTTCCAGCAGCGGAGCCAGATCAGAGCCGGATTCGGCGGGTCTGGGCGGGACACGTCTCGTGGTCAGACCACGGTGAAGTGCCTATGCGCTGAGGGGCTAGCTCGCGGCGATGGCGCACACCCCGGCGAGGGCGACGGCGATGCCCACTTGCTGCGCTCGCGTCAGTCGTTCGCCGAGGAGGACATGGGCGAGGAGGACGGTGACGACGGGATACAGCGACCCGAGGACCGCGACGAGGGCGAGCAGGCCGTGGTTCGTCGCGTACGCGAACAACCCGTTGGCGGCGATGTCCGCCAGGCCGACCGCCGCGACCGCTCCGATTGCGTTGCGGGGCAGGCGCAGGGTCGAACGGCGCACACCCGCGACCGCCAGCAGCAGGCCGAGCGACGCGACGCGTGCGCCCGTGAGCGTCGAGAGCGGATCGCCCTCGCGGCTCCCGAGGCCAAGGAAGTAGACGAAGAGTCCGAGCGCGCCCGCTGCGACGACCGCCAGCACGACGGCGCGTGCTCGCTCTGGTGAGTCGCCGCGCCGCTCGTCGAGTGACGCCAGCACTGCTCCGCCGAGCGCGGCAGCCGCGCCGACGAGTGCGATCGTCGACGGCCGCTCGCCCGTCGCCAGCGAGAGCGCGAACGGGACGAGCGCGCCGCACGCCGCGATCGGCGAGACGACGCTCATCGTTCCCAATGAGAGTGCGCGGTAGAACGCGGCGAGCCCGACTCCGCCGCCGAGGCCCGCAAGCAGCCCGAGCCCGAACGAGCGCCAGCCGATCTCTCCGCGCACCGCAACGACCGCGAGCAGCGCGACGAACCCCGCTGCCTGCGAGACGACCGTGACCGCGAACGTCGGCAGCCGCCTCGTCAGCGACCCGCCGGCGAAGTCGGCCGTGCCCCAGACGAGGGACGAGCCGAGCGCGAGGAGGAGCGCTAGCGCGTTCAGGCGATTCGCTCGACGAGCATGGCCATTCCCTGGCCGCCGCCGACGCACATCGTCTCGAGCCCGATCGTGCGGTCCATCGTCTCGAGGTCGTTGAGCAGCGTGCCCATGATGCGCGCGCCGGTCATGCCGTAGGGATGTCCGAGCGCGATCGCTCCGCCATGCGGGTTGAGCTTGTCGCTGAACGGATCGACGCCGAGGTCACGGCATACCGCGATCACCTGCGCGGCGAACGCCTCGTTCAGCTCCATCACGTCGACGTCGTCGATCGTCATGCCGGCCTGGGCGAGCACCTTGCGCACTGCTTCGATCGGGCCGACACCCATGATCTCCGGCGCGACGCCGGAAACGCTCGACGCGATGATCCGCGCCCGCGGCGTGATCCCGAGCTCGCGCGCGCGGTCGGCCGACATCACGACCACCGCGGCGCCGCCGTCGTTCAGCGGGCACGCGTTCCCGGCGGTGACGCGCCCGCCCGGCTTGAATGCCGGCTCGAGCGACTGCAGCTTTTCGAGGGTCGACGAGCGGCGCGGGCCATCGTCGACCACCACGCCGTTCCAGGCAGAGATCTCACGCGCGAAGAACCCGGAGTCCTGCGCCGCGACCGCGCGCTCTTGCGACTGCTGCGCGAACAGATCCATGTCCTCGCGAGAGACGTCCCACTGCTCGGCGACGTTCTCCGCCGTCAGGCCCATGGGGATGTAGACGTTCGCGATCGGAGCGTTGTCGCCGAAGAGCGCGGGGTGGAGCTCCTCGTCGCTCTTCGGATAGCCGTTCACTTGCGAGATCGACTCGACGCCTCCGGCGACGAACGCTTCGCCCTCGCCCGCGCGGATCGCGTGGAACGCCATGCGGATCGTCTGCAACGATGACGCGCAGAAGCGGTTGACCGTCGTGCCGGGCACGCTCACGGGCAACTCCGCCAGCAGCGCCGCCCGCCGGCCGAGGTTCATGCCCTGCTTCTCCTGCGGGAACCCGCAGCCGATCATCACGTCGACGATCTCCTCGCGCGGGAGCTCGGGCACCTTGTCGAGTGCCGAGGCGATCGCGAACGCGGCGAGGTCATCGGGACGGGCATCGACGAGCGAGCCCTTGGCGGCACGGCCGATCGGCGTGCGCGCAGTTGAGACGATCACGGCTTCTGGCATAGCCGCATCTTGCCGCAACGAAAAGGGCCGGCGTAGGCCGGCCCTCCTCGTCACGTCAAGAAGGTCGCGTCAGGCGCCGCGGCCGTTGATCAGCTTGCCCAGCGGCTGGAACACGTTGTTCGAGTACTGGACGAGGTTCACCTGCGAGATCGGGTACTGGTACGACCCCTTCGTCCGGATGTCGACGCCCGGCAACGTGAACGGGCTCGCCTTCTTCAACGTCGTCGTGTAGGCCATGTTCCGTGCCGCCTTCATCAGACCGGCGCGGGTGAGGTTCTTGCCCGCGGCCTGCAGCGTCTGCACGATGGTCCACGCCTTGGCGACGCCGTAGAGATTGAGGCCGTCGTTGGCATTCGCCTTGGGAGCGAACTTCGCCATGATCGACCGGTAGAGCTTCATGCCCGGCTGCTTGTTGTAGATCGGGTTCGCCGGATCGAGCAGGTAGCCCACGGTGAGCGTGCCGTTTGTGATCGTCGAACCGCTCTTGGACGCGAGCGTCAGGAACGCGTCGGTCGCGGAGACGGAGTTCGTGATCACGTGCGCCGGCGTCCAGCCGAGCTTCGTCGCGATGACGTACGCCTGAATCGTCGGAGTCGGCGTCGCGAAGATCACGAACGTGTCGGCGCCGGACGCCTTCAGCTTTGCCACCTGAGTCGCGGGCGGTGTGAGCCCGAGGTCGTAGGGCTCCGAATCGACGATCTGGGGCGCGTGCTGCTGGGTAAGGCCCGCGTTCAGGCCGCGCAGATAGTCACCGCCGTAGTCGTCGTGCTGGTAGAGGATGCCGAGCTTCGCATTCGGGAAGTTCTTGGCGATGTACTTCCCGTAGATGGCGCCCTCAGCCTCGTAGTCAGGCTGCCAGCCGAGCGTCCACGGGAACTGCGACCAGTCACGATCGAACGTCGTCGCGCCGGTCGAGACGAAGAGCTGCGGCACCTTGTTGTCGTTCAGATATGTCCGCACCGCCGTCTGGGTCTCGGTGCCGAGGCCTCCGACCAGGGCAAACGCGTGGTCCTGCTCGACGTACTTGTGCGTGAGCTGGACAGTCATCGCCGGGTTGTACTGGTCGTCGTCGTAGCGGAAGTCGATCTTGCGACCGTTGACTCCGCCCTTCGAGTTCACGTAATCGAAGTACGCCTTCATGCCGACCGGGATCGGCGCGTAACCCGACGCGGGACCGCTCAGCGGGAAGGTGCCCTCGAGCAGGATCGACTTGGCAGTCACGCCAGGCGTTGCCTGCGATGTGGCGCCGGCCGTCACGACAACGGCGGCCGAGGCAAGCACTGCCGCGGCGAGGAGCAAGCACGTTCTCTTCATGCGCTTCTGTCTCCTTTGGGGGTGACCTGGGGGGTGGTCTCGGCCGACTATACGAGGGTGCGCAGCGAAAGAGAAGCCGTCAGGCCTGCTCTTCGGCGGGCGCCTGGTTCTGCTTCGCCCAGGCGGCGACCGCGGCCTTGCCCGTGACGAGGCGCCGCACGAGACCGGCGGCCCCTGCGGGGGCGACGTAGAGCACGAGGAGCAGCACGACGCCGTAGACGACGAGGGAGGATCCGGGAGCTCGCGTGTTGATGTGGTGGATTTGGCTGAACAGGTCGAGCAGCGCCGGCCCCCAGGTAATGCGGATGAACTCGACGAAGAGCGCGCCGAAGACCATTCCGCCCAGTGAGCCGGCGCCGCCGAGGACGACGCCGACGAGCAGGAGGATCGAGAGGTCGATCGGGAAGGTGTCCGGGTTCACGTACGTCACGGCGATCGCGAAGAGACCGCCCGCGACGCCGCAGTAGAACGCCGAGATGCCGAAGGCGACCGTCTTCACACCGGCGGTCGAGACGCCGCTGGCGGTGGCCGCGATCTCGCTGTCCCGCACCGAGCGGAGCGCCCGGCCGAAGCGTCCTCGCGTGCTCAACCACGCGACGGCGAACAGCACGAGCGCGACGATCCACGAAATCCAGTAGATCCATACCGAGGGGTTCGTGTGGAAACCAAACTGCGAGTGCACGGGTGGCAGTTGCTTGCCGAGCGTGCCACCGGTGAAGTGTGGAAACCGCTTGAGGAGGCCGATGAAAGAGAGGGGGATCGCGAACGTTGCGAGCGCGAGATACGGGCCGGTGAAGCGGGTGGCCGGCAGTCCAAACGCGAGTCCCGCGAGGCCGGTGATGATCCCTGCGACCGGGAGCGTCAACAGGTTGTTCCAGCCGTGGTCGACCACGAGGATCGTCGTCGTGTAGGCGCCGACCCCCATGAATGCGCCGTGGCCGAGTGAGATCTGGCCGGTGAGCCCGGTGAGGATGTTCAGCCCGAGCAGCGCGATCAGGTAGATGCCGACGAACGCGAGCTGGAACGTCCGGTAGCTGCTCGAGAGCAGCGGCGCGATCACGACCGCTGCCACGAGGACGAGGAATCCGAGGTAGCCGAGGCGCGGCTTCATACCCGGCGCACCACCACGCGCCCGAAGAGGCCGGCGGGCTTGATCAGCAGCACGACGAGCAGGATCAAGAGCGCCACCGGCAGCCGCAGTTCCGGCGTTACGGGATGCACGTACGTCCCGAGCATGCTCAGCAGGACGCCGAGCCCGAGCCCTCCCGCCACCGCGCCGACCGGGCTCTCGAGCCCACCGAGGACCGCACTGGCGAAGGCGAAGATCAGAACGGCCTGCATCATGCTCGGCGAGAGGAAGTTCGTCGGCGCGCTCATCATCCCGCTGACGGCGCCGAGCACCGCTGCGAAGCCCCAACCGAGTGCGAGCAGCCACGACGTGCGAACGCCGAGCAGCCGCGCCGCGCCCGGGTTCACTGCGCCCGCGCGCATCGCGAGCCCGAGCTTCGTGAAGCGGAAGAAGAGCCAGAGCACGAACACGCAGCCGAGCGTCACGCCGAACGTTCCGGTGTCCTGCTTCGAGATGTGCACGTCGCCGATCACCCACGTGCTCGTCGGGAACGGACTCGGGAAGAACTTCAACTCCGGTGACCAGATCCACGCGGCGAGCCCGTTGAGGATCACGAGCAGCGCGATCGTCGCCATCACGACCGTCAGCACACTCGCTTTCTCGAAAGGCTTGATCACCACACGCTGCAGGCCGACGCCGAACACGAACGCGATCGCGAGCGTCACGAAGAACGCCGGCCAGTACGAAAGCGTGTGGCCGAAGTGCGGGTGCGTCAGCAGCGCGTAGGCGATGTACGTGGTGAACATCGCCATCTCGCCCTGTGCGAAGTTGATCACCTCGGTCGCCTTGTAGATCAGGACGAGCGCAAGCGCGAGCGACGCGAAGATCGCGCCGTCGGCGAGCCCGGCCATGAGTGCCTGGAGGAACTGCTGCATCTGTCGCTTCCCTCTAATACCCCAGGTACGCCGAGCGCACGGCGTCGTCGGACTTCAGTTGCTCGGCGGTCCCCGAGATCGCCACGTTGCCGGTCTCGAGGACGTAGGCGCGCTGCGCTGCGCCGAGCGCGATCGCGGCGTTTTGCTCGACGACGAGCACGGCGAGCCCCTCCTTGTGGTTGAGGTCGCTGACGACGCGGAAGACCTCGCGTGTGACGAGCGGCGCGAGCCCAAGCGACGGCTCGTCGAGCATCAATAGGCGCGGTCGCTGCAGGAAGGCGCGCGCAAGCGCGAGCATCTGCTGCTCGCCGCCCGACAACGTTCCGGCCTGCTGGTTGCGCCGCGCGTCGAGCCACGGGAAATACTCGAGCACGGTTGAGAAGTCGGGGCGTCCGCGGCGCATGTACGCGCCCATGCGGAGGTTCTCCCACACGGTGAGCTCGGCAAAGATCCCGCGCCCTTCGGGCACGTGGGCGATCCCGGCGCGCGCGGTTCCTTCCGGCCCGGTGCGTCCGAGCCGCTTGCCGGCGAAGACCACGTCGCCGTCGCGCCGCACCGTTCCCGAGACCGCGCGCAACGTCGTCGTCTTGCCCGCGCCGTTCGCCCCGAGGATCGCGACGATCTCTCCCTCGTCCACGCTGAGCGACACGCCGTGCAGCGCTGCGACCGGGCCGTAGCGCGCACAGACGTCCTTCAGTTCGAGCAAAGGGGCCATCGCGGGCGATACCTTCTCATGCGTGGAGGTTGTCGAGAAGGGAGTGCGTCGGATCACATTCGCGCTCCCGTTTGGGATCGACCACGTGCACTGCTATCTCCTGCGCTCCTCGGGTGGCGGCTGGATCCTCGTGGACACCGGGCTCGGTTCTGCGGATCCGGAGGCGCAGTGGCGCCCGGTGCTCGACGAGCTCGACGCCCCGATCGAGCAGATCGTCGTCACGCACATGCATCCCGACCACGTCGGCGGCGCGCGCGACATCCAGGAGCTCACCGGCGCACCGGTGCTGCAGGGGCGCGAGGACTACGACCAGTGCGTCGCCGCCTGGGGCCACCGCGACACCGAGAGGTTCGTTGCGTACTGGTCGTCGCACGGCATGCCGGGCCTGACGATCGAGGGCATCGCGCGTGAGTCCGAGCGGCTGATGGCGTCCGTGCACTGGGTCGAGGGGCCGGAGTTGCTCGATGCGGGGGACGAGGTCGACGGCTGGCGCGTCGAGGTGCTGCGCGGCCACGCCGACGGCCACATCGTCCTCCTGCGCGACGGCGTGATGATCGCGGGCGACACGATCCTCGGCGGGATCACGCCGGCGATCGGCCTCTATCCGAACTCGCGCCCGGATCCGCTCGGCGACTACCTCGAGACCCTCGACCGGATCGAGCAACTCGCGCCGCGCGTCGCCTACACCGGGCACCGCGCCGCCGTCCGCGACCCTGCCGGGCGCGCCCGCGAGATCCGCAGCCATCACATCGAACGGCTCTCGTACGCCCAGCAAGCGCTCGACGGAGAGCCGCTGTCCGGCTATGACGTCTCGCTGGCGCTCTTTCCGGGCGATCTCCCGCCGACCCTGCGGAGATTCGCCACAGCCGAGTCCCTCGCTCATCTGGAGCGGCTCGTGCACGAGGGCCGGGCCGGCCGCGCCGGGCTGGCGTACGTCAAGGCCCAGCCGGATACCATTTAGAGCGTGAAACCGCTTCAGATCGGCGTTCTCGCCGTGCAGGGGAACTTTCGTGAGCATGCGCAGATGCTGCGGCGGCTCGACGTCGACGTGGCCGAAGTTCGCAAGCCCGAACAGCTGGAGGGGCTGGACGGGCTCGTGATTCCCGGCGGCGAATCGACGACGTTCATGCGCCTGATGCGGCTGTACGGCCTCGATACGGCGCTCGCCGAGTTCGCGGGGCCGGTTTTCGGCACCTGCGCCGGGATGATCGTGCTCGACCGCAACCATCTCGAGCTGGTTGACGTGTCAGTGCGGCGCAACGCCTTCGGGCGGCAGGTCGCGTCGTTCGAGACCGACCTCGATGTCACCGGGATCGACTCACCGGTGCGCGCGGTGTTCATTCGCGCGCCGTGGATCGAGGAGGTCGGGCCTGGGGTGGAGGTGCTCGCCGAGGTGGACGGCCGCCCGGTGCTCGCCCGCGAGGGACGCTTCCTCGTCGCCGCGTTTCATCCGGAGCTGACCGACGACACTCGGCTACACGAACAGTTCTTGGATCTCGTCAGGGAGGAGCAGGGTGTCCGGGCATAGCAAGTGGTCGTCGATCAAGCACAAGAAGGGCGCCGCGGATGCCAAGCGCGGCAAGCTCTTCTCGAAGCTCTCGCGCGCGATCATCGTCGCGGCGAAGGAGGGCGGCGGCGACCCCTCGAACAACCTTTCGCTCCAGAACGCGATCGAGAAGGCGAAGTCGTACTCGATGCCGAAGGACAACATCGACCGCGCGATCGCGAAGGGCTCGGGGGCCGATGCAGACGCCGACGCGTTCGAGACGATCGTCTACGAGGGCTACGGCCCCGAAGGCGTCGCGGTGATCGTCGAGGCGCTCACGGACAACCGCAACCGCACCGCCGCCGACGTGCGGCACATGTTCTCGAAGCACGGCGGCAACCTTGGCGCGACGGGCGCCGTGGCGTGGCAGTTCGACCGCCGCGGCGTGGTCGTCGTGCCGGCCGAGGGCGTGGACGAGGAGGAGCTACTGCTCGTCGCGGCCGACGGTGGCGCGGACGACATCGAGCAGGACGGCGACGTCTTCCAGGTCACCTCCGCACCCGAGTCACTGACCGCGGTGCGGGAGGCGATCGAAGCCGCCGGCTTCACCGTCGACTCGGCGGAGCTGATGCTCGTCCCGAAGACGACCGTCGCCGTCGAGGATGAGGCGAAAGCGCGCCAGGTGATGCGCCTGATCGACGCGCTCGAGGACAACGACGACGTGCAAGACGTTTATGCGAATTTCGACATTCCAGAGCGCGTTTTGGAGGCGGTGGCGGGTTAAAGCCCGCGCCGACAGGTGTCACACACCAGGAACGTCCGGAGGCACGCCTAACGTGTTCTCGTGAAGGTTCTAGGTATCGACCCGGGGACGGCTGCATGCGGGTACGGAATCGTCCAAGAAAGCGGAGGGCGCCTCAGGGCCACGTGCCACGGGTGGTGGCGAACGTCGGCCAAAGAGCGTCCGGAGGCTCGACTGCTCACGATCTTCACGGGCGTGCAGGAGCTGATCGCCCAGCACGGCCCGGATGCCGTCGCCATGGAGGAGTCGTACGTCGGCGCAGACGCCCGCATCGCACTCTCCGTCGGACAAGCCCGGGGAGCCGTGCTCGTCGCCGCAGCGTCCGTCGGCGTCGCGTGCACTGAGTACTCACCGTCGACGGTCAAGCAGGCGGTCTGCGGCTACGGCCGGGCCGACAAGGAGCAGGTCGGGAAAATGGTGAAGGCGATCCTCGCGCTCGACGAGGTGCCGACGCCGAACCACGCCGCGGACGCGCTCGCGGTCGCGATCTGCCATGCGCTCGCGCCGCCGCTGATGAAGCTGGTCGCATCGTGATCGCCCGCTTGCGCGGCCGCGTCTCGGGGCGGGCCGGCACAGGACTGATCGTCGACGTCAACGGCGTCGGCTACCTCGTCAACGCAACGCCGTCCGTACACCGCCTGGGCGGAGGTGTTTCTGAAGATCGTGAGGTGACGATCGAGGTGCACACGGTTGTGCGCGAAGACGCGTTGCAGCTGTACGGCTTCGCGACCGCGGACGAGCGCGAGTTGTTCGAGATGCTGCTCAGCGTCTCCGGCGTTGGCCCGAAGGTCGCACTCGCGATCGTCTCCGGCTCGACGCCGGCCGAATTGCGCCGGGCGATCGCGCGCGACGACGTGAAACGCTTCCAGGCGATCCCCGGCATCGGTCTGAAGACCGCGCAGCGGGTCGTCCTGGAGCTGAAGGCGAAGCTCGTCGGGCTCGACAGCGGCGACCCGGACAGCGGTGACCTGACGGCGCGCGACGCGCTGGTCGAGCTCGGCTGGTCGCTCATCGACGCCGAGCGCGCACTCGCCGATATCGACTCGGGGCTCCCGATCGAGGAGCAGGTCCGTCACGCGCTGAGGGCTGCGGCATGAGCCGTCGGCTTGACAGAGGCGGCAACAGATGAGCCAATTTCTCGCGCCTGTGCTGGCCGATGCGGAAGAGGAGCTCGAGCGCACGCTTCGGCCGCGCACGCTCAGCGACTTCGTCGGGCAGGAGCGCGTCAAGGAGCAGCTCGCGATCGCGCTCGAAGCCGCGAAGGCGCGCGGAGAAGCGCTCGACCACGTGCTGCTCGCGGGCCCTCCGGGACTCGGCAAGACCTCACTCGCGCAGATCGTCCGCAACGAGCTGGGCGTCGGCATCCGCCAGGTGGCGGGCCCCGCGCTCGAGCGCAAGGGCGACATCGCCGCGATCCTGACAACGCTCGAGCCGCGCGACGTGCTCTTCGTCGACGAGATCCACCGCCTGAACCGCGCCGCCGAGGAGATCCTCTACCCGGCGCTCGAAGACTTCCGGCTCGACATCATCGTCGGCCAGGGGCCGGCTGCGCGCACGCTGACGCTCGACCTGCCGCCGTTCACGCTGATCGGTGCGACGACGCGCACCGGTCTGCTGACGACGCCGTTGCGCGACCGCTTCGGGCTCACCTTCCGCCTCGACCACTACGACGCAGTCGAGCTCGCACAGATCGTCAGGCGCTCCGCGAGCATCCTCGGCGTCGAGATCGACGAGGACGCTGCGCAACTCGTCGCCGGCCGTTCGCGCGGGACGCCGCGCATCGCAAACCGAATCCTGCGTCGTGTCCGCGACGTGGCCGAGGTGCGACACGAAGGCGTCGTCACGACGGCGATCGCAGAAGAGGCGCTCACGCTGCTCGAGGTCGACAGCGTGGGGCTCGAGCGCTTCGACCGTGCGCTCCTGCGTTGCGTCGTCGACAAGTTCGGCGGCGGCCCGGTCGGGCTGTCGACGCTGGCGGTCTCCCTCGGGGAGGAGCAGGAGACGATCGAGGACGTCTACGAGCCGTACCTGCTGCAGCTGGGCTTCCTTCAGCGCACGCCGCGCGGCCGCATGATCACGGAGCTCGGGCGCACGCACTTGGGTGCGACGCCCGATCCGAGCACCCTCTTCTGACGCAACCGGCCGACGGGTGGCCGATAATGCGGGCGATGTCCACCACCGCCCCTCGGTCTGACGCGGCGGCTGCGTCAGTCGGCGCGAGCGATCTCTTCGTGCTGCGGCGGGTCTCCGGCAACCGCTTCGTGCATTTCGGTGGGAGCGGTCGCGGTTCGGGTTGGGCCGGGTTGATCGAGGTTACGACCGACGAGGAAGATTCGCTTGCCGACGCACTGACGACTCGCAGGCCGGTGCGCCTCGCGCACGGCGGCAAGGAGCTCGTGTTCGGGCCGTACTACGCACACGCCGCTGCGTTCGTTCCCGTCACAACCGATGTGGTCGTCGTGTTCGGCGGAGAGGGCGAAGCGCTCGGCACGGCAACCGACGATGCGCTCCGGACCGCCGCGACTCTCGCGGCGGATGCGGTCGAGTCGGTCACTCCGGCGAAGGCGCTGGCGGACGAGCTCGAGGAGCTCGACGTGGTGCGGGCGGCGGTCGCGATCCCTGTAGGCACGGTCGAGGAGACGATGCGCGCCCTGGCACTGGTCGCCGCAGAGGCGCTCGCGTGCGAGGTGGGCGCCATCTATCTCGCGGACGGCGATCGCATCGAGGTCGTTGGCCGCGGCTGGGATCTGCGCGAGCCGGCGGAACGCGTCGCCGCCGCGCTCAAGTCGGTGCTCAGCGAAGGCCGGTTCCCGTACTGCGTGCAGGACGCGCGCGTCATGCCGCTGCCCTCGCCGCTCGATCGCGAGCGCGGGCTCCGCTCGTATTACCTGCTCGAGCTGACAGGACTCGGCAAAGGCGTGCTGTTCGTCGCACACACCGACGCTGCGCCGCGTGGGTTCACGCTGCTCTGCCGCCGGCTCGGTTTGCGGCTGGCCGACGTTGCGTCGGTCGGGCTCGGCGCCGCGCTCACGCGGGAGTGGTGCTCGGCGGAGGCTGCTCGCCTGCACGTCGAGTTCGGCAAGCTCGACCGCTGAGTCGCCGCGTCGCGTCGAGCCTACGAACCTCACGGTCTCAGGGGGTGAACAGCTTCCAGTTCCCCTCGGAGATGACTTCGACGCTGCCGTCGACCACCTTGATGGCGGTCTCGTCGTCGATCGCATACGCAGGCCCCGACAACTCGGCAGCCCAGCGTTCTGCGGCGGCCATGGTGTTGTCCGGCAGGTCCGGGTTTTCGAGGTGCGGGAAGATCGAGAAATCGACCACGACGAGCGTTCTGTCGCCGGCCGGCGAATGCCAGGTGACGAAGTCGGCCCCGACGCGAGGGGTCATCACCATGCTCCCTGCGCTCACGCCCACCCAGACCGTCTCACGCAGCGACGGCAGGAGGTCTGCGAGGCCGGACGTTCGCATCCAATGGCACAAGTAGGCGGCATCGCCGCCGTCGACCAGCAGGATGTCCGTCTCTCGGACCAACGGGACCCAACGCTCCTCCTCGAGGCTGGGGAGCGCAGTGAGCTCCAGCACGCCCAAGGACTTCCAACCCAGTCCAACCATGGGAGAGCGAGGTTCTTGCGCGCTGATGAACCGCCACGCCTGGCGAGGACCGGCCATAGGGTGCCCGTACAACGCCGTGGGAATGCAGAGGGCGCTGCACTCGGAAATCGGTTTGCCCAGGAGTTCGACCAGCGCGTCGTGGATGCTCGCGTTCTTGACGCCGCCGGAGGTGAGAAGGAACTTCAACGCTGCCGCTCCATGGTTCGAGGCCTGTCGATCGTCGAGACGATACCGTCGTCGAAATCCTCGGAGGTCAGGCCCGTCGGCCTCAAGGGGTAAACAGTTTCCAGTGCCCCTCGGAGACGACTTCGACGGTGCCGTCGGTCACTTTGATGGCGGTCTGATCGTCAATCGCATACGCCGGGCCCGCGATCTCGGCGGCCCATTTTTCTGCGTTGGCCATGGTGTTCTCCGGCAGGTCCTCGTGATCGACGTGCGGAAAGATCGAAAAATCGACGATTCCCAGCGCTTTGTCACCGCCTGCGGGCGGCCTCCAGAAGACAAAGTCCTCCCCGATCCTCGGGGTCATCACCATGCTCCCGGCGCTCAGTCCCGCCCAAACCGTCTCGTCCAGCGACGGCAAGAGGTCCGCCAGCCCGGACTGCTGCATCCAGTAGGCCAGATACAGGGCGTCGCCGCCTGAGACCAGCAGGACGTCGGTCTTCTGGACCAAGGGGACCCATTGCTTTTGATCGATGCTGGGCAGTGCGGCGAGCTCCAGCACGCCCAGGGACTTCCAACCCAGTTCGCACATCGGTGTGTTGGGTTGTTGTCCGCTGATGAACCGCCAGGCGACGGTAGGAGTCAAAGGGTGCCCGTACGCCGCGGTCGGAATGCAGAGGGCGCTGCACTCGGCAATCGGCTTGCCGAGGAGATCGACCAGCGCATCATGGATGCTCGTGTTCTTGATGCCGGCGGAAGTGAGAAGAAGCTTCATGACGCCCTTTCGATGGTCAGAACCCAACGCGATTCGTCGCACTGTTGGACGACAAATCCTCGACGTGCGACCGACCCACTGCCCGTCGGCGCGCGGCCATTATGAGGAGATACGGCGCGACGAGCATCGCCATCACGTCGAACCACACGTAGCCCGAGGCGACACCCGACGGCGGGTTGCCGTCGGGTATGCCGAGGCCGGGTAGCTCCGGCGCCCAGCGCCACGTCCCGATGGCCGTCCCGTACAGCTCCAGCGCCGCGACGACGAGGAAGACGCCGGCGTAGATCGCACGGTTGCGGCCGCGCCAGAGGAAGAGCAGGAGCATCGGCACGAGCAGCGCGCCCGCAACGTCCCGCCGCGGCAGCACGGTCAGTCCGAGGAGCCCCCAGGCGGCGGCGCCGGCTGCCGCCACGGTGACCAGCGTGCGCGCATGCCGCGCGAGCGCCGTCGCGAGCGCGAGGCCGGTCAGATAGACGAGGCCGTGCGCGGGTGGCACGAACAACGGCAGGTTGTGCAGGCGATAGGTGTAGACACCCCAGATCAGCGAGCCGGTCACCTCGCCGATCGTCGCGAAGGCGACGACGCCAAGCGCCTGCGCACGTCGCTCCGCCGGCACGCGGGTCAGCACCGCCGCGAGCACCACCCACGTCAGCGCACCGAGGGCGAGTTGCTCGGGATGGGAGGCCTCGTGGTCGAGCGCGAGCAGCGCGGCGAGGTACGCCGCGCCGGCTACGGCTTGTACTGAAGCTCGTGCCACGACGGCACCGGTGCGAGCTCGAGCAGCGGGCGACCGCCACCGCCCGGATGCTGGTAGGCGAACTCGGCCTCTGGCTCGTCCCAGACGACCTCGAGCGCGCCGCGTTTCACCTGGTGGTCGAGCCATGCGCCGCGGAAGATCAGCTTGCGCAGCCAGTAGACAAGCGACTCGCCGTCGACGAGCGACACGCGCTCCCAGTTGCGCACGAGATAGCGGCCGAGACGCGAGGCGGGCTCTTCGATCACACCCTGCGCCGCGAGCGTGACGAGATCTTCCGTCTCGTCTTCGTCCAGGGCAGGCGTCTCGACGACACCGAGCTTCACCGCGGCTGCGACCACGCGCCCCTCGAAATCGGCGGCCCCGAAGGAGAAGCGGTAACCGAGGAACTCGACGATGTAGTCGCTCCCTGAGCTGTAGTTCGCGTCGGGCGAGGGGAGCGATTCAGGCACGATCCCATGGTAATGAACGTCCTCGCCGCCACCCGCTGGGAGCATCTCGTGCTCTGGCTGCCCGCGTTTGTCGTCGGTGCGGGCCTCGTCGGCGCCGTCTTCATCCTGCTCGGCCGCGCCTTCGCCGTCACCGTGCGCGAGTCGGGGCACCCGCGCCTGATCATCGGCGGGCTGGTCGCGCTCGCAGGCGTGATCGTGCTCCTGACGTACCTCGGCGTGAACCTGCCAAAAGAGGGCTAACAATTCAGAGGATCACGACGGGCGTTCCGAGCTGGACGTGCTGGAACAGCCACTCCGCCTCGGGAACCTGCATGCGAATACAGCCGTGCGACAGGCTGTAGCCGATCGACGCGGGCGCGTTCGTGCCGTGGATGCCCACGCCTGACGCGTCGAGCCCCATCCAGCGCGTGCCGAGCGGGTTGCCGGGCCCCGGCGGGATCGGCTTGAGCCCGCGCGCCCAGTCCGATGTGGGCGGCCGCCACCACGGGTTGCGTTGCTTGTCGACGATCCGCCAGACACCTCCCGGTGTGGGGTAGGCCGCCTGGCCGGTCGCGACGTGGAACGTGCGCACAAGTCTGCGGCCGTTGTAGAGCTTCAACGTGTTCACGCCGCGCGTGACGACGATCGCGGGGCCGAAGTTCGCGACCGTGCGCTGTGCGGGCACGGGCCGCGTGAGGAGCTGCAGCGGCGCGCGGGTCCCGTCGTGCAGGAGTTGCACGAGCGCGGCACGCATCGTCTTCGTGCTCACGGCGACACCGGGCTTCGCGGGGGCGAACTCTGGCCCCGCCGCGCTCGCGCCGGTGACGCGAGCGGCGCGGGCGGGACGGCTGTAGCGGCGCGCGAGGAGTGCGACGAGCTTGTCGAGCTTCTCATGTGAATAGTCGACCGAGAGCGCGATGTTGCTGTGTGGTGTCGCTGCGAGCGCGGAGCTGACGGCGGTATCGACGTCGATCGCGGCGCCGACCTCGCGCGGCCTCAGCTGCAGCACCTTCCCGCGGTAGGCGACCGAGACAGGCCGGGCGAATGCAGCCTGGACGCGGAGGCGTGCGGGCTCGGCACTCAGACCGCCGACGCGGACACCGCCGACCGAGACACCGGTGGGGATCGCCCGCGTGGGCGCGGCCGCGGGCGTGGCTGTACAAGCGAGACCTGCAGCGAGCACGAGCGCGGCGAGCGTTCTCAGCACGGGTGGCGGATTCAAGCAGGTTCCAGGGATTTTTGGAGGATTCCGTCCGACGCGCTCCGTACCGTGACCAGCCCTGTGGCGTCCGGAACTTGGCAGCTCGATCCGTGTGTGTATGGGGAGGTGCGCGCTCTCGCCGCCGAACTGTCCCTCGATGAGGTGACGGCATCGGTGCTCGTCCGGCGCGGGTACGGCTCGCCGGCCGAAGCGCGCCGCTTCCTGGACGGAGCGCTGCCCGGCCACGACCCGTTTGCCCTCGGCGACATGCGCGAGGCGGTCGAGACGATCACCGCAGCGATCGAGGCCGGCGCCCGCATCTGCGTGCACGGCGACTACGACGCCGACGGCATCTGCGCCACCGCGCTCGCCGTGCTGCTGCTCCGCGAACTCTGCACGGAAGAAAATGGGGCGGATGTCGCATGGCATCTGCCGTCGCGCTTCGAGGAGGGCTACGGCCTGAACGCGGGCACCCTCACCCGGCTCGCCGAGGAAGGCTTCGAGCTCGTGCTCACCGTCGACTGCGGGATCACCGCCGTCGCCGAGGTCGAGCACGCGCGCTCGCTCGGGCTCGAGGTCGTCGTCACCGATCACCATCGCCCCGCCGAGTCGTTCCCGGCGTGTCCCGTCGTCGCCCCCTTGAAGGGTGACTATCCGTTCAAGGGCCTCTGCGGCACCGCCGTCGTCTGGAAGCTCGCCCAGGCGCTGCTCGGGCTCGAGCATCCGTTCCTCGAACGGCACCTCGACGTCGTCGCGCTCGCCACCGTCGCCGACGTCGTCCCGCTGGTCGACGAGAACCGCGCGCTTGCCCTGCTCGGGCTGCGGCGGATCGCGCAGACCCAGAAGCCGGGACTGCGCGCCCTGATGCGCGTGGGTGGCGTTGACCCCGCCGCGGTCGACGAGCAGTCGATCGGCTTCCGCCTCGCGCCGCGGATCAACGCCTCCGGCCGCCTCTGCCGTCCCGAAGCGGCACTGCGGCTGCTGCTGACCGACGATGACCGCGAGGCGAAGCTGCTCGCCGAAGAGCTCGAGACGCTGAACCGTGAGCGGCAGATGGTCGAGGAGCGGATTCTGCGCGAGGCGGTCGACCAGGTCGAGTCGTGGCCCGAGTCCCGCCGCCGTCGCCGCGGCTACGTCGTGGCGGGCGAGGGCTGGCACGAAGGCGTGATCGGCATCGTCGCCTCGCGGCTCGTCGAGAAGTACAACCGGCCGGTTGTGATGATCGCCGGCACGGACGGCGAGTGGAAGGGCTCGGGCCGCTCCGTCCCGGCGTTCGACCTGCACGGCGGCCTCGGCGCGTGCTCCGCGTACCTGGAGCGCTTCGGTGGCCATCGCGCCGCCGCCGGCCTGACGATCGCGCCTGAGCGCGTCGAGACGTTTGCGGCCGCGTTCGCCGCGCACGCCGACGAGGTGTTGACGGAGGAAGACCTGCGGCCGGTGACGCGCGTCGACGCGATCGTGCCCGGCTCGAAGCTCACCCTCTCCCTTTCAGAGGAGCTCAACAAGATGGCGCCGTTCGGGATCGGCAACCCGGGCGTGATGCTGCTCGTCGACGGTTGCGAGATTGCCGACGCATCGACGGTCGGTGACGGCAAGCATCTGCGCTTCCGCGTTCGCCAGCATGGGCGGGACTCGGGACAGGCGATCGCGTTCGGCCTCGGCGGCCACCTCGACCGCTTCCGCCGCGAGGCGCGCTACGACGTCGCCTTCCGCCTGCAGGAGAACCGCTGGAACGGTGTCGTCTCGCCCCAGCTCGTCGTCCGTCGCGTCTTCGACGCGGTCGACGGCTTCGAGGAGCTGCGCGCGTGGCTCGGTGGCCAGTGGAAGGCGGGCGAGGCCGCGTGGACGTCAGAGGCGCGGGCGATCTTCGAAGAGCTCGAGCTCGCCGAGGGCTCAAAACGGAGCTTGCTCGAGTCGCAGGCGTTCAGACAGTTGCTCGAAGCGAAACCCGTGCTCGCCGCCGCTGCGTAGCGGGGCGCGGGGCGACCGCGTCGAGCTCGCGCAGCAAGCGAGCGACCTGCAAAAGCTTCTTCGTCTGTCTCCGGCGCGTGAACATAGGCTCCCGATGTTCATCGGCACAACGTGACTTCCTCCTGAATAGATGCGCTCGAACGGGGGAGGGAGCCCCAAACCCGGGCGGTACAATGAGGTCGTGGCAGTACTCGAACGACACCAGGACCTCGTCGACGAGCTGCTCGCCGAGGTCGAGGCGTACAAGGCGGACGTCGACCGGGAGCTTCTGACCCGGGCCTTCGACTATGCGGCGCAGGCCCATTCCGGGCAGTTACGCCAGTCGGGCCAGGAGTTCATCTACCACCCCTGGGGCGTCGCCAAGATCCTCGCCGGGCTGCAGCTCGACGAAGCGACGCTCGCTGCGGCGCTGCTGCACGACGTCGTCGAGGACACCTCGACGGACATCGAGGAGCTGCGCGGAGAGTTCGGCGACGAGGTCGCGACCCTCGTCGAGGGCGTCACGAAGCTGACGCGCGTCAAGTTTCAGAGCCGCGAGCACGCGGAGGCGGAGAACTACCGGAAGCTGATCGTCGCGATGGCGGAAGACCTACGCGTAATCCTGATCAAGCTCGCAGACCGCCTGCACAACCTGCGCACGATCGAATACCTCGGCAAGCAGAAGCAGCTGCAAAAGGCGCGCGAGACCCTCGAGGTCTACGCACCGCTCGCGCACCGCCTCGGTATCCACGCGCTCAAATGGGAACTCGAGGACCTCGCGTTCCAGACGCTGCACCCGCGCAAGTACGAAGAGATCAAGCAAATGGTCGCCGAGCGGCGCACCGACCGCGAGGAGCTCGTGCGCGAAGCGGCGATGGTGTTGCAGAAGGAGCTCGACAAGGTCGATGTGCCGGCTGACATCTCGGGCCGCGCGAAGCACTTCTTCTCGATCTACGACAAGATGGCCAAGAAGGGCCGCGAGTTCAACGAGATCTACGACTTGACCGCGATGCGCGTGATCGCAGAGCGCACCGGCGACGAGGGAACGCGCGACTGTTACGGCGCGCTCGGCCTGATCCACTCGCTGTGGAAGCCGATGCCCGGCCGCTTCAAGGACTACGTTGCGATGCCGAAGTTCAACGGCTACCGCGCGCTGCACACCACCGTGATCGGCCCGCAAGGTAGACCCTTGGAAATCCAGGTCCGCACCCGGGACATGCATGAGACCGCGGAGTACGGCGTCGCCGCGCACTGGCTCTACAAGAAGGGCAAGAAGGAGAAGGACCGCGACGCAGAGTGGGTTGCGTGGGTGAAGCAGCTGATGGACGAGGGCACGACCGACGAGGCCGATCCGCGCGAGTTCATGAAGACGTTCCGCACCGACCTCTTTGAGGACGAGGTGCACGTCTTCACGCCGAAGGGCCAGGTCAAGACGTTGCCGGCCGGCGCGACGCCGATCGACTTCGCGTACGCCGTGCATACCGACGTCGGCCATCGCACCGTCGGCGCGAAGATCAACGGCCGCATCGTCCCGCTGCATTACCAGCTGAAGAACGGCGACTTCGTCGAGATCCTCACGTCGAAGCAGGGCCGTGGCCCGTCGCGCGACTGGATGTCGCTCGCGAAGAGCTCGCGTGCGCGCAACAAGATTCGCCAGTGGTTCTCGCGTGAGACACGCGAGGACGCCGAGCACAAGGGCCGCGAGGCACTCGACCATGCGCTGAAGGCACAGAACCTTCCGTATGCGAAATTGAGAGGTTCAGCCACGCTCGCGCAAGTGATCCGCGAGACCGGCTTCAAGAAGGCCGAGGACTTCTACCT
Organism: Gaiellaceae bacterium; assembly: GCA_036270155.1. GTDB lineage: Bacteria > Actinomycetota > Thermoleophilia > Gaiellales > Gaiellaceae > PALSA-600. Next base: position 28,663 of record DATBDB010000200.1, read on the forward strand.
CGCGCTCGGCTCGGGGAAGCTGCAGGCAGGCGGCGTGGTGAACAAGGTCGTCCAGCGGCTGAAGACCGAGCAGGTCGCGGAAGAGGCGCCGGTGATCACCAAGGCGGCGAAGGCGCAGCCAGTCTCTGGCTCCGACATGGGGATCATCGTCCCCGGCGTCACCGACGTGCTCGTGCGACTCGCGAAGTGCTGCACACCGGTTCCCGGCGATCCGATCCTCGGCTACATCTCGCTCGGCAGAGGCATCACGATCCACCGCGAGGACTGTCCGAACGTGAAGGCGCTGAAGCGCAGCCCGGAGCGGTTCACGCCGGTCTCATGGGACGGCGCCGCGACCTCGTCAAGCTTTCGCGTCCAGGTGGCGGTCGACTCGTGGGATCGCCCGCGCCTCCTCGAAGACGTCGCGCGCACGTTCGCCGAGCACGGCGCGAACATCGTGAGCTACGGCGGCACGGTCGAGGACCAGCTTGCGAAGAACTGGTACACGGTCGAGGTCGGCGACGTGAAAGGATTGCGCACGCTACTCACGTCGCTCCGCAATCTCGAGGCCGTGTTCGACGCGTACCGCGTGACGCCTAGTTGAGGCGACTGCACCCGGCCGCAGCTACCGGCTTCGCGAGCGCGGCCGAGGTCTATGAGCGCGCGCGGCCGTCGTACCCCCAGGACTCGATCGACTGGCTCGTCGCGCAAACCGGGCTCGGCCCAGGGCGCACGGCCCTCGACCTCGCCGCTGGGACGGGCAAGCTGACGAGGCTGCTGCTGCCGACCGGAGCCCGTGTCGTGGCGGTGGAGCCAATCGCCGAGATGCGCGCGTACATCGAAGGCGCGGAGGTTCTGGACGGCACAGCAGAGGCGATTCCGCTGCCCGACGCGTCGGCCGACGTCGTCACGGTCGCGCAGGCGCTTCACTGGTTCGACCAGGACCGCGCGCTCCCGGAGATCCACCGCGTGCTCCGTGAGGACGGACGCCTTGTCCTCTTCTGGAACATGCGCGATCTCGACGATCCAATCCAGCGCGGTGTCGAGGATCTGCTCGGGCCGATGCGCGCGGATGTCCCGGGCCAGATCCTGGGAGCCTGGCGCGAACCTCTGGCCCGGTCTGCGCTCTTCGGGCCGGCGACGGTGGGGGAGTTCCGGTACGAGCAGCAGTTCACGACCGACGACCTCTGTGACCGCGTTGCGTCAACCTCGTTTGTTGCAGCGCTGCCGGCCGTCGATCGCGAGGTGCTCCTGGTGCGAGTCCGGGCCCTCACGCATGGCCTCGCCGAACCGTTCGCCTTCCCCTACAAGACCGAGGTCCATGTGATCCCTCGTTCGAGTGATCGAGACGAAAACGAGCGGGGTACCTCGATCAAGGGATAGCGGTTTCTGCTCGGCTCTCCTACAACGAGTACGGAGGGGGAGAGGACGTTGGCAGCACCGTCCGCTCGACCTGGAGAGGGCTCGAGCGGACGGCGCGCCACGACGATGTAGCTATTTATCGGTGAACGGCAGATCAGCTGAGCCCTGTGCCTCGGCTTCGATCACGTAGACATTGCCGCTGCGCATCGGGAACGGACGGCCGATGTATGCGTGCGAGATCAGGTCGATGATCGTGAGCGCCTCCTCGCCTTCGATCACGCGCGCGACGCGGCCGCGCACCCAGGCGCTGCGGTAGGGGTTCTGCTTGTCGGTGACCGAGAGCGCGACGCGCGGGTCGCGCGCGATGTCGCGGGCCTTCGGGAAAATCGCCTGTGTGAAGAAGACGACGTTGCCTTCGTGCACGATCGTCCAGAGCGGTCGGCTCTGCGGCGCTCCGTCGGCGCGGAGCGTGGCGAGGTGAACGACGTGACCGCCGGCGAAGAGCTCCGCGGGGATGGGATCGAGGCTCATGGCACTTCCTCCAGGTGGTCGAAGTAGGGCTCGATCAATGATGCAACGCGCTCGCCAGCCGCGAGCGACAATCGCCGCGACAGTGGGCTGCAGGGCGTCCTCGGAGCCGCCGCCGCGCTCGCTGATGCGGTCGACGGCCTCGAGCACGTCCGACGCGCTCACCCCTCGAACGCCTCGATCTGCGCTCGAAAGGCGGGAGGCACCGGGACGGCCCGGCGCTCGTCGAGCGCGATGCACACGAGCGTTGCCCTCGCGGTCGACATCAAGGTGTCGTCTTCGATGCGGTAGACGGCGTGGTCGTAGGTGATGCTTGTCGTCCCGATCCGCTCGACGCGGACGAACACCTCGAGCAGGTCGTCGAACTGGGCGCCGGCGACGTAGTCGACGGTCACGGCGCGCATCGCGAAGTCGACGTCACCGAGGTGCACGCGTCCGAGGTGCCGGTGGTACTCCACACGGGCGAGGTCGAAGTACGGCATGTAGCGGCCGTAGTAGACGACTCCCTGCGCATCGGTGTCGGAGAACCCGACGCGCACGAATGCGGAGTACTTGAAGGGCGGCCTCCGATCGGTGACGTGCCCGAGCTCGATCATCGGGCGATCCTAGCCATCACCTGTGGATGATCCGACACAGTCTTGTGCGTGTGTCTGACACCAGCCTTGGCCCTCGGGGACAGGTACTCGGATTGGGGATCGACGCAGAATGACGTTCCAGAACATGTCGCGCGTCGTCGCATCTGTGGATGATCCGTCACTGTGTTGCGCCTGTGTCTGACACCAAACGGGGCCGGCGGGGGCATGGCGCGAAGGGGCGCTAGTTGCGAATGAGGTCGAGCACCTCGTCGCGCTTCGATTCCATCTGTTCGTGCGAGCGCGCTTCGAGGTTCAGGCGGAGCAACGGTTCCGTGTTTGACGGACGCACGTTGAAGTGCCAGTCGTCCGCCTCCACTGACAGGCCGTCCAGGTGCGACACGCGGCCCTCGGGACCGAAGCGGTCTTCGAGCTCCTGCAGCTTCGACGGCACGTCGGCGACCGGGGTGTTGATCTCGCCGGTCAGGAAGTACCGCTCACGGAAACGGTCGAGCGCCGTGCTCAGCTTGCCGTGCCGCGACACCAGTCCGCACATGAGCAGGAATGGCACCGTGCCCGAGTCGGCCTGCGAGAAGTCACGGAAGTAGTAGTGCGCCGAGACTTCGCCGCCGAAGACCGCATCGTCCTCGCGCATGCGCTGCTTGATGAACGCATGACCGACGCGGTTGACGAGCGGCTCGCCGCCCGCCGCCAGAATCGTCTCCGGCACGGCCCACGATGCCCGCACGTCGTAGATCACCTTGCCGCCCGGCTCGCGTTCGAGCATCAGCTCGGCGAACAGCGCTGTCGTGAAGTCGCCCGGAACGAAATCGCCGGTGTCATCGACGAAGAAGCAGCGGTCGGCGTCGCCGTCGAAGGCGACGCCGAAGTTGGCGCTCTCTTCGGTCGTCTTGCGGATGATGAACTCGCGGTTCTCGGGCAACAGCGGGTTCGGCTCGTGGTTCGGGAACGAACCGTCGGGATCGAAGTAACAGCGCACGACGTCGAGCATCGGCAACCGGTCGAGCACCGGCGGCAGCATCACGCCGGCCATCCCGTTCGCGGCGTCGATCACCACCTTGAGCGGCTTCAGCGCGCTCACGTCGATGAACGACAGCACGCGGTCGACGAAGCGGTCCCAGATGTCCTCGTCGCGGACTTCGCCGCGCTGCACCTCACGCCATTGCCCCGCGAGCGCGCGGTCGCGCACGTCGAGCAGCCCCGAGTCGCCACCGACCGGCAGCGCGCCGCGCCGCACGATCTTCATGCCCGTGTACTCCTTCGGGTTGTGCGAAGCGGTGACCATGATCCCGCCGTCGAGCTTCAGCTCGCCGACCGCGAAGTACACCATTTCCGTCCCGACCATTCCGACGTCCAGCACGTCGGCGCCGGCATCGGCCGCGCCTTCGATCACCGCACGGGCCATCGTCGGTGACGAGACCCGCATGTCTCGGCCGACCGCGATCTGCCGCGGCTCGAACTGCTCGACGTAGGCGCGTCCGATCGCGTACGCGCCTTCCTCGTCGAGTTCTGTCCCGTAGAGGCCGCGGACGTCGTACGCCTTGAAGATCTCGGAATCGAGCATCGTCTGATGCTATGCAAAGACGAATAGGTGTGATTCACTCGCCCCAACCATCAGGGGAGGGCAATTGTGAAGAAGCTCCAAGCGGCATTCGTGCTGGTTGCGGCACTCGCGCTCGTTGTCCAGGCTGCCGCCTACGCTGCGCCGCCGCTCGTCAAGAACGTCGTCGCGAGCTCGCCCGTGAACGGCGGCGGATACCCGATTCCCCCCGGCTCGAATGTGCCGACCCCGGGGACGTGCGGCCCAATCTCACTCAACGCCAACCACTCGGAGTCGTGGCTCGCCGTGAAGCCCGGCAGCGAGACCCTCGTCGGGTCGTCGAAGTTTTTCGTCGACCGCTACTCGACGTACTACGACTTCTATCTCGGCGCCTACTCGATGCCGAACGGCTCTCCGGCCGGCAACGTCCAGATGCCCGGCTTCGACTGTGTCTCGAACGGCGGCACACAGGCGATGCCGCCCGACTGGACGAACAACACCGATCCGAACAACGACTGGGACACGCAGGGCCGCGTCTACGAGCTCAACCTCCCGTTCAACGCGTACTGGGGCGGGGGAATGCACCCGAACGGCGCGATCGCGCTCACGTACTCCGACGACAACGGCAAGACGTGGTCGCGGGGGAACGGCGGGGCGTACCTCGACCAGTTGTCGAATTCGCTCTCGACGACCTGGGGACACGTCGAGGACAAGCAATGGATCGCCGTCAACCACTACGTGGCGTCGAAGTACGCGGACCACGTGTACGCGATGTGGACGGACTTCAACGGCGCGAGCGGCAACGGGAAGGTCATGGTCGCGGTCTCGCGCGACCGTGGCCAGAGCTTCTCGAAGCCGACCCAGGTGTCGACTCCGTCGGCCGCCACACCCGCGAACACGTACGTCTACCCCTCGGTTGGACCGGACGGAACGGTGTACGTCGCGTACGTCAGCGGCTACGACACGACGAACAAGAACCGTGTCGGACACGTCTATGTGGCGAAATCGGTCGACGATGGCAAGACCTGGGGGCCGTTCACTCTCGCAGCGACGCCCGTCGAGAACCCGAACGGAGCGTTCGCCAACACGAACTTCCGCGACGGGATCATCGAGAACTTCACCTCGAGCCAGACGTACCCCGGTCACGTGTACCTGACCTACGAGAACTACGACTCGTCGGCGGCCACGATGGACGTCTACTTCACGCAGTCGACCGACGGCGGTACCACCTGGGCGCAACCGGCGCTCGTCAACGACGACGCCGGGACGGCCGCAACCGACCAGTTTCAGCCGTCGGTCGCCGCAGGCCCCGGAAATGCGGTCGCCGTTGCCTTCTATGACCGGCGCACAGCCTGTCCGGCCGGCGACCCGAGCATCTCGACGCCAGGCGGGACGAACACCTGCATCGCCGTGACGCTGCAGGCGTACTCCGACAACGGCACCACCACGGGGGCAGTCCCCGTCGGGGGGAACGTGAACCTGTCGCAGTACGCGTGGGACCCGGAGCAGCCGCTCCAGACGCTGGGCGGCTTGCCGCAGTACCCGTGCGCAGGTCACGCAGACCCGTGCCCGGCCGGCCGGGGCTTCATCGGCGACTACTTCGGTCTCGCCATCTCCGGCAAGAACATCTACGCGCTCTCCGTCTCGACGCACTACCCGGCTGCGGGCGTCCGCGCAGACGACGGCGGGCCGATCTACTACCAGCAGCAGGTGCTGGCAACGGTGTCGAGGTCTGCTCTAGGCCTCTAAGACGCGCTGGATCGCTCGGGTCGAGCCCTCGTCCGGTGATTCCGAGATCACCGTGGCGGGGCGCTCGAACCGGGCGAGGGCATCGCGCACCGGTTCCGCACGCAACGTGCCTTCGCCGTACGGCAGATGCTTCGTCTCGTTGCGGTTCGCGAACTGGATGTCCGAGAAGTGGATGTGGAACGGCGCGCCCGGCTCGATCACCGCGTCCGCTTTCCGCAGCGCCTCGACGAACGGCTCGACGGTGAGGAACGCGCCGTCAGACGTGGCGTGCATGTGCGCGAAGTCGACCACCGGCCGAACCCAGTCGAGCCGGGACGCGATCTCGCAGACGTCGTCGATCGAGCCAATCTCGCGCACCCGGCCCATCACCTCGATTCCGAACGGCACCGCGCGATCCTTGCCCTCCAGGCGCTCGCGAAGCTCGCCGAGTTGCTCGACGATCGAATCGATCGCGTCCTCGCGCGTCCGGCCGAGCAAGAAGCCCGGGTGGAAGACGACCACCTCCGCACCCGCCGCCTTCGCGATTCCGGCCGAGTGGTCGAGCATCCCGACCGCCATATTGAGCTTCTTGCCACGTTCCGCGTGGCCCATGAAGCCGGCAATCGGCGCATGGACTGACAGCGCAATGTCATGCTCTACCGCGAGTTGACCGAACTCCGCTGCGAACTCGTAGTCCATCCAGAACCCGCCCTCGAAGTCGATCTCGCAGGCCGACAAGCCACGCTCGAGCAGCGCGTCGACGGCGCCCTGCGGCGATTCGCGCGAGGGAACGCGGGCAGGGCCGTAGTGCAAATTGCGAGACATTGAGAAACCTTCGTGTTCGAGCTCGTTAGGGACCAGTGAACGAAGGGTATCGCCGACAAATGGCGGAAAGAACCGTTCCGCTCTTCAGCATCGGCGCGGTCGCGCGGATGCTCGACCTGTCGGCTGCGACGATCCGCACGTGGGAGACGCGCTACGGCTACGTCGTTCCGCAGCGGTCCGGGGGTGGTCAGCGGCTCTACTCGCGCGACCAGGTCGACCAGCTGCGGTTCGTCAAGGACGAGGTCGACAGCGGACGCCGCCCGGGGGAAGCGCACCGACTGCTCGCCGAGCGCGCAGAGCGTGGTGACTCGTTCGGCGGAACCCGCTTGCGCGTGCTGGTTGCCGAGAGCAAGGCCGGAGCGTCGACCGCGTTGAAGGAGCTGTTCGGCACCGATGCGTTCGAGGTGCTGATCGCGACCGACGCAGCCTCGGCCGAGGAGGCGTTCGACGAGCTCGCGCCCACGGTCGTGATCGTCGACGTGGAGGACGACGACTTCGAGCAGCTCGCCGAACGGATCCGCTCCGCGGGGGCCAAGGTGCTCCCGATCGCCCTTCTGGAGCGCCCTCTGGCGCTGCTTGACCCGGCTCAGCCGGCGCTCAGTTAGTCCGTCCGGCCCTCTTTCTACTCTTCCGGGCATGTCCAGCAGCCCGACCAGAATCGACCTCCTCGAGCTCGATATCGACCTCCGCCTGGCCGACCTCTGGCGGGAGGCCTCGGGGATCTCCGAATGGTCGCTCGACGTCGTCGCCGCGTTCATGCGCGCGGCCTACGGCAAGGGCTACTGCGACGCGCTGACCGAGGACGCTCCGGGCTCGCTTTGTGCCGATCACGGCTATCGGGTGCCGGCGCGCAAGCTGACTGCCGACGTCGACGCTTAAGTTTCAACGAGCTAGCTAGACTCAGCGTGTGTCCACGCGCAGTCCTGCGCGGCTGATTGTCGCCCTTGGTGTGGCGGCCGTGCTGGCCGTCTTTCTGCTCTATACCGCGGTCGCGGGCCACTCCACGCCGACGTTGACGCCGAGCCAGCTTGCGAACCACAGCGGCCAGCTCGCGGTCGTCGGCGTCGTTGTCGCACCGCTCCGCGGTGACTCGCATTCCGCAACCGGGCTTCGTTTCGGACTGAAGAACATCGACGGCAAGAGCGGCGTCGTTCCGGTCGTCTACCGCGGCGATAATCCGCCGCCGCTCTTCAAAGTCGGACGCAACGTCGTCGTGAGCGGGAGCTACGCGCACGGCCGGCTTGCGGGCAACAACGTCGTCACGAAATGCCCGTCGAAGTACACCGCGACGAAGACCGCATAGATGGCTGATCTCGGCCGCGCGGCCCTCGTCGTCAGCCTGGGCCTGCTGGTCTACGCGCTCGTCGGCGGCTCCGTCGCCGCGGTCACGAACCGTCGCCGGCTTGCGATCTCGGCGCGCAACGCGCTCTTCTGCGCCTTCGGCTCGACGGCGATCGCTGCGACGGTGCTCGCGGTCGCGCTGATCCGGCACGACTTCTCGTTCACGTACGTCGCCGCGCACACGAACCGGACGCTCTCGACGCCGTATGCACTGAGCGCATTCTGGGGCGGGCAGGAAGGCTCGCTGCTGCTCTGGCTGCTCGTGCTCACGGGCTACGGGGCACTTGCGGTGGCCCTGAACCGCACGTTGCTCCGCGACCTGACGGTGTGGGTTGTCCCGGTGCTCGCAGGGATCGGGACGTTCTTCGCGTTCGTGCTCGTCGCGGTGGCAAGCCCGTTCGACACGCAGACCGCTCCGCTTGACGGAGCCGGGCTGACGCCGAGCCTGCAGAACCCGTACATGGTCGCGCACCCGCCGATGCTGTACCTCGGCTACGTCGGCCTCGCGATCCCGTTCGCGTTCGCGGCCGGCGCGATGCTCTCCGGCCGAACCGACGAGCGCTGGATCGTCGCGACGCGGCGCTGGACGCTTGCCGCGTGGATGTTCCTCGGCTTCGGCCAATTGCTCGGCGCGCACTGGGCATACGTCGAAGTGGGGTGGGGCGGCTACTACGCATGGGATCCCGTCGAGAACGCGGCGCTGATGCCGTGGCTCGCAGCGACCGCGTTCCTGCACTCGGTGATGATCCAGGAGCGCAAGGGAATGCTGAAGGTCTGGAACATGGTGCTCGTCGCGCTCGCGTTCGAGCTCTCGATCTTCGGCACGTTCCTGACGCGCTCGGGCATCGTTAACTCGATCCACTCGTTCGCGAAGAGCCCGATCGGCTCGTGGTTCCTTGCGTTCGTCGTGATTTCGTCGCTGTTCTCGCTCGCGCTGATCATGTGGCGGCTGCCGCTACTGAAGGCGCGCACGAAGCTCGAGTCCGCGCTCTCACGCGAAGCCGCATTTCTCTACAACAATCTGCTGCTGGTCGCGCTCTGCCTGACCATCTTGTGGGGCGTCCTGTTCCCGATCATCACGCAGCTCGTGAAAGGCGAGACGCGCACGATCGGCCGTCCCTACTACGACTTCTTCCTGCGCACGTTCGGTCTGCCGCTGCTCCTGCTAATGGGCATCGGCCCGCTGATCGCCTGGCGCAAGACGAGCTTCCGCGCCCTCGCGAAGACGCTCGCGTGGCCGGGTGCCGTGACGATCGTGTGCGGGATCGCACTCGTCGCGTTCGGTGCCGGCTCGTCGCACCCGGGGCTGATCGCGTACACGTTCTCCGCGTTCGTCCTCTCGACGATCGTGCTCGAGCTCGTACGTGGCACGCGCGCGACCGGATCACTCACGGCGCTGATCTCGCGCAACCGACGCCGCTACGGCGGCTACGTCGTGCACGCGGCGATCGTGTTGCTCGCGATCGGCATCGCCGGCTCGAGCGCGTATGGAAGCTCGACCGAGCGCCGGCTGATTCCGGGCCAGAGCGTCTCGATCGCCGGCTACACGTTGACGCTGCGAGACGTCGTGCAGCGCCAGGTGCCGAACGCGACCGAGACGCGCGCGCTCCTCGACGTGAAGGGCGGTTGGAGCGGGACGATTTCCTCGGGCGACAACCAGTACATCAACCCGCCGGAACCGTCGCGTGAGGTCGGGCTGAAGACGAACTGGCTGCGAGCGGAGGATCTTTACGTGATCGCCGACAGCGTGAACCCGAAGACGAAGGTGGTGTACGTCAAGGTGCTCGTGAAACCGCTCGTCAACCTGATCTGGGTGGCGGGCTTCGTCTTCGTGCTCGGCTCGCTGATCGCGCTGTGGCCGGACGCGCGCGAGCAGCGGCGGCTCGTCACGCGACTGGCGCCTGCGCGCGCATGACGATGCTCGCGATCGTCCTGGGCGTCGCTGTGGCGGCGGGCGCCGTGCTGCTCGTGGCGTGGCCGTTCCTGCGCGAGCCCGTCGCCGACGACGACCGGCTCGACGCGCCGTCCGCACGGGAGGCGCAGTGGCTCCAGCTTCTGGATGAGCGAGATCGCGTGCTCGGAGCGCTGAAGGAGCTCGAATTCGACCACCGCACGGGAAAGATCGGCGACGAGGACTACGGCTCCCAGATCGGCCCATTACGGCGTGCCGCGGCCGCAGCATTGCGGGCAATTGACCGCTACCGTGACGAAATGACCCCGTTCGAAATCCCGGACCTCCCGTCCGAACCCGCGCCGCCGCCCGACGAGGGCACGCCGCCCACGCCTCCGCCTCTTCCCGAGCCGTATCCACCGCCCGACGAGACGGACATTCCGGCCCCCGCACCGCAGGAGTAACCGCTCGCCACGGCGAATCGTCGCACTATGCGGCGTCTCGCGCTCGCGTTTCTCGTTGTGCTCGTCGTCGCCACGCCGGCGTTCGGCGACGATGCGACGAAGAAGCAGCAAATCGATTCCCAGATCTCCTCGCTGCAGGGGAAGCTCGATGCGCAAAAGCACCACGAGCAGGCCCTGCGCGACGAGGTCGCCACGTTCACCTCGCGGATCCGGACGCTCGAGGGCAGGGTGGGCGACGTCTCGCTCAAGCTGTCCACGATGGAGGCTGACCTCTCGCTGCATCAGCGCCGACTGAACGCGCTCAACAAGCTCTTCCACGTGCAGACCGAGAAGTTCGTGTTCCTCAAGCAGCAGTTCGCCGCGTCGGTCAAGGTGCTGAACACGAGGCTCATCGACATCTACGAGTCCGACGATGCTTCGACGATCGATGTGTTCCTCGGCGCGAGCAGCGTGCAGGACGCGCTCGACAAGGTGCAGTACCTGAACGACATCGGCGACCAGGACCGGCGCATCGCGCAGCAGGTCGCGGTGGCGAAGGCCGCGATCAAGGTTCAGCGCGCGAAGACGAAGAAGCTGCGCCGAACGGTCCAGAGCGAGACCGCGGTGATCTCCGCGCGCACCGCCCAGACACGAGACGTCCGCAACCAGCTCGTCGGCGCGAAGAACGAGCTCTCGTCGAAGCAGCAGCAAAAGCTGCAGGACATCTCGAAGCTGACCGCGGAGGAGCAGGCAGCGGCCGGCGAGATCGACGCGCTGACGGCCGCGAGCAATTCGCTTGCCGCGCGCATCCGGGCCGCTCAGGCAAACCGGCAGGGCGGAGGCCCGACCTCGACGCCGTCCTCGGCCGGCCTGATCTGGCCGGTCAACGGTCCCGTGACAAGCCCGTTCGGCTGGCGCTGGGGGCGCATGCACCAGGGGATCGACATCGGCGTCGGCACCGGCACGCCGATCAAGGCCGCCGCCGCGGGCACGATCATCTACTGCGGGTGGGAGTCGGGTTACGGGAACCTCGTCGTGATCGACCACGGCGGCAACCTCGCGACGGCGTACGGCCATCAGAGCTCGATCGCCGTCGCCTGCGGCCAGCAGGTCGCCCAGGGCGACGTGATCGGCTACGTCGGCTGCACCGGTCACTGCACCGGGCCGCACCTGCACTTCGAAGTCCGGATCGACGGCAGCCCCGTTGATCCCCTCGGCTACCTGTAGCCGAGGGGACCGGCCCGGGCGCTACCAGCGGTACCAGCGTGCGCCTCCGGCGCCGCGCATGAAGAAGCCGATCAGCCAGATCACCAGCAGGATCACAGCGATCCACAGCAAGACCTTGACGACGGCGAAGCCGAGGATGCCGAGGATCACGATCAGCAGCAGGACGGCAAGCAGTGCGCCCACGTGGTTGCTCCTTGGTCGGGTTCAGAAGAGGAGTTGCGGAGGTTTTTGCCCGAGGGCATCCGCGCGTAACCAATTCCGTCCGCCGTTCGTTTACGACTTGTAACCGGTGAACGGCTCCGAGGGGATGCCGCGCCGGACGAGTCGTCTCCCGACGAGCGGGCGCCTCCCCCGGGGCGCCCGTTTTTATGGACCTACGCGATTCCGGCGGTCTGCAGGAGCAGGAAGATGTTGAGCGAGATGATCACCGCGGCGATCAGGGATGCGGCGACCGTCGTGATGCGCCGGTTGACGAGCGGCCCCATGATCCGGCGCTTCGCTGTGAAGACGACGAGCGGCACCAGCGCGAACGGAATCCCGAACGAGAGCACGACCTGGGAGAGCACCAGCGTCCGTGACGGGTCGACGCCGATCGCGATCACGATGAACGCGGGGAGCATTGTGATCAGCCGCCGCACCGTCACCGGGATCCTGCGGCGGATGAAGCCCTGCATCACCACCTGGCCGGCGAGCGTGCCGACGGCAGAGCTCGAGAGCCCGGACGCGATCAGCGCGAGCGCGAACAGTGCGCTTGACGCGCTGCCGAGGATCGGCTCAAGCGTCTTGTGCGCGCCCTCGAGCGAGTCGACGTGCAGAAGCCCCTTGTTGAAGAACGTCGAGGCCGCCATCACGAGCATCGCGACGTTGATCAGCCCGGCGATCGACATTGCGACGATCACGTCGATCCGCGTGTAACGGAGCAGGGTCTGCGCGTCCTCGTCGGTCTCGGGAACGAGGCGGTCCTGCGTGAGCGCCGAGTGGAGATAGATGACGTGCGGCATGACGGTCGCACCGAGGATCCCAACCGAGAGCAGCAATGCTTCGCTGCCGCCGAACTCCGGCGTCACCGCGTGCTTCAGCACCTGGTCCCACGCAGGGTTCGAGAACAGAAGCTCGTAGACGTAACAGCCGCCGATTACACCGACGAGCGTCGCGATCACCGCTTCGAACGGCCGGAACCCCCAGCGCTGCAGCCCGAGAATCGCGAAGGCACACACGCCCGAGAGCACGGCGGAGGGGAAGAGGCCCCAGCCGAACAGGAGGTGGAACCCGATCGCCGCTCCGAGGAACTCGGCCAGGTCGGTCGCCATCGCGATCGCCTCCGCCTGCAGCCAGAGCAGGATCGAGGCGCGACGCGGGAACTCATCGCGGCAGACCTCCGGCAGGTTCCGGCCCGTCGCGATCCCGAGCTTGGCCGACAGC
>DATBDB010000201.1:0-8653 GCA_036270155.1 Gaiellaceae bacterium
GCTCGAAGAAGGGCGCGTCACCGTGCCGGTGCACGCGACGTATCCGCTCGACCAGGCGAACGAGGCCTACGACGCGTTCGCCGCGGGCGGCAAGTTCGGGAAGATCGTCCTTGTCCCGTGACCCCGCGGTACCCTTCCGCCCGGAAACCGAAGAATTGAGGAGCTGACATGGAAGTCGACGTCGCCGTCCTGGGCGGAGGTCCCGGGGGCTACACCGCAGCGATCCGCGCCGCACAGCTGGGCGCAAAGGTCGCATGCATCGAAAAGGAGCCCGAGCTGGGCGGCACCTGCCTGCGCGTCGGATGCATCCCGACGAAGGCGTGGGTGCAGACCGCGCATTTCCTGCACCAGGGGAACGACACCTTCGCGAAGCTCGGCGTCAAGGTCGACGGCGCCACGCTCGACTTCGGGGCCGCCAACGAATGGAAGGCGGGCGTCGTCAAGCAGATGACGACCGGTGTCGCCGGCCTCTTCAAGGCGAACGGCGTCGAGTGGGTCAAGGGCTACGGCAAGTTCAAGGACGCGAACACGATCTCGGTCGAAGGCGGCGAGGACATCACGTTCAAGCAGGCCGTGATCGCGACCGGCTCGTTCCCGCTCCGCCCGCCGATCCCGGGGCTCGAGAGCGACCTGTGCGTGGACTCCACGGGGTTGCTTGCGCAGACCGAGGTGCCGAAGCGGCTGGTGATCCTCGGTGGCGGCATCATCGGCTCCGAGTTCGCGTCGATCTTCAACCGCTTCGGCTCCGAGGTGACGATCGTCGAGATGCTCGACACGCTGATCCCGCAGGAAGACGCGGACGCGGCCAAGGAGCTCGCGAAGGCCTTCGGCAAGCGCGGGATCACGCTGCAGCTCGGCAAGCAGTGCACGAAGGTCGAGCAGAAGGGCAACGCGCTGACGGTGCACTTCGGCGAGGGCGAGACGGTCGAGTGCGACCTGATGCTCGTGTCGGTTGGCCGTGGGCCGCTCGTCGAGAACATCGGCCTAGAGGCCGCGGGCGTGCAGTTCGACAAGCGCAAGGGCATCTCGGCCGACGACCACCGGCGCACGTCGGTGTCGCACATCTACGCGGTCGGTGACTGCGCCGGCTACTGGCAGCTCGCGCACACGGCGTTCCGCGAGGGTGAGGTCGCGGCGGAGAACGCGCTCGGCCACGACGGTGTCGTCGCGGGCGCGGTTCCGCGCCCGATCTACACCGATCCGGAGATCGCCGGCGTCGGGCTGACCGAGGCGCAGGCGCGCGAGCAGTACGGCGACGACGTCGCGGTCGGCACCTTCCCGTGGGTCGCAAACGCGCGTGCGGTGATGCAGGCGGAGACGACCGGCTGGGTCAAGTCGATCCACGAGACGAAGTACGGCGAGCTGCTTGGCCTGGTCATGGTCGGCCCGCACGTGACCGACATGATCGAGGTCGGCGTCGTCGCGCTCGACTCGGAGTCGACGGTCGAGACGGTCGCCGACGGCATGACGCCGCACCCGACGCTCAGCGAAGCGATCAAGGAAGCGGGTCTCGCAGCCCTCGGCCGCGCGATCCACATCCCGAACCGCAAGCGAGCGGCGGCGAAGGTCTAAGCGGTTTTTGGCTCGGCGTGCGCGGTGACCGGTGCCTCGGTCACCGCGTGCACGCCGGGCAGGAATGCGACGACGAGGTTCGTCGCCGCCGTCACGACCGCGGCTGCGAGCAGTGTCCGCTCGTAGCCGAGCCCGTCGGCGAGCAGCGGGAACACGACGAAGCCGAGCGGCATGAACACGAACGACACGAGGATGTCGTAGGAGCGGACGCGCGCGTAGACGCTCTCGGGGATGTCGCGCTGCAGCGTCGTCTCCCACCACGTGTTGCACAACGCGACCGCGCCAAGCCCGAGCGTCCACGAGGCGGCGATCGCCGCGACCGGCAGCGGGCCTGAGAGCGCCGCGATCGGGACGGCGATCAGCATGCAGCCGAAGAAGCCCGCACTCAGGGGATGCCGGGGACTGAAGCGCACTGACGCGACGCCGCCGAGGATCCCGCCGATCGCGCCGCAGGTCGACACGATCCCCCAGTCGCGCGCACCGTGAAAGTGGTCGAGGAAGATCCGCGGCCCGAGCACAATGAACGCCGCGAAGCAGAAGTTCGAGATTGCGAAGCCGACGATCGGTGCGCGGACCCACGCGCGCGATGTGACTTCGCGAAAGCCGTCGCGCAGCTGTAGGAAGAATCGGCTCGGTTCTGGGCGCGTGTGCGTGCGCACGTTCAACTGCAGGAGAAAGAAGCCGCTGGCGACGAAGCTGGCCGAGTCGATCGCGAACACCCAGCCGGCGCCGGCCAGTGCGACGAGTGCACCGGAGACCGCGGGGCCGAAGATGTTGAGCGCATTGCGCGAGATGCCGAGCAGCGCGTTCGCGGGCTGCAGGTTCGCGGCGCTCACGGTTTGCGGGACGAGACCGTCCGCAGCCGGGCCGAAGAACGCCGAGGCCGCGCCGGAGACCGCGCCGACGACGAAGAACAGCGGCAGCGTCATGTGGTGCGAGAAGAGCATCGCCGCGGTGAAGGCCTGGACCACCGCGCGGCTGACATCGCAGGCGAGCATCACGGCGCGGCGCGAGAGCCGGTCAGCGACGACGCCGCCGACGAGGGTGAAGAGGACGCGCGAGAGCGTGGTCGCGGCGAGCACGCCGCCGAGCGCGGTCGCGGAGCGGTCGACCGAGAGGACGGCGAACGCGAGGGCGACCGGAAAGACGAGCGCATCCCCGATTCCCGACGCGACTTGCCCGAGCCAGAGCAGCCGGAACTCCCGCTCCCGCAGTGGCATTACGGCTCCCCCTAGCCCCACGCGCGCACCCTAACCCGTATCTCGCCAAACTCCTAGCGCGTTCTCGTCCCGGAATGGTGGTTGCGTCGGGGGACGTGCGTTTGCCGAGGCTTCTGCGTCGCGAGGCAGGCGCGGAGGTCGACCGGCTCTACCGCAGATATGCGGACGAAGTGCTGCGCTACGCCCTGCTCGTGCTGCGCTCCCGCACCGACGCGGAGGACATCACCCAGACGGTGTTCCTGCGCGCGCTCCGTGCGATCGAGCGCGGCGAGAAGGTGCGGACGCCCCGGAACTGGCTGATCACGATCACCCACAACGAGTGCCGGCGGCTGCTCGCGACCCGCAAGGTGCACAGCGAGCTGCCGGACGAGGTTCCCGTCGAGCCCGCGGAGCAGGGCCGGGCGGAGGAGCTGAAGGTCGCGCTGGCGGCGCTGCCCGCGACGCAGCGGCAGGCGCTCGTCCTGCGCGAGCTCGAGGGGCGGACGTACGTCGAGATCGCCCGCACGCTCGACCTCTCGGTCTCGGCGGTCGAGACGCTGATCTTCCGGGCGCGCCGGGCGCTGCGCGAGCAGATCGAGAACGCCGTGAGCTGCGAGGAGTTCGCGGCGCTGCTCGACGACCCGTCGGCCCGGTCGCGTGTGCGGGCGCACGCACGTGTCTGCGCCGCGTGCGCGACGCTCGATCACCAGGCGCGCGGCCGCAAGAGCGCGCTGAAGCGGATCGTTTCGGCACTCGGCCTCCCGTGGTGGGGCGCGAAGCTCGCCGCGGTCGCGGTGACGGTCGCCGCGGTCGCCGCGGTCGCCGCTCCGCACGACGGCACCCGCCCGAACCCACCACTGAACCTGATTCCGCCCAGCAAGCATCTGAGCCTTCCTCCCGCGCCCGCGGGCGGAACCAGATTCAAGAGTTTCGCCCCGAAGCACCCTCACGCCCGCCCAGTGGCCGCTGCCCCCAAGCAGGTGCCACACACCGCCGCAGTTCCGGCCCCCGCCGTCACCACCCCGGCGCCGCCGCCCCCAGAGCCGCCGCAACCGGCCGATCCGCCGCTGCCGCCGCCTCCGGTCGTTCCCGCCACAACCGTCCCCGCTGCTCCGCCCGTGGCCGTCGCGCAAACCGTGCTCCCGCCTACGCCGGAGGTGCCGACCGTCACAGTCCCGACGGTCAGCGTCCCCGTCCCGGCGCCCGCGTCGCCGACCGTGGCGCTACCGGTCGAAGTGCCGAAAGTAAGCCTTCCGTAAAGCCAAGAAAGCAGCGCAAGTTTTGGGCGCCGGCGGTGTCTCAATGGGTGGACGTGCCCTCGTCCCGCCGGGAGCCTCGCCCGCCCGCAGGTTCCCGGCAACTCTCCCAGGGCCCCGCTCTCGCAGCAGAGGGCGGGGCCCTCTTTTCGTTTACGGTTCGAGCAACACGGGGTAGGGTGGAGTCGTGGGCGTCTTCAATCGCAGAAATGCAGCAGTCGGCTGGCTGACGTGGGTCGTCGGCAAGCGGCTCCTGAAGAAGAAGGCGAAGGACGCCGTGCCGGCGATCGACTCGCAGTCGAAGAAGCCGAACAAGAGCGCGATCGCGCTGCTCATCGCCGGCGCCGCAGGCGCGCTGACGTTCTGGCGCAAGCGCTCGGGCGGCGACGACCCGACCGCCCCATAGCGCGGCGCTACCCTCCCCGCCGATGGCAATCGGCGAGCACGAACAGGTCCTTGCAGAGCGGCTGAAGGCCGCGCTCGAGACGCTCGAAGCGATCGCACGCGACCGCACGCTGCTGCAGGAGCTGACTGTCGACGAGCGCACGCGCCTGCTCACCGCAGCGGGCGCCGTCTTCGATCCCGACGTGGTTGCACGCCGTCGCGCGGCCAAGGAGATGCGCCGCCGCAAGAAGAACGAGAAGATCGCCGAGGACGAGGCGACCCTCGCCGAGACCGGCATCCGGGTCTTGCGCTCGAAGCCAGTCTTTACGACGCCGAATTACGAACTGCCCGTCGAGGTCGGCGAGGAGCGCGAGACGCTTGTCGATCAGCACTGTTACGTCTGCAAGCAGGAGTACTCGACGCTGCATCCCTTCTACGACCAGATGTGCAATGGGTGCGGCGACTTCAACTTCGCGAAGCGCACGGAGACCGCCGACCTGAGCGGGCGCGTCGCGCTGCTCACCGGCGGCCGCGTGAAGATCGGCTACCAGGCCGGCATCAAGCTCCTGCGCGCGGGCGCGTCGCTGATCGTTACGACGCGCTTCCCGCGCGACGCCGCGCAGCGCTACGCGCAGGAGGCGGACTTCGCGGAGTGGGGCGACCGCCTGGAGATCTTCGGGCTCGACCTGCGCCACACGCCGAGCGTCGAGGACTTCTGCCACCACCTGCTGACCTCGCGCACCCGCCTCGACTTCATCATCTCGAACGCCTGCCAGACGGTGCGCCGGCCGCCCGAGTTCTACCGCCACATGATGGAAGGCGAAAAGGCGCTCGGTTCGCTCCCGGCCCGCGTGCAAGGCCTGATCCCGTCGGCCGAGATGACGCAGATCCCGCTCTTGCCCGAGGACGCGCTGGTGCAGAGCGGCCTGTTCCCGGCCGGGCTGCTCGACCAGGACCTGCAGCAGGTCGACCTGCGCGAGCGCAACTCGTGGCGGCTGCTCCTCCACGAAGTGTCCACCGTTGAAGTCCTCGAGACGCAGCTCGTGAACGCGGTGGCGCCGTTCGTGCTGAACGCGCGCTTGAAGCCGCTGATGCTGGCGACACCCGAGCGCGACAAGCACATCGTCAACGTCTCGGCGGTCGAGGGCCAGTTCTACCGCAAGTTCAAAACGACGCGGCATCCGCACACGAACATGGCGAAGGCCGCGCTGAACATGATGACGCGCACCTCAGCGGCGGACTACTTCAACGACGGCATCCACATGAACAGCGTCGACACCGGCTGGGTGACCGACGAGGACCCGGCGCACATCGCGGAGCGCAAGACGACCGAGCATCGCTTCGCCCCACCCCTCGACATCGTCGACGGCGCGGCGCGCATCGTCGATCCGATCATCGCCGGCTTCAACACCGGCGAGCACGCGTGGGGCCAGTTCTTCAAGGACTACAAGCCCACCGACTGGTAGCGCTAATCGAGAACTCAACGCAGGCAGTCGCACCGGGAGATCTCCCGGCTGCCTAGCTCGTTCCGTGCCCAGAGTTCCAAGATCAACTGAGTTTCGCCGCACACTTTTCGGTTGGCCGTCCACTCGACGTCCGCCTCGCGGGAGAAGTGACTGCATTCGGCTGCGTGAATCATCGGGCTCTCTCCCCCTCAGTAACGGGCCGCAGGTTGAGGAAGTAACCGTCCGGATGCTCGTCCAGCCAATCGTGGAATGCACCATCGCCGCCCTGCTCGAATACCCATGTGTCTGGCACAACCGCGATCCTCTCATGTCCACGACCTGAACCTGATTCGGTGTCAGCCGAACCAGATTCGAGAGTCTCGGCCCTAGATTCGAACCTGGTTCGCTCTTTTAACCAGGTTCGGGAGTTTCGACCTGCCTACCCGCTGAGCCCGAACGGGCTCCCCTCGGAGTCCCTGCAGATCGCCCAGCGCTCGCCCGGGTGCACGACGTCCCCGCCGAGCTCGACGACGCGCTCGAGCGCCGCGGTCATGTCCGGCACCCGGAAGAAGGGCAGTGAGAACCGATCGCCGGGCCCCGTGCCGCGCTCGTGCAGCCCGAACGCCGGCCCGTCGCCATGGCTCTGCAGTCCCTGTCCTTCCGCCGCCGTGCGTGCATCGAGCGGCAGCTCGAGCAGCCCTTCCCAGAATCGCTGCGCACGCTCGAGGTCATCGGCCGGAAACTCGATCAAATCGAGCGGGGTCATCCCTTCAGCCTATGCCCCGGACGCGGGTTCGCGGCTACCGTCGGGGCATGACGGCCGCCGCCGAGATCCTGACCAGCCGGTTCGGCTACCCGGAGTTCCGCCCCGGCCAGGAACAGGTCGTCGAGTCGCTGCTCGCCGGGCGCTCCGCACTCGCCGTCTTCCCGACCGGCGCGGGCAAGAGCCTCTGCTACCAGCTGCCCGCGCTGCTGCTCGACGGCGTGACGGTCGTCGTCTCGCCGCTGATCGCGCTGATGAAGGATCAGATCGACCTGCTCGCCCGCCAGGGCGTCGACGCGGCGCGGCTCGACTCGAGCCTCGACGCGGGCGAGGTGCGCGCCGTCTCAGACCGGCTGCGCGAGGGGAGCCTCAAGCTCTTGTACGTCGCACCGGAGCGCTTCAACAACGAGCGCTTCCTCTCGCAGCTCGGCGAGACGAAGATCGCGCTGTTCGCGGTTGACGAGGCCCACTGCATCTCCGAGTGGGGCCACAACTTCCGCCCCGACTATCTGAAGCTCGCCGCGCGCGCCCGCGAGCTCGGCGCCGAGCGCGTGCTCGCACTGACCGCGACCGCAACGCCGGCCGTGGTCGCCGACATCTGCGCGGGCTTCGGGATCGAGGAGCGCGACTCGGTCGTCACCGGCTTCTACCGCCCGAACCTGACGCTGCTCACGACTCCGGTTCGCGCAGACGAGCGCGACCAGGCGTTGATCGACCGCCTGCGCGAGCGCCCGCCGGGCTCGACGATCGTCTACGTCACGCTGCAGCGCACGGCCGAGCGGATCGCGGCGCTACTCGCCGCGGCGGGGCTGCCGGCCCGCGCGTACCACGCGGGCATGAACGCGGACGATCGCGTCGAGGTGCAGGAGTGGTGGACGGGCTCGGCCGCGAACATCGTCGTCGCGACGATCGCGTTCGGCATGGGGATCGACAAGGCCGACGTGCGCTACGTCTACCACCTCAATCTGCCCAAGGGCCTCGAGTCGTACTCGCAGGAGATCGGCCGCGCCGGCCGCGACGGCGAGCCCTCGATCTGCGAGCTCTTCGCCTGCCGCGACGACGTCCCGACGCTCGAGAACTTCGCGTTCGGCGACACGCCGACGTCCGAGGCGATCGCCGGCCTCCTCGACGACGTGTTCGCGCACGCGGCCGGTGAGCAGTTCGCGGTCTCGGAGTACGAGCTGTCGTCGCGGCACGATGTGCGGCCGCTCGTGCTGAAGACGATCCTCACCTATCTCGAGCTCGACGGCTTCCTCGAGCAGGGCACGCCGTTCTACGCGGGCTACAGCGTTCGCCCGACGAGCGGTGAGTGGGACGACGTGTACGCGACGTTCAACGCGGACCGCGCCGACTTCCTGCGCCGCGTGCTCGCGAGCGGCAAGGCGGGGCGGATCTGGACGGGCGTCGATCCGGAGGCGGTGCCGGGCGAGGAGCGCGAGCGCGTCGTCAACGCGCTCGGCTATCTCGAACAGCAGGGCCTCGTCGAGCTGAAGGTCGCCGACGTGCGCCAGCGCTACACGCTGCTCCAGCAGCCCGCGTCCCGAGAGGAGCTGCGCGACCGGCTCGCCGAGCGCTTCGACCGCCGGGAACGGTCGGAGGCGGAGCGCATCCAACGCGTCGTCGCCCTAATCGAGCACGACGGCTGCCAGGTGCAGGCGCTCGTCGGCTACTTCGGCGAGACGCGCGCGGAGCCATGCGGCCACTGCACGTTCTGCCTGACCGGTGCCGCGCAACGGCTCCCGGAGTCGAATGACGCGCCGGCGCTCGAGCTCGACCGCAGCGCCCTCGACGAGCTGACCGCCGAGCATCCCGCCGCCCTCGGCACCCCGCGCCAGCGCGCGCGGTTCCTCTGCGGCCTCACGAGTCCAGCCACGACGAAGGCGAAACTCTCCCGCCACGCCCTCTTCGGCGCCCTGGCCGAGCAGCGCTTCGCGGATGTCCTGGCCCTGACCTAGCCCCGCCTACCTGAGCCCCGAACCTGATTCGGTGTCAGCCGAACCAGATTCGAGAGTTGCGTCCCGAACCAAGTGGCGC
>DATBDB010000202.1:0-17136 GCA_036270155.1 Gaiellaceae bacterium
GGCGGCGAGAAGCAGCGGATCGCGATCGCGCGCACCGTCCTGCGCAACCCCCCGATTCTCGTGCTGGACGAGGCGACGAGCTCACTCGACACGGAAACCGAGCGCCAGGTGCAGGAAGCGCTCGACCGGCTCGCGGAAGGACGCACGACGATCGCGATCGCCCACCGCTTGTCGACCGTCCAGGACGCCGACCAGATCGTCGTCCTCGACGGCGGGCGGATCGTCGAGCGCGGCACGCACGAGGAGCTCCTCGACCTCGGTGGCCGCTACGCGGAGCTCGTCGGCCGCGCGCCGGCCGTTGGCGTCTAGCCGGGCAGCGAGGACTGCAACAACTGCCACGACCTCACCGTCGCGCCCCTCTCTAGACTGGCTGCGTGCAGGAATCGCTTCCCGTGGCCGAGCGCCCTCGGCGGCCCGAATGGATGAAGGTGCGCGCGCCGTCCCAGAACGGCAGCTACTTCGACGTGAAGAAGCTGATTCACGGCGCGCAGCTCCACACGATCTGCGAAGAGGCCCGCTGCCCGAACATCGCTGAATGCTGGGGCCGGGGCACGGCCACGTTCCAGATCCTCGGCGAGACCTGCACCCGCGCCTGCCGCTATTGCTACGTGAACAGCGGCAAGCCGAGCGATCCCGTCGACCCGCTCGAGCCGCTCCGCCTCGCACAGACCGCGAAGCAGATGGGCCTGAAGCACGTCGTCGTCACGTCCGTCGATCGCGACGACGTCGAGGACAAGGGCGCCGGCCACTACGCGGCGACCATCCGCGCGCTCAAGGCAAAGGTGCCGGACGCGTCGATCGAGGTGCTGACCCCAGACTTCCTCGGCGTCGAAGAGGAGGCGCTGCAGACGGTGATCGGCGCGCGCCCCGACGTCTTCAACCACAACATCGAGACCGTGCGCCGCCTCCATCGCAAGATGCGCGGCGGCAAGGCGAGTTACGACGGCGCACTCGAGCTGCTGCGCCGCGCGAAGGAGATCGCCGACTACAACGTGTTGACGAAGAGCGGGATCATCGTGGGACTCGGCGAGACGAACGACGAGGTCGTCGACACGCTCCGCGACCTGCGCGCACACGGCGTCGACGTCGTGACGATCGGCCAGTACCTCCAGCCGAGCCCGAAGCACGCGGCGATCGACCGCTGGGTGCATCCCGACGAGTTCACGTGGTTCCGCGAACAGGGCGAGGCACTCGGGTTCGGCTCCGTCTTCTCCGGCCCGCTCGTGCGCTCGAGCTACCGCGCGGACGAGCAGCGCCACGCGGCCGAAACCGGCCGCGGCGCCGTCTCTTACTGAGTGTCTTCGGCCGGCGGACGCGGGCCTGGCATCGGCACCAAGGGCGGATCGGTAGGCATGTCGTCTGGCACGGGATTGACGAGCGACATCGCTTCCCGTTCCGGCAACAGCTTCGCCCGCTGACGCTCGAGCTCTTCGTCGTCGAGCTTGGGGTCGTCGTTCATGGAGAAACCGTAGCCCCGAACCGGGGCCTGTAAACGCAGGGGCCGGCTTACGCCGGCCCCCACACGTCGTTCCTCCAGCGATTCCTCGGCTACGGGCCGAAGAACGTCATCGTCTTCTGGATGAGACTCGCCTTGTCGGCCGCGGTCCCGTAGGCCTCCAGCGGGAAGGCGAGGAACACCACCTTGTACGTGCCGCTGTAGGTCAGCGCGTCCGTCTGGCCGGCGTCATCGGTGAACGCCGGCTGTGCTGTCCCGTTCGGCGTGATCTGGTCCTCATAGTTGGCGCCGAGGACGCTGTGATCGATAGCGATCGTGCCGGTGCCGCCCGTGACCGGGTTGCCGACGACGCCGTGCACGGCATTCGTGGCCTTGTCGTTTTGCGACTCCGACCCGTCCCACGTGATGTGCAGGTAGTCGTGGACGAACGACGTTGACCCGGCCGCCTGATCGAGCAAGTCCTGCCCGCTCATGAGCAGCCGCGCCCCGTTGTCCAGCGCCGCCTTCAGTGTCGCCTCGTACGGCGTGACGGGAGCCGGGTAACTGTTCCCGGTGAACCACACGATGTTCTTGAACGCCTTCGTGTAGTTCAACGGCAGGGTCTTGTCGACCTTCAGGTCCCACGTGCTGTGCGCGATGCCATTCGCGTTCAACGCGTCGTTGTAGTACGCCTGTACGTTCGGCGCGTTGTCGTCATTGTCGACGAGCAGGGTGTCGACCGCGACCGCGATGGTCGTCAGTGACGCTGACGCGTTGACCGTCGGTGAGCCCGCTGACGTTGCGGTGACCGTGCCTGTGTTGCGGGCATCGTTCGCCGCCGAGCTCGGGACCGCCACCTTGGCGCACACCGTCGTCGAATTGCCCCCAGCGACGGAGGGCGTCGCGGTCAGCGGCGTGGTGCACGACGCATCGAAGAACGTTGTCGCGTACGAGCTCGAGGCCGTGAGGTTGTAGCTGTCTGTTGTGTAGCCCAGGTTCTGGATTGTCAGCTTGTAGGGCACGCTCGCGCCGACGCGACCGCCGTCGAGCTGCGATGCCGGGCTGAGCGTCATCCCGAACGCGGGCGCAATCGTGGTCGTGAACGGCGAGCCCGACGTGCCGAAGCCGCCGTTCGCCGAGACCTTCGCCTTGTCGATCACAACGTCACCGGCGGTATAGCTGGCATCGATCTTGACGTTCAAATGGAGTGCAACGCTGGCGGCTGGGGCGATCGTCAGGCCGGACCACCGAACGCTATCGTCGGTTCTGCTCCCGCCGCTGTCCGCCGACACGAACTGCGTGTGATCGGGCACCGGCACGCTGACCGAGACGCCCGTTGCCGGCGCGTTCCCGACGTTCTTCAGCGTCAGCGTGTATTCGAGTGTGCTGTTCGGGCCGACCGGCTTGCCGGCGTCGGCCACCGATAGCACGAGCGCAGGGGCAGCCACGGTGTCGGACACGGTGAACGCACCGCGACCGTGCGTACCGGCCGCGAGCAGCCGGTGCGACGGATCGAGATCGAGCTGCCAGACGGAGACCATCGGGAAGCCCGCGCCGAGCGGGTACCAGTTGCGTCCGCCGTTGTACGTCGCGAACGGACCGACGTCGGTTCCCGCATAAAGCGTGTCGGGATACGACGGGTCGAGCACGAGCGAGTTCACCGGCGAGTCCGGCAGGTTTCCGCTGATGTTCTTCCAGCTCTTGCCGCCGTCCTTCGTGCGGAACACGTGGCCCATGCGGCCCGGCGTGCCGGCGTCGAAGCCTGCGTAGGCGAGGTAGGCGATCCGCCAGTTGCTCCGGTCGACAGCGATCGACGAGACTGGGCGCAGCGGCAGCCGCGCGTCGCCGCCGTTGTTGTTGCCGTTCTGCTCGCCATGTTGCTCAGCCTCACCCGAGCTACCGACCTTCGTCCACGTCGGCGTGTCGCTGATTTGTGCATTTGGACTGACGTAGACGTAGCCGTCGAGGGAGCCCGTGTACACGCCCGCACCTCCGCCGACGCCAATCGCGGAGATCGAGCAGTTCCGCGCGCCGTTCGGAGCGACCCCGGTGCACCCGCTGGTGAGATCAGGGCTGACTGTCTTCCAGAGGACGTCACTCGCGGACGCCGCCTTGGCGTTGTCCGTGCGGTACAGCCGGTAGGTCCCGAGGAAGAGCTTGCTCGGGGTGTCCTTGTTCATCACGAATGGGATGTAGAAATCCGACCGGTCGGTCAGGTCGATCCCGTTGCGGATGTACGAGTTCGAGTAGAAGTTGCCGCCGTCCGAGTAGCGGTACGGCGAGATGCCGTAGTACGTGCCGTACACGTAGCAGCTCGGTCCGAGCGAGCACGTGTCCGGCGTCGGGTCGACGAGCACCTGGCCGCCGTCGCCGCTCGCGACGTCGAACCACGTCTTGGTGTTCACGGACTTGCGGAGCGTGCCGTTGTCCTGCGTACCGCCCCAGAAGCGCGGACCGTCCGCGCCCGACGGAACCTGCGGGACAGTCGCGATCGACGTGAACTGCGAGATCGCGAGGCCCGTTCGACCCAACACGCCCGAGGTCGCGGGGTTCACGGTGCCGTTCAGGTCCTGCCAGTCGGCGTCAGCGCGGATGCTGCCCGGATTGTTCCGGCCACCGCGATCCGGGCTGTACCAGACGCCGCCGTCGCTGCCGATCAGCACCTGCTCGGGATGCGCCGGGTTGAACGCGAGGGCATGGAAGTCCGGATGCTGGTCGTAGCCCATGTCCTTCCAGGTCTGACCCCCGTCATCGGAGCGGTAGATGCCGCCCGAGCCCTGCGCGTAGTTGAACTGGCCCGCCGCGAAGACGACGTTCGGATTATTCGGGTCGGCTTCGATGACGTTGTCGTAGAAGCACTGCCCTCCGCAGTAGTCCTCGACGTTGTTCACAGCGCCGGAGCCGGCAGGCAGAAGCGACCAGCTCGCGGCCTGATCGGTCGACTTCCAGACGCGCGACTTGTGGTAGCCGGTTGCGTCCGTCCAATCGAAGCCGGCGTAGAGAACGGCCGAGCTGCCGACCGGGTGCGAGAGCGCGATCGAGAACCGCGTCTGGTTGCCCGCGTAGTCGGCGGCCGGAAGGCCGGTCATGACCTTCGCCCAGGTCCGACCGCGGTCGGTGCTCTTGTAGATCGCGTCGCCCCAGAAGGACGAGTAGAGGGTCTGCGGGCTCTGCGGATCGATCTCCAGGTCCGTCGCGCCGTTGTTGTCGGCAGCTCCCTGGATCAGGTTCCACGTCACTGCGCCGTCGTTCGACTCCCACACGCCGTAGCGCGAGTGGAGGGGCGGCGACACGCGCCGCGCGCCGCCACGTCCACGGAGGATCGCGGCGTAGAGATGGTTCGGATTCGCTGGATCGACCACGATCCGGCTCGTCGCGACGCCCTGGAAGTAGTCACCTGAGACCTGCTTCCAGGTGTTGCCGCCGTCGGTCGACTTCAGGATCCCGTTCCCGTAGTACGAGTCGCCTGCGAGGGTGCCCTCGCCGGTGCCTGCATAGATGATCGCGTCGTTCGACGGCGCGACCGCGAGCGCGCCGATCGCGAGCGACGGCGCGTCATCGGACTTCGGCGACCACTGTTTGGTCGCCGGGTCGTACAGCCAGATGCCACCCTGCGCGGCGCCGAGGATGAACTGCCCGGTGCTCGGACGGATCGCGAGCGCACCGATGCGACCGCTCATCGCTGCGTAGCGCTGGGTGCCTGGGGTGCGGACGCCCTGGACGATCGGGTTCGGCCCGATCTGTCCCCAGGTCCCACCGAAGGTGACGGTCCCCGACGGGCGACTGCCGCCGCGAATCTTCTCGGCGGTCTGTTCGGCTTGATGCCGTCCCTCGCCGGCCTGCTGGCCGCTCAGCTGCGTGGAGCCCGCAGTGCGCCGGCTCTCGTAGGCAAAGTCGAGCGCAAGCAACTCTTCCTCCGCCTGCTCATCCTGGGGCAAGGGCTGCGACCCCTGAGCCATCGTGGGTGTGTCGCCATCGCCGGCGACGGGGCTTGCGCCCGCGACCGCGAACGCCGTGCCGGCGAGCACCGCGGCGAGCACGAGCGCGAGCGCCAGCGTGCTCAGCTGCATCCCCCTACGCAGCGAGCGCCAATAAGCCTTATTCATCCCTGCCCCCTTGACCCAATCGTTTATAGGGAACTCAATATGAGTCCCGCGGGCCATCATTCGACAGAACTGGACGAACGTCAAGGTGCGCCCGACGGAAGTCCAGTTTGAGGTCGACGCTTACCTGTTTGAAATCGCTGAATTTGGTGATCCGGGAGTGCAAGGTCGCCTAATGCCTCACACTCCGAGCATGAGCATCCGAAGCCTTGCCGCCCTGACGGGCGTGCTCCTCGGCGCGGCGCCGTTCGCCGCGGCTGCCACGAAGCCGGCCTTGCGGATCACGAGCGACGCGCCCATAGCGGTGAGCGGCGCCGGGTTCCGCCCGAGCGAGGCGATACGGGTCACCGTCACGATGGCCGGCCAGAAATGGCAGAAGGCGACGCGAGCCGGGGCGCGGGGTTCATTCTCGGTCGCGTGGAAGAGCGTCCGGCTGAACTACTGCGCCTCGCCATTGGCAGTCTCCGCCTCCGGCGCCAAGACCGGCACCGTCTACGCGAAGATTCCGATGCGCGAATGTGCGTCGCCGTGAACTGAAGGCAGGCTAACTGAGGAATGCAGCGGGCCGCCCGAAGGCGGCCCGCTGGGTCACCGATCCGTCGCCGGATCTACTTCTTCTTCGGCGCTGTGGCAGTCGTCGTCGGAGCCGCCGTCGGATTCGGGATGCTCCAGATCCCGCGACCGTGAGTGGCCGCGTAGATGTTCCCGTCCGGGCCGAGTTCGACGTCCATTGCCACCGTCAGCGGCAGGTTCGTGCCGAGCCGCTTCCAGTCGGCGCTCCCCGGCTGGCGGACGACCACACCCAGGTCGGTGCCGACGACGAGCGAGCCGTCGGAGAGCGCCTGGATCGAGTTGGCCGGGACATCGGGGAAGTTGCCGGAGATGTCCGTCCAGGTCACACCCTGGTCGACCGACTTGAACACGTGGCCGAAACCGGCGCCCTCGCCCTCCGTGAAGCGGCGGGAGAAGCCGTTGACGGCGACGTAGAGGGCACCGTCGTCACCGGCCGCGACGCCACCGATGTAGCGGCGCGGGATGTAGTTCGGCGCTCCGTCGGTCGACGACAGCGCGACGTCGTTGAACGTCCACGTGCCGTTGACGTTCTTCGTGCCGACCGTGATGCCGCGCGCGAACCCGCTGTTGTTGCACGGGCCGCACCAGGCGCCGATCGCCGTCGTGCCGTTCATCGCCAGTGCCGTGTACGTCTGCCCGGCGCTTGGCAGCGTGTACGGCCTGCTCCAGGCGTTGCGGCTGCGAATCGCGAAGCCGGCCGTCTGGACCCAGAGGCTGTTACCACCGGCGAGCCATTCGTTGATGTTCTGCTTGTTCGCCACGAACGGCGCGATGAAGCGCGCGTTGATGTCGGGCGGGCCGATCTTGAACGTCGTCGACTGCGCCGGATCGAGGAACGCGTTCGGGCGAGCGGCCAGATCGGGGCTCGCGCACGTCTGCGTCACGCTCATCGACAGGACGACGTACTCCTGGACGATGTTGCAGCCGTCATTCGGATCGACGAGGACGTCGCCGCCGTCGCCGCCGAAGTTCGACACCATCGTGCCGGCGCCAGGACGCAGCAGCGAACCGCCGTTGTCCTGAAGACCGCCGCTCACGAGCACGCCTCCCGCGGCCGAGGTGCCCTCGACCGGAAGCGTGTTCTCGTTCACGGTCTGCTCAGGCGTCGCGTGAACGGTGTGGTTGATCTTGCCGATGCCGACGGCGTAGTACTGCAGCGCATCGATCGAGCCGTCGTTCAGGCTCGTCCAGTCGGTCGCGTTGCCGTTGCCGTTCGTGCTCCCGCTGAGCGGGCGCTTGTAGACGCCGCCGTCGTTTCCGACGACGACGAACGCGTTGCTCCCCGAGCCGCCGATCGCGACCGAGTGCTGGTCGGAGTGCGTCGTCAGCGGGCAGCCGTTGGCGCCGCTCGCGCCGTTCGGCGGGTAGAGCACGTTCGGGTTCCAGCACGAGAAGTAGAAGTTCCAGTACGGCCCGGGCGTCGTCCAGCTCGAGCCGCCGTTCGTCGTCTCGTAGACCTCCTCGAGGCCCGCGTACACGTGGTTCGGATCCGTCGGGTCGACGGCGAGGAACTGGTTGTACCAGGCCTGAATCCCCGGCCCGTAGCCCTTGCCGGAGACCGCCTGCTTGAGCGCGGAGCCCGAGTTCGCGAGCTTCGTCGAGTCGGCGATCTTCGACCACGGCCCGGCGATCGAGCCGCTGTTCGAGACGTAGATGCCGTCGAGGTAGCTGTTGACGGTGCCGGTCGCCTTGTTGAGCAACGTCGGCGACTGGTTGATCGCATACAGCTTCTCGCCGTGAGCCGAGTAGGCGAACGTGACGTAGCCGATGTCGTTCGCCGGGATCGAGCCCGTCGGGTTGACCTTGACCCACGTATTGCCGGCGTCGGTCGTCTCGTAGAAGCCGTTGTAGGAGTCGCCGCTGCGCCAACCGATCGCGGCGATGATGTGGCTCGCGTTGGTCGGGTCGATCGCGACGTCGTTCGCGATGTTCTTGTACGGCGCGTTCGTCGCGGAGTCGGACGAACCGCCGCCGATCGCCGCGGCAAGCGACGCGGTCTGCGCGTACGGCTTGAGCGACGCCGGGAGGTTCTCCGGGTGCGGTGCGTACGACAGCGTCCAACTGCTCGTCGTGTCGGTCAGGTTGTGCGACCAGACGCCGCGCAGCGTCGCCGCCCACACCTTCGAGGCGGAGAAACGGAGCTTCCCGATCGTGGTCGACTCCAGCTCGGTGCCGCCGACGCGCGTCCAGCTCGTGCTCGTGGCGGGGTTGGAGAGCACGTAGACGCCGGCGCCGACGTAGCTCGTGCCGCCGGTGTTCGCCTCGCCCGTCGCGTACCAGAGCTTGCCGCCTGAGTACTCGAGGTCACCCGACGAGAGCGAAAGCAGCCCGTCGCTGATCGCGGTCCAGTACGGCGAGTCGTGCCCGGCCTGGTGGCGCCAGACCCCACCCGCAGCGCCGGCCGCCCAGATGTCGCCGCTCGCGTCGGCCGCGAGGCCCGTGATGCGACCGGTAACGAGGCCTGAGCCGCCGCTCGAGTTGGAGAAGTAGTCGCGATACGCGGGATGGTCCGCGTCGTACTTGACCGCCGTGACGTCCGTCCACGCGCCCCCGACCGTCTGCAGGCCGGTGAGCTGGCCGAGCGCAGACGAGTACGCGCCGGGATCGACGATCCCCGCCGGCGCGGTGCGCGCCTCGGCGAACTGCGTCTGAGCCGTCAGATACTCGTTGGACTCACCGCCGGGGCCGCTCTCGGCACCCTGCGACTCGTACTGCAACTGCTTGAGGGTGATGCGCGTCTTCGTCGAACCGCTTGAATCGCGGCTCGTCGCGAGCAGCCCTCCGATGGTCGCCGCCAAGGCGACGGCAATCGCCACGAGGACGCCAAGCGTCCTGCGGCCGGTGAATTTCCCCATGTGTTGCTCCCCCTCTGCCGGATGCGCTCCGGTCGATGACTGCACCTCGAAGCTGCCTGCGAGGCGATCGACAATCTCCTTGTTCAGGCTGCGGCCGGACGCCGACGCGGCGTCGTTGAGACGCCTGCGAAGCTCCTCCGGCATGCGGAGGAGAAAGCGGTAGATGCCTTCCCCGGCCAACCTCGGCGCATCGTAGGGCCGAAATATCGAAACCGCAATAGAGGCGTGATATCAGCCGTGCGGATGGGCCATTTTGCGGTAGTCGAGCGCCTCGTCGAGCACGTCGTCCGAGACACCCTCCTCCCGCGCGACCTCGCGCAGCGACCGGCCCGAGGCGGCGGCCTTCTTCACGATCTCGCTCGCCTTGTCGTAGCCGATGTGCGGGTTGAGAGCGGTCGCGGCCGACAGCGTCAGCTCGGCGTAGCTCTCGCACTGCTCACGGTTGGCCTCGATGCCCGAGACGCACTTTTCATCGAGCAGCCGCGATGCCGACGCAAGCAGCTTGACCGACTGCAGCAGGTTGCGCGCCATCAGCGGCACGAAGACGTTCAGCTCGAAGTGCCCCTGCATGCCCCCGATCGCGATCGCGGAGTCGTTGCCGATCACCTGCGCGGCGACCTGTGTCACGACTTCCGGGATCACCGGGTTCACCTTGCCCGGCATGATCGACGAGCCCTTCTGCAGCTCGGGCAGGAAGATCTCGGCGAGCCCGGCACGGGGGCCGGAGCCCATGAAGCGGAGGTCGTTCGCGATCTTCGTCAGGCTGACCGCGAGCGTCTTCAGCGCGCCGGAGGCCTCGACGAGGCCGTCGCGTGCGGCCTGCGACTCGAACGGATCGGCCGGCGGCGAGATCTCGAGGCCCGTGTCCGCCTTGAGCTTCGCGCGCACGCGCGCGGCGAACTCGGGATGCGTGTTCAGGCCCGTGCCGACCGCGGTGCCGCCGAGCGGGATCTTGCCCAGGCGCCCGAGCGTCGAGGAGACGCGGGCCTTGCCTTCGCGCACCTGTGCGGCGTAGCCGCCGAACTCCTGGCCGAGCGTGACGGGCACCGCGTCCATCCAGTGCGTGCGGCCCGACTTGACGACGTCGGCGAACTCTTCGGCCTTGCGCTCGAGCGTCGCGGCCAGGCCGTCGAGCGCCGGCAGCAGGTCGCGCGTGATCTCATCGAGCGCTGCGAGATGCACGGCGGACGGGAAGACGTCGTTCGAGCTCTGGCCCATGTTCACGTCGTCGTTCGCGTGAATGCCGTCGCCGGCGACGGTCGCGATCACCTCGTTCGCGTTCATGTTCGACGAGGTGCCCGAGCCCGTCTGGAAGACGTCGATCGGGAACTGCGCATCGAGCTCGCCGTTCGCGACGCGGTCGGCGGCAGCGGCGATGCGCTGCGCCTTCTCGTTGTCGAGGAGCCCGAGCTCTCCGTTGACGCGAGCGGCCGCGGCCTTGATCCGGCCGAGCCAGCGCGCGACCGGCGTCGGGATGGGCTCGCCGGAGACAGGGAAGTTGGCGATCGCCTTCTGCGTCTCGCCGCCCCACAGGTCTTCTGGGGTGGATGCCGTGTTGGTCACGGCACTGAGGTTAGCTCCACCGCACAGAGGCTTGACGTGGAACTGCGTGCTCGCGGGGATGGCTCAGACCAAGCAGGTCGTTCGGGTCGGGCGCAGGGCATAGCGGTGTCTACGTTCAAGCCCGACCCGGGCGAGATGCGCCGTGTCTGAGCCACCAGCCGCGAGTGCGCGTGCGTTTCGCGTCAAGCCTCTAGCTGGCGATGCGAATGCGGCGATCCGCGAGGACGCGCTCCCTCAACTGCTTGCGCAGGGTCTCCGTCAGCTCCTCGACCAGTGCCCAGCCCACGTAGGAGCAGCGGGGGCACTCGTGCTCGGGGAGCTTGCGACTCTTACCGCAGTTGAGGCACTCGACCATCGAATCCCAAGCCTGAGTCCCGAAAAACCTCGTGGCGTCCCCCTACCGGGTGATCTTCTTCAGCCCCGTTTCCAGCAGTTTCTCCCACATGTGGAGCTTCACACGCGGTCGCCCGAGCGGCTCGCCCATGCTCCGCTCGGCGGCGTCGATCGCCTGCCAGCCCTCGTACTCGACGTAGTACGCGCCCCGCTCGTCCAAGAGCGCTTCCAGACTTTGTGTTGAGTCAACACTTGCGCGGTTGAGCTTGCCGGCGCGCGCGTCCTCGAGCAGCAGTTCCACCGTCTCGGCCGCGTCCTTTTTGTTCGTCCCGATCACGCCGCTGGGGCCGCGCTTGATCCAGCCGGCGGCGTAGGTGCGCTCGGCGCCTTCGACGCGGCCACGGTCGTTCGGGATCGTGCCGCTCCGCTCGTCGAACGGGACGTCAGGAAGTGCGACGCCCTTGTAGCCGACGCTGCGCAGCACGAGACCGGCCGGAATCACCTCGGTCTCGCCGGTCGGGCGCGCGATGATCCTGCCGTCTTCCTCGACGAGCTCGTTGTGCACGACCTCGACGCCTTCCACCTTGTCCTCGCCGAGGATCGCGACCGGCGAGACGAGGAAGCGGAGGACGATGCGGCGCGGCTTCCCCTCGGGCTCGCGGGCGGCGTACTCCTCGAGCAGCTCGTAGTTCCTTCTCGCGCGATCTCGATCAGCTTCCAGATCGCGCCGGCTTGCGGGATCGAGCTCGAGATCGCGCGGGTCGACCACCGGCTCCGCTCCTGCCAATTCCCCGAGCTCCTTCAGCTCCGGCGGCGTGAAGGCCGCCTGCACCGGACCGCGACGGCCGAGCATGAGGATCTCCCGCACGCCGGCCGCGTTGATCGCGTCGATCGCCTCGTGCGTCGTGTCGGTCGGGGCGAGCTCCTCCGGGGTCAGCGCGAGCATCCGGGCACAGTCGATCGCGACATTGCCGTTCCCGATCACGACCACGCGCTCGTGCGAGAGGTCGAACGCGAGGTGCTGAAAATCGGGGTGGCCGTTGTACCAAGCGACGAACGCGGTGGCGGGCCACGAGCCAGGCAGGTCCTCGCCGGGAATGCCGAGCCGGCGGTCGGTCTGGGCGCCGACGGTGTAAACGACCGCGTCGTAGAGCTGCAATAGCTCTTGGTGCGAGACCGTGGAGCCGACCTGGACGTTGCCGAAGAACCGGAAGCCCGGCTTGGCCGCGGTCTTCTCGAACGCGCGCGAGACGGCCTTGATGTTCTCGTGGTCGGGCGCGACCCCCAGGCGGACGAGCCCCCACGGCGTCGGCAGACGGTCGATCACGTCCACCTCGACCCGCGGGTCCGCGCTTTTCAGCAAAGCGTCGGCCGCGTAGAAACCGGCCGGCCCGGAGCCGACGACGGCGACGCGAAAGTGTTCAGCGCTCATGCCGGCAAACCTAGCTTCCGGGCGCCCACGCACCACGAACTGGTGTCAGACACCCGTTCGAATTGCCGCGGTAACGCCTAGGCGCAGAGGGTGTCAGACACCATGGCCGCAGCCGGAGCCGCAAGCCGTCGCGGACGGGTCGGGCGCTTCGCCTTCTTCGACCTGGAAGCTGTGCCCACACCCGCATGCCGCAGTGACGTTCGGGTTCTCGATCTTGAAGCCGGACTCCTGAAGGCCTTCGAGGAAGTCAATCGTCGAGCCCTGGAGGTACGGCGCACTGAACGGGTCGACGACAACCTTGACGCCGTGGAACTCGAGCTCGTGGTCGCCCGACTGGGCGCCGCGGTCGAAGCCGAGCGCGTACTCGAAGCCGCTGCAGCCGCCACCCTGAATGGCGATCCGGAGGACTTCGGCCTCGCCGGCCGGCTCCTCTGCCATCAGCTTGCTGACCTTGATCGCCGCACCCTCGGTCAAGGTGACGACGGTGGTCTCTGCCTGCTCGGAAGTTGTCTCAACAGCTGCCACGTCCGGAGTGTACCGAACAGGGTCGACCCCGAAACTTTGTGACACCTGCAACGCCGATGGGTAAAGGCGTCGCGCCTTCGTTCGTGCTGCTAGCGTCCGCGCCGGAACAGCGGAGGAGGCAGGTTGTTCAAGGACTGGTTGCCGTTCGCGATCTACGGGTTATTCGCCCTGATGATCCCGGCAACGATGATGGTGGGAAGTTTCGTGTTCGCGACGCGGCCGCACCGCCGTGTGCGCGAACGCACGATCCCGTTCGAGTCCGGCGTTTCCCAGGGCCCACCGAAGCGCCAGCGCTTCACCGTCAGCTTCTACCTGACGGCGATGCTCTTCATCCTGTTCGATATCGAGATTGTCTTCCTCTACCCACTGGCCGTGATCCTCCACGAGCTGGCGTGGTTCGGGTTCTTCGAGTTCCTCGTGTTTCTCCTGATCCTGCTCGTGGCCTACGTCTACATCTGGAAGAAGGGCGCGCTCGAATGGCATTAGGGGATAAAGACAACGCCGCCAGGCCCCTGCGCGAGCACGGGCTCAAATCGGAGCGACTCCTCTGGCCGGACAAGGCGAGCAAGTTCGAGGACGAGGTCAACGACCTCGAGCAGAAGGTCGGCCTGACGACCCTCGCCAAGGCCGTCGCCTGGGCGCAGACGAACTCGATGTGGCCGGATACCTTCGGGCTCGCGTGCTGCGCGATCGAGATGATGTCGATCGTCTCGAGCCGCTATGACATCGCGCGCTTCGGGATGGAGCCGTTCCGCGGCTCGCCGCGCCAGGCCGACCTGCTGATCGTCTCGGGCCGCGTGTCCCACAAGATGGCCGCGCCGCTGCGGCAGATCTACGACCAGATGCTCGAGCCGAAGTGGGTGATCGCGATGGGCGCCTGCGCCTCCTCGGGCGGCATGTTCAACAACTACGCGATCGTGCAGTCCGTCGACAAGATCGTCCCCGTCGACATCTACGTGCCGGGCTGCCCGCCGCGGCCGGAGCAGCTGATCGAGGGAATCGTGCGTCTGCACGAAGCGGTCAAGGCGGGCGTTCCTCCGGCGTACGAGATCCGGAGCGTCGCGTCATGAGCGAATTCGACGACGTTCCCGGTCTGGTCGAGGTCGTCGAGCGCCACCGGGAGACGACGATCGTCGTCGAACCGGCGCGCCTGATCGACGCAGCGACCTGGCTGCGTGACGAGGCCGGCTTCAACTTTCTCTCGGACATCACGGCCGTCGACTACCTCGGCTGGGCCGAGAAGGGCGTGTCGGGCTACATCGGCACGGCGGGCGGCCGCGACCTCAACCGGCCGATGACGCAGGGCTACCAGGTCGTGCCGCTCCCGAAGCCGCAGCGCTTCGCGCTCAACTACCACCTCCTCTCGGTCTCCGACCGGCCGCGCCGCGTGCGGCTCCAGACGTGGCTCGCAGACGGGGAGGCCGTCCAGACGGTGATTCCGGTCTGGCCGACCGCCGACTGGCACGAGCGCGAAGCCTTCGACCTGATGGGCATCACGTTCGCCGACCACCCGAACCTGCAACGCATCCTGCTCGACGACGACTGGGCCGGGCACCCGCTGCGCAAGGACTATCCGATCGGCGGCGAGCCCGTTCGCTTCTCGGGAGAGAAATGACCTCGACCGCACCTACAACCACGGGCGGCCTGATCTACGAGGGCACGAGGATCCCGTCCCCGATCCCGACCGTCCTGAAGACATCGCCGGAGCTGCAAGCGACCGGCGACATCCTCACGATCAACTTCGGCCCGAACCATCCGTCGACGCACGGCGTGCTCCGGCTCGTCGTCGACCTTTACGGCGAGGACGTCACCGGGCTCGCAGCTGTGATCGGCTACCTGCACACCGGCTTCGAGAAGAACATGGAGCAGAAGACGTGGTGGAAGGCGATCCCGTACGCGCCGCGCATCGACTACGTCTCCTTCCAGAACAACGAGTACGTGTTCGTCGGCGCGGTCGAGAAGCTGCTCGACATCGAAGTGCCGTCGAAGGCGGTCTGGATGCGCACCGCGCTCGCCGAGCTGAACCGCATCCACTCGCACCTCGTCTGGCTCGGAACGTCCGCGCTCGAGCTGGGTGCGATCTCGATGTTCTGGTACGCGTTCCGCGAGCGGGAGATGATCCTCGATCTGTTCGAGCTCGTCGCCGGCTACCGCATGCACACGCGGTACTTCCAGGTCGGCGGCCTCGCCGAGGACATCCCGCGCGGCTTCTATCCCGAGGCGCGCAAGTTCTGCGAGTGGATGCCGAAGGCGATCGACGACTACGAGACGCTGCTGACGCGCAACAAGATCTGGCTCGAGCGCACCGAAGGGCTCGGCCTCCTCTCACGCGACGACGCGATCGCGCTCGGCCAGTCCGGGCCTGTGCTGCGGGCGTCCGGCGTCGACTGGGACCTCCGCAAGAGCGAGCCGTACCTCGCGTACAACAAGGTCGATTTCCGCGTCCCCGTCTTCCAGACCGGCGACGTGTACGCGCGCTACCTCGTGCACATGGCGGAGATGCGCGAGTCCGTGCGCATCGTCGAGCAGTGCCTCGACCGCCTCGAGCACATGGAAGGCGAGCCGTGGATCGCCGATGACCGCAAGGTCGTCCTGCCGCCGCGCGAGGAGCTGCACACCTCGATGGAGTCGCTGATCCATCACTTCAAGATCGTCACCGAGGGCTTCCGGGTGCCGGAGGGCGAGGTCTACTTCGCGATCGAGTCGCCGCGCGGCGAGCTCGGCTGTTACATCTGCTCCGACGGCGGCCCCAAGCCGTGGCGCGTCAAGTTCCGCGCCCCGTCGTTCGTCGCCCTGGAGGCAACCGCGACGTGCATGCACGAAGCGTTGATCGCGGACATGATCGCGATCGTCGGGTCGCTCGACACGGTGATGGGCGAGGTCGACCGGTGAGCCTGTACGAAGCGATTCAGGACGTGCGCGCGACCTATCCGGAAGACTCGGAGAGCGCGGTGCTGCCGGCGCTGCGCCTCGCGCAGGCGGAGTACGGCTGGCTGTCGCCCGACGCGTTGCGCGAGGTCGCCGACGCGCTCGAGACGACGCCCGCGTACTGCAAGTCCGTCGCATCGTTCTACGACCAGTTCCACCTCGCGCCGATCGGCGAGCATCTCGTCGAGGTGTGCACGAACGTCTCGTGCGCCGTCGTCGGCGCACAGCAGGTCGTCGAGGCGTTCGAAGGCGAGCTCGGCTGCCACGCCGGTGAGACGAGCGCGGACGGCAAGGTGACGCTGCGCGCTGTCGAGTGCCTCGGCGGGTGCGGATGGGCGACGATCGTCGCCGTCGACAACCACTACCGCACGCACGTCAAGGCGTCGGACGTCCCTGCGATCGTTCAGGAGTTGACGAGTGGCGACTGAGGTGCAGAAGATCGTGCTCGCGGGCACCGACGACCACGACCTGACGAAGCTCGCGGAGTACGAGGCCGTCGGCGGCTACACGGCGCTGCCGAAGGCGCGCGCGATGACGCCGCAAGAAGTGACCGAGGAGCTGATCACGTCGGAGCTGCGCGGCCGCGGCGGCGCCTTCTTCCCGACGGGGCGCAAGTGGTCCTTCGTGCCGTCCAAGGAGCAGATCCCGAAGCCGCACTACCTCGTCGTGAACGCCGACGAGTCGGAGCCGGGCAGCTTCAAAGACAACGAGATCCTGTCGCGCGTCCCGCACCGCTTCATCGAGGGCTGCCTGATCACGGCGCACTCGATCGACTCGAAGCACGTCTTCGTCTACATCCGCGGTGAGTACTCCGGCCCGTACGAGATCCTCGTCAACGCACTCGAGGAGCTCAAGGACCGCCCCGAGATCCGCGGCGACGTGACGATCGTCGTCCACCGCGGCGCCGGCGCCTACATCTGCGGCGAGGAGACCGCGCTGCTCGAGTCACTCGAAGGCAAGCGCGGCCAGCCGCGCTCGAAGCCGCCGTTCCCCGCAATCTCCGGCCTCTATGCATCGCCGACCGTCGTCAACAACGTCGAGACGATCACGACCGTCCCGCCGATCATGACCATGGGCGGCGCGGAGTACGCGAAGCTCGGCGTTCCGAACACCCGGGGCACGCGTGTCGTCTCGCTCTCCGGCAATGTCGTGAACGGAGGCAACTACGAGATCGCACCGGGCATGACCGTGCGCGCGATCATCGACGAGCTTGGCGGCGGCATCCCCGACGGACGTGAGCTGAAGGCGGTCGTGCCGGGCGGCTCGTCGACCGTGATCCTGACGAAGGACGAGATCGACGTCGGCTACGATTTCGACTCCCTGGGCCAGCTGAAGACGGCCATGGGCTCGGCGGGGATCGTCGTGCTCGACGACCGCTGTTGCATCGTG
>DATBDB010000203.1:0-8858 GCA_036270155.1 Gaiellaceae bacterium
CCCCCCCCGCCTCTAATTCCTACGCCGCGTCCGGAGCTTGCATCATCCGGAACGCATTCCCGGATTGGTCACGGAAGCCGGCGTCGATGCCGTACGGCTGCTGCGTCGGCTCCTGTGAGAACTCGACCCCGCGGCTCTTCAGCTCCTCGAAAGCCTCCTGACAGTTCTCGACGGTGAAGAAGAGCCCGCCGAGGACGCCCCTCCCGAGCAGCTCCTTGAGCATCGATTTCGTGTCGGCCTCGAAGAACTCCGGCACGGTCATCAGCGCCAGTGCGACGTCCTCCTGCCCGGGTGGCCCCACCGTCAGCCAGCGGAAGCCGCCGAGCTCGGGAAGCGTCACATCGTCGCGGAGCTCCATGCCCAGCTTCTCCGTATAGAAGGCGAGAGCTTCGTCCTGGTCTTGTACCCAGACGTTCACATGGGTGAGTTGCTTGAGCATGTTCGTCCTTTCGTCCAAGTGGTCGACGACGACGTTAGTCCGAGGCCGTCCCGGTGTCTTCTCGAAAACTGCTCGATCGCGGACGCGCCCACGCCTGCAGCACGCAGGTCGGAATCCGAGCGCGGTGGGTCGCCGGCGGATAGGCAGCGCGGTAGGCGGTCGGCGTGAGGCCGTACGTCTTCCCGAAGCTCGTCGTGAATGACCCGACGCTGCTCAAGCCCACCGTGAAGCAGATATCCGCGACGGTGCGGTCGGTCGAACGCAGCAGCGCGGCGGCGCGCTCGAGGCGGCGGGTCAGGAGGTACTGGTGCGGCGTCTCGCCGAACAAGCGGCGGAACTCACGGCTGAAATGCGCAGGCGAAAGCCGGGCGGCGCGCGCGAGGGCCGCTACGTCCAGGGGATCCCGGTAGCGCGCGTCGATCAGGTCCTTGGCGCGCAGGAGATGCCGGCTCGGGGAGACGGTGACCATGGCCCTCCAGTATTCCCGAGGGCGTGAGAAAGGGAGCGGGCGGACACACTCGACCGATGGCCGTCTCTCCACACCCGACGCCCCGCGTGCCCCCGCGCCGCGTGCTCGAGGACGCGAGCGGCCGGCGGCTGCAGCGAATGCGCTGGGTCGGTCGCGCAACGGCGCTGCTCTTTCTCAGCTGGCTCGCACTCGTGATCCTCGGCGGCCTCGGTGTCGGTCCGGGCGGGCGGCTCCCGCTCGGACATGTCCTGCGCGCTTCTGCCGGCCCCCCGCCGCTGCGCCACCTGCCGCAACCCGTTGCGCCATCGCCTGCTGACCTGGCGCCGGCACTGCCCGCACCCCGGGTGACGACGGCCGGCACCAGGACGAAAACCACCCCGTCGGTGACCCACGGCAAGTCGGCCGTGGCGCCGGGGCACACGAGGACGACGAGCACGACGATTTCTCCTGGCCGCTCGGGCACGGCTCCCGGGCACACGAAGACCGCGACCACGCCCGCCCATGGGAAGTCTGCGGCCGCGCGCGGGCAGGCAAAGCGCACGACGACGACGACTCCGACGACTCCGACGACCGTTCCGGGCAAGGCGCTCGGACACGGAAACAAGCCCTGAGCGCGTCCGGCCGGGGCCGCGTCTGGCGCCCACCCGCGCACTGGCGGCTGCTCGGCTTCTGCCTGCTGATCGTCTCTGCGCTCATCCTCTTCGAGGGCTTTGCGACGCACACGATCGGTGCCAGCGCAGAACCGCACGACACACACGGAGCGGCGCCGCTCGCCGGGCAGCGGCCGATCCTGACCCCCACCGGCGGCAAGCTCGTCTCGCGCCAGCCGCCGCCCGGACGGCGTGTCGCGCTGACATTCGACGATGGCCCGGACCCTCGTTGGACCCCGCAGATCGCAGCGGTCCTGCACGGAGCACACGTCAAAGCGACGTTTTTCGTCGTGGGCAGTGAAGTTGCGAGGCATCCCGACGTCGTCCGGCAACTGGTGCGCGATGGCAACGAGCTCGGCAACCACACGTTCACCCACGTCGCGCTCTCGAACGGCCCCGAGTGGCAACGCCGGTTGCAACTCGAGCTCACCGAGGCGGCGATCGTCGGCGTCACCGGCCGGTACACACGTCTGGTCCGCCCTCCCTACTCGGCAACGAGCGACGCCGTCACGCCGTCTCAGGAGTCCGCGCTCGCGCGGGTCGCCGGCAATCGGTATCTGATCGTGCTCGCCAACTTCGACTCCGAGGACTGGCGACGCGGTCCGGTCGAGTCGATCGTCCGCAACGCGAGCCCGCCGGGCACGACGGGCGGCATCGTGATGTTCCACGACGGCGGCGGCGACCGTTCGAAGACCGTCACCGCCCTGCGAGAGCTGATCCCGCGGTTGAAGGCACGCGGCTTCCGCTTCGTCACGGTCTCGGAACTGGCGGGGCTGCCACGCTCGTTTGTCGAGCCCGCAGCGGCGACCTGGGACGGCCGGCGCGGAGATGCCTTCGCGTGGGCGGTGCGGCTCGCGTTCCGCCTCGTGTCGTTGCTCGGGCTCGTGATCGTCGGAGTCGGGATCCTCGTCGGCGCCCGCGTCGTGATCGTCGTCGCGCTTGCCACCTGGCACCGGCGGCGCGCCCGAAACGAGCATCTCGCGGGCTACGAGCCCTCCGTCGCGGTCGTGGTGCCCGCCTACAACGAGATCGTCGGCATCGGGGCCGCCGTCCGCTCCCTCGCGGGCAGCGACTACCCAAACCTCGAGATCGTCGTCGTCGACGATGGGTCGGACGACGGTACTGCCGAGGCCGTCGAGCGGCTTGCGCTGCCGCGCGTCCGCGTCGTGCGCAAGGAGAACGGGGGCAAAGCATCGGCGTTGAACGTGGGCATCGCGGAAACCAACGCGCCTGTCGTTGTGATGGTCGACGGCGACACGTTGTTCGAGGCCGACACGATCCGGCGACTCGTCCAGCCGCTCGTGGACCCGACGGTCGGCGCGGTCTCCGGCAACACGAAGGTCGGAAACCGGCGCGGGCTGCTGGGCCGCTGGCAGCACATCGAGTACGTCACCGGCTTCAACCTCGATCGGCGCATGTACGAAATGCTGCAGTGCACCCCGACGGTGCCGGGCGCGATCGGCGCGTTCCGCCGCGACGTGCTGCTCGAGGTCGGGGGCGTGTCCGACGACACGCTCGCGGAGGACACCGATCTCACGCTCGCCATCGGCCGCACGGGTCGCCGAGTGGTCTACGCGGAGGGTGCTCGCGCCTGGACGGAGGCGCCCGCGACACTCGGGAGCCTGTGGCGCCAGCGCTACCGCTGGTCCTACGGAACGATGCAGGCAGTGTGGAAGCACAAGCGCGCGCTCATCACGCGCGATCCGCGCCAGCGCAAGATCGGGCGGCGCGCGCTTCCGTACATGTTTTTCTTCCAGATCCTGTTGCCGATCGTCGCGCCGCTGATCGACCTCTTCGCGCTCTACGGGCTCCTCTTCACCGATCCGGTCCCGGTCATCGCCTACTGGCTCGCGTTCAACGCCGTTCAGGTCGGTCTCGCCGTGTTCGCGTTCCGGATGGACGGTGAATCGCTCAAGCCGCTCTGGGCGCTGCCGCTGCAGCAGTTCGTCTACCGCCAACTCATGTACCTCGTGATCATCGAGTCGACCGTCAGCGCGATCGTCGGCACACGTGCCCACTGGGGGACGCTCGAGCGAACCGGAGAGGTCGAGATCAGGACGCAGCCCGGCTGAGCCCCCAATTGCCCGCGGCAGGGCTGGAAGCCTGATTCGGTGCTACCGTGCCCCCAAGTGAGCGAGTGCCGGATGCGCGACGTGCGCCTCCTCTGCCCGTTCTTTCAGGTAGTGGGAGGTGTATGTATATGGCAACCGGAACCGTGAAATGGTTCAACGCCGACAAGGGTTATGGCTTCATCACCCCTGACGAAGGCGGTAAGGATCTTTTCGTTCACCACAGCTCGATCTCCGGCGACGGCTACAAGTCGCTGAACGAGAACGACAAGGTGCAGTTCGACGCAGCCGAGGGCGCCAAGGGCCCCGAGGCACAGAACGTCGCTGTTCAGTCTTAGGACTTTGAGCACGATCTGACCGGGCCGGGAGCAATCCCGGCCCGGTCCTTTCTCTAGGCAAACTCGCTGCGTGTCGGAACTGCACCAGCGTCGCCGCGGGCGCTTGTTTGTCGCGCTCGCCGCGCTCGCCTGGTCGACGGCCGGGCTCTTCCAGCGCGAGTTGTCGGTCGACGTCGCGACGCAGCTCGCGGGCCGTGCGGCCTTCGCGGCGCTCGGATTGCTGGCC
Organism: Gaiellaceae bacterium; assembly: GCA_036270155.1. Taxonomy (GTDB): domain Bacteria; phylum Actinomycetota; class Thermoleophilia; order Gaiellales; family Gaiellaceae; genus PALSA-600. The sequence continues at coordinate 4,192 of DATBDB010000203.1, forward strand.
TACGTCGGGATCACCGAGCGCGGCCGCGTGCTCCACGCGTTCCGGGCGATCGGGCGCGGCGGGATCGCGATCGTCGCGCTGCTCGCCGTCTCGTCGGCGTCGTTCCTCGTCGCGCTGAATCACGCGCCCGTCGCGAACGTCCTGTTCATGCAAGCGCTCGCACCGATCATCGCCGCCGCACTCGGGACCCTGCTCGGCGAGCCGGTCTCGCGCCGCACGTGGCTCGCGATGGGCGTCGCGCTTGCGGGCGTTGCCGTGATGGTCGGTGGGCCGGGCAGCGCGAGCTTGCTCGGCCAGGGGCTCTCCCTGCTGATGGCGGTCTCGTTCGCCGCGACGCTCGTGATCACGCGACACCGCCGCGACGTCTCGATGGCGCCCGCGACATGCCTCTCTCAGATCGTCGTCTTCGCCGCCGCGGCACCGTTCGCTCACGCCGCGCACATCGGCGCGAAAGACGTGACGTTGCTCGCGACGCTCGGCGTCTGCCAGATCGGGCTCGGCTTCGTCTTCCTGACGATCGGCGGGAGGCTGATCCCGGCCGGCGAGGTGGCGCTGATCACGCTGCTCGAGATCGTCCTCGGGCCGATCTGGGTCTGGGCGTTCCTGTCCGAACAGCCCGCTGCGGCGACCCTCGCCGGAGGCGCAATCGTCCTTGCAGCCGTCCTTTTGCAGGCAAAAAGCGAGGCGCCGACGGCCGCAATTCTTTGAGGCTGCTACCTTGACGTCACGGATTGCGCACTTGCAACCGTGAGATCCAGCTTCTCGTTCCTCCTTTCAGGTGAATCGAGTTTCTTGCATCTCGAACCCTGAACGAAGGAGTCGAACAACTTGTCGAAGTCTTTCAGCGCCCTCGGCGTGAGTACGCCTGTCGTGCGTACGCTCGCTGAGCGCAACATCATCACACCGTTTGCGGTGCAGAGCCTTGTGCTCGAGGACGCCCTTGCGGGCGTCGACATCCTGGCCGCATCCCCCACGGGATCGGGCAAGACACTCGCCTTCGGGATCCCCGTCGTCGAGCGCACCGCACCGAGTGGCAATCGCCCCGGCGCACTCGTCCTCGTCCCGACCCGCGAGCTCGCCTCGCAGGTCGTCGAAGACCTCCGCCCGCATGCCAAGGCGAAGGGCCTCCAGATCGCCGCTGTCTACGGCGGCACGGCGCTCGGCCCGCAGGCCAAGCGTGCGAAGCAGGCGAACATCCTCGTCGCCACGCCCGGCCGTCTCTTCGACCTGATCGAACGCGGCATGGTCCACCTCGGCGGCGTGCGCGTCCTCGTCCTCGACGAGGCCGACCGGATGCTCGACATGGGCTTCCGTCCGCAGGTCGACCGGATCCTGAAGGGCGTGCCGGAGAACCGGCAGACGATGCTCTTCTCGGCCACGCTCGACGGCGCAGTCGCCGACCTCGCGCGCCGCTACACCTCGAACGCCGTCCGCTACACCGCGGAGGCGCCGATCGAGGCGAAGCAGGGCGAGATCGAGCACCACTTCGTGCCGGTCACGGCCGACGGCAAGCTCGAGGCACTCGTCGAGAAGCTCCGCGTCGACGACCGCGGGCTCGCGCTCGTCTTCGTCCGCACGAAGCACGGCGCGGACAAGCTCGCCCGTAAGCTCTCACGCCAGCACGACGTGCCGACCGTGGTCATGCACGGGAACATGTCGCAGAACGCGCGTGAACGTTCGCTCGCCCAGTTCGAATCGGGCCGCGTCTCGACGCTCGTCGCGACCGATGTCGCCGCCCGCGGGCTCGACGTCGACGGCATCACCCACGTGATCAACTTCGACCCACCTCACGGCGACGACGATTACGTGCACCGCGTCGGCCGCACGGGCCGCGCAGGCCGCAGCGGCACCGGCGTCACGTTCGTGACGCCCGAGCAGCGGGCCGACGTCCAGAAGCTCGCGAAGAACCTTGGTCACGCCGACGCGTTCGCCGCGTCGGGTATGGCCGTCGCGGCGGCCGCACCAGCGGCCCGCCGCGGCACTCGACAGCGCAATCGCAAGCGCCGCTAAGGCGGAGACGCGACTGCAGGATGACGTCCAAGCGCACGGTGGCTTCGCCTCCGTGCGCTGGACGGTCTGTTCGCTGACCTAAGAGAGATGCGCGATCGTGGCGCCGTCCTCGCCGTCGCTTTCGCGGCGCCCGACGAGGGGGTGCGAGGCGAGCTCTTCCCGCACGGCTTTGCGCAACGCGCCGGTCCCGCGCCCGTGCACGACGCGCACGGAGTCGAGCCCGGCAAGCGCAGCGTCATCGACGAGGCGACGTACCTGCTCGCGCGCCTCCTGGCCCGGCAGGCCGCGCACGTCAAGCTGATCGGATGCGTCGCCGTGCGCTGCCGCGCGCACCTGGACGACCGGCGCCCGGTCCTCCGGCGCGCGCTCCCGCGACGGCCGAAGTTGGGTGAGCGAGATCCGGACGCGCTGGCCGGTCGCGCCGACGACCTCCGCCTCGTCGCCGCGGATCGACGCGATCGTGCCGCGTACGCCGACATCGGACTCCACCGGATCGCCCTCCGCGAGGGGCACGGTCACGGGCAGCGGCCCGCTCAGATCGCCGAGAGCGCGCTCCGCGCGCGTCGCCCGCTGGGTCGCGGCGCCGAGGGCGCGATCTTGCTCCGACTCACGCCTCACGCGGCGCGCCGAACGCAACTCGTCGCGCAGCGCGCTCAGCTCCGCCCGCGCGGAGGCGAGCTCGCGCTGCACTTCGGCGATCGCGTCTTCGCGCGCCCGGGCTGCCGAAGCGCGCACGGCCGTGACCTCGCGCTCCAGGTCCCGCTCCCGCTCGTGCGCACGCGCCAGCGCTTCGCCGACCTTCTCCCGCAGCTCGACGGCCGCTCGTTCGGCAGCCTGCGCCTCGGCCAGGAGCTCCGCGGTCCGGAGTCGCTCCGGCGCGACCCGTGAACGCGCGTCGGCGACGACGTCGGCATCGAGGCCGAGCCGCTCGGCGATGCGGAGCGCGTGCGAGGTCCCCGGCCGGCCGAGATCGATGCGGTAGAGAGGCTCACCGGTGTCGGGATCGAAGCTCGTCGCCGCGTTCGCGACAGCGTCGTTCGCGCTGGCCCATTCCTTGAGCTCGGGGTAGTGCGTCGTGACGACAGTCAGGCGCGCTTGTCCGGCGAGGCGCGAGACGAGCGCCTGCGCGAGCGCCGAGCCTTCTTCGGGGTCGGTGCCCGCTGCGACCTCGTCGAGCAGCACGAGCGAGCGCGCCGTCGCCGACTCGAGGATCTCGACGAGCGTGCGGAGATGACCCGAGAACGTCGACAGGCTCATCTCGATCGACTGCCGGTCGCCGATGTCGGCGAGCACGCGATCGAACACCGGCAGAGAGGCCGACTCGGCCGGCGGCCTGAGGCCGCACTGGTGCAGCAGCGCCGCGAGGCCGAGCGTCTTCAACGCGACGGTCTTCCCGCCCGTGTTCGGGCCGCTGATCACAACGGCCCGCAGCGAACCGACGTCGAGATCGATCGGAACCGCCGTCGCGCGATCGAGTAGCGGGTGGCGTGCGCCGAGCAGCCGCACGTCGTCGGAAAGTGTGACCGGCGCGCCACGCCATGAGCGCGAGAGCGCGCCGGAGGCGAGCACGACGTCGACATCCGCCGTAGTCTCGACGAGCACGACCAGCGCTTCCGCGCGTGCAGTCACAGCCGACGACAGCTCACGCAAGATCCGCTCGACTTCCTCGCGCGCTTCCGCTGCCGCTTCGGCGAGGCGGTTGTTCAGCTCGACGACGGCGAACGGCTCGACGAACAGCGTCTGGCCGGTACTCGATGCATCGTGGACGATCCCCGGCACCTTCGAACGCGAGGATGCGCGCACCGCGAGCACGGGCCGGCCGCCGCGCTCGGCGAGGAACTGCTCCTGCAACGCTTCCTGCACGTCGGACGAGCGCGCAACTCGAGCGAGCTCTTCGCGCACTCGCGCGCCACCGTTCTGCAACTCGCGACGCAACCGTCGAAGCACGGGCGACGCCGTGTCCCGCACGTCGGACCCGTCTTCCTCGATACAGCGGTCGATCTCGTCGGCGATGGGTGCCAGCGAAGGATCGATCGATGCGAGACGGTCGTGCAGCAGCGGCGCGAGCGCGCGCTGCTCGCCGACGACGCGCCGCGCTGCCAATCCGACACGAATCGCCGTCGCGATCGCGCGCAGCTCTCCCGGCCCGAGGATCCCTTCGCGGTCGGCACGTGCGGCCGCGTCCCGCACGTCGGCGATGCCGGCAAGCGACGGCTCCTGCGCGGCGTCGAGCAGGGCGACCGCCTCGGCGGTCAGCGCCTGCCGCGCGACCACCTCAGCCGTCTCGGTCGCGGGCAGGAGCGCGCCGGCCCGCTCGGCGCCGAGCTCGGTAGCCGACGCCACGGCAAGCCGAGCCGTGATCGCAGGCAGTTCGAGGGCGGCGAGCGCCTCTCCGTTCATGGCGAGTCTGAGTCTCTAACGACTATTCGGGGCGCTCGTCACCCGGGCGGAGCCGGTAGACGATGCGGCCGCGATCGAGGTCGTACGCCGACAGCTCGATGCGAACCCGGTCGCCGGGGTTCATGCGAATGCGGAAACGGCGCATCTTGCCGGCCGTGTACCCGAGGGTCTCATGACCATTGTCGAGCTGGATCCGGAACATGCCGTTCCGCAGCGCCTCGACGATCTCACCGGTCATCTCGACCTTGTCTTCCTTC
>DATBDB010000204.1:0-5625 GCA_036270155.1 Gaiellaceae bacterium
CGCCTCTTGGTGAGAGATGCCCTGCCCGAAGAACTCCGGGGACGAGCCGACCCCGCCGAAGTTCCCGCAGCCGAGTGCGACACCCCGGAATCTCATTCGGGCAGGTTCATCTGCGTCAGATCGTTCCGCACGGCCCACAGCTCCGGATAGAACGAATTGTGGATCAACCGGCCCATCACCTCGACGGGCGTGCCCTGCGTGCCGATCACGTCGGCACCGATCGTGCGCTGCACGACCTTGAAGTGGCGCACACGCCAGACGGTGACGCGCTCGTCCAGCTCGATCAGCAGCTCGGCGAGGTTGTAGAGCTCGTCGAACTCGCGGCCGCGCGTATAGACCTCGGTCAGCGACAGACCGGCGCGATCGCGTGCGGCGTGGAACGCCTCACCGAGCGGCTTCGCAACCCGCCGCAGCTCGCGGAAGCCGGGCGAATCGAAGCCGCTGCCGTGGCCGAGCACCTTGCGCACCTCGGTGTACTCCCACGGCGACATGTGCTCGAGCATGTCGAGCGCGTCCGTGACGAGCTTAAGGCAGGCAACCGCGCGCCTCAGCAACCGATTGGCCGCCGGAATGTCCTCGGCCGAGACCAGCTTGCCTGCCTCTTCGACCTCGTTCCACGCGAGCTTGAGCCATAGCTCGGAGGACTGGTGCACCGTCTGGAAGAGCAGCTCGTCGCGGTGCACCCACTCGTCGGCCCCCTTTTGCAGCGCAAGCAGGTCGTCGGTGCGCAGGTAGCGCTCGTAGTCCGAGCCACCCTTGCCCGGCAGGATCGGCTTCGCGAGCTCGTTCATGGTCTCGCCTCCGTTCCGTTGAAGATCTTCATCGGCAAGTCTGCGAGCGGCACGCCGCCGTCCGCGGTGACGAGCCACGTGTCCTGCATGTAGAGACACGCGCTTCCGTCATCCGAGATCGCGTGCGGGTGCATCGAGAAGACCATGTTCGAGCGCAGCTCCGTCTCGTCGCCCTCGCCGATCTTCGGCCATTCGATCATTGTCATCCCGATCGAGTGCCCGGTGACGTGGCCAAGCTTGAAGCCGCGGTCGACGAATCCCTTCGAGACAGCGCGGTGCACGTCGTGCGCGGTGGCGCCGTCGCGCAGTGCCGACCGCGCAGCGTCGTAGTACTCGACGTAGGCCTCCAGCATCTGCTTCGTCTCGTCACTCGGCTCACCCGCGCAGATCGCGCGCGAGACCTCGACCCAGTGCCCACCCACGCCGGCGATCTCGAGCGACGGCAGCACCATGTCGGTCGCCTTGATGCGGTAGTCGCCCGCGATCTTGAACTCGGGTAGCGCGGCCCCATCGTCGCCGACGAGCACCATGTCCATCGTCAGACGGCCACAGCCTTCCTCGACGAAGTACTTCTCGCAATGCGCGAGGATCTCGCGCTCGGTCTTCCCCGGCGCGAAGTGATCGAGGAAGATCCAAAAGCCTTCGGTATTGATGCGCACGCTGTCGCGCACCGACTCGAGCTCGCGTTCGCTCTTGACAGCGCGCGCGTGGTCGAACTGCAGGTCCCAGGGCTCGACGGTCGCCGCGCCCTCCAGCGCGCGGTAGTCGCGCACCGTCATCACGTAGTCGAGGCCGTAGACGCCGACCCTCTGCCCGCGCACCTTGTCCGCGAGCCAGTCACCGGGCTTGTCCACGAACACCTGGTCCTCGATCCACGTCGTGCCGTGCTCGCCGACGTAGGTCGCCTCGCGCGGGAAGACGATCGAGGGATCACCCTCGAGCGGCAGGAGCACGTACGCGTAGCGGTGCACGATCACGAAGCCCGACATGTAGGTGACCGCACCCTCGAAGCCTGAGTACTCGTTGCCCGAGACGATCACTGCATCGAGCCCGTCGCGCGCCATCGCCTCGCGGATCAGTCCGTAGCGGCGGTCGATCTCGTCCTGCGGCGTTACTGATCCCACGAAGCCTCCACTCCTTTCACCAGTGCCCAGATCGATTCATGTGTCGGCGTCGGTACGTCGAGCTTGCGCCCGAATTCTGCGATGCCGCCGTTCAGGTAGTCGACCTCCGTCTGCCGGCGTGCTTCCACATCCTGCAGCATCGAGGCCTTGTGGCCGTACGCCACCTCGGGCCGCGCGGCGTAGTCGATCAGCTCTTCGGGATCGGAGTCGAGCACGATCCCCTGCGCGCTCGCGACGGCCTTGCCCTCGGTGACGAGCTGCGAGGCGAGGCGGCGCAAATCCGGACGCTCACAGACGCGTCCATGCGTCAGCCCCGTCAGCGCGCCGAGCGGGTTGGTCGCAGCGTTGAAGATCACCTTGCGCCACTGTGGGCCGCGTGCGTCCTGGACGGCGGCCGCCGGCATCCCGCCGCGCGTGCACGCGTCCGCGAGCCGCTGCACCTCTTCGAACGGGGCCGGTTTCTCCTCGTACGGGCCAAAGGTCGTGTCGCCTTTGACGTCCCATTGCACGACACCGGGCGCGGTGATCTTTCCGGCCGGGAAGGTGGTACCGCGGATCACGCGCTCGACGTGGCGGGCGAGCACCTCTTCGTTGCCGATGCCGTTCTGCACCGTCGCCACGCACCCGTCGGCGAACGCGTGCGCCGTCGCGCTGATCGCGGGCTCCGTGTGCATCGCCTTGGTCGCGACGATCCCGAAGTCGCAGGGCGGCAGCTGCGTCGCGTCCGTGGTTGCATGCGGACGGCCCACGACCTCACCCGCGCCCGTCAGCTTCAAGCCGTCGCGGTTGATCGCGTCGACGTGCGCCTGCGCGAGGTCATACGCCCACACCTCGACATCGTCGAGCGTTGCGAGATTCGCGGCGAACAGCGAACCGACCGCGCCGCAGCCGACGATACAAACCTTCATTCCCAAGACGCCTCCACCCCTTTGATCAAGCTGTACATCGCCTCGTGCAGCGGGACGGGAACGCCGAGCCGGCGAGCCTCGCGCACGAGCGAGCCGGTGATCATGTCCACCTCGGTGAGCCGCCGCGCCTGCACGTCTTCGAGCATCGAGGGGGCGTGCCGGTGACCACGCTGAGTCGCCAACACGTTCATCTCCCACGGATCCTCGTCGAGCGTCACGCCGGCCGCCGCAGCGACAGCCTTGCCTTCGTCCATCAGGTTACGCACGAGAAAGCCGAGGTCCTGCGGCTCGGTCAGCGCGGCGAAATGCGGGTCGTGACGCAGTCCCGTCAACGCCGCCACCGTGTTGACCGTCGCGTTGAAGATCAGCTTCGACCACTGGGCGGGCCTCAGGTCGTCGAACGCCTTGGCCTTCAGGCCCGACGACTCGATCAGCGCTGCGACCGCGCGGGCGTCGTCGGGCGTCGTGCCGCGCGACGGCCCGATCCACGTCGCCGTATCGAGGACGTATTCGACATGCGTGTCCGCGTGCCGCGTGCCGCTCATGAACGTGACGGCCGTGAGCAGCGGCCACGCGCCGTGCCGCGCGACGATCTCATCCGCGCCGATCCCGTTCTGCACGGTCATCAGCCTCGCATTCGGCCAGTGCCCGGCGAGTTGCGTCGCGATCGGCTCGACGTCGCCGCCCTTGGACGCAACGATCACCAGGTCGGGCTCGCGCAGCTCGTCGGGCCTGGTGGCCGCGGTGACGCGGGACGTGAAGTCGGCGCGCCCGCTGACGCGCAGCCCGTTCTCGTTCAGCGCGCGCGCATGCTCCTCGCGCCGCGTCAGCGCGGTCACCTCCGTCACGCGCGCGAGGTGCGCGGCGAACAGGCTGCCGATCACACCGGCGCCCGCGATGCAGACGCGGTTCATGCGGACCTCCACCAGAGTCGAAATTCGCGCCCGCCGGTCAGGCCGGACGGGCGCAGGATCAGGACGACCGCCATCAGCACGCCGACGACGATCACGCGCGTGCCCGCAGGCAGGTTGATGTGCCAGCCAAGGAGCGTCGTGCCGTTCTCGGCGACCGCGAGGTATGAGTCGAGGGCGCTGACTGCAAGGGCGCCGACGACCGCGCCCCAAAGGCTCGTCGCGCCGCCGACGACGAGCATCGCGAGCGTGATGAACGTCAGGTCCAGGTAGACGCTCTCGGTGTTCACCGGAAGCAGGTGCACGTAGAGGCCGCCCGCGAGACCGGCGAGCAGGCCGGAGATGGTGAAGGCGATCAGGCGCTGCCGGTACACGGAGGTGCCGACAGCGCGCGCGGCGGCGGCGTCCTCACGCGTCGCGCGCAGCAGCCTGCCGAAGCGGCTCCGTGCGTAGACGTAGGCGATCACGATCACGACGAGCGCGCCGATCGCCGCCTGCCGCAGCGTCGTCGTCTCCGGGACCGAGGAGAACGTGTTCAGCCCCGGTCCGATCCCCTCCTCGTAGCGCAGGAGGTTATGGGTGATCTCGAGCACGCCGAACGTCGCGATGCCCGCCGCCAGCCCGGAGAGGCGCATCAGCGGCAGCCCGACGGCGAACGCGCAGATCCCGCCCACGAGCGCGGCGAGCAGCAGCGAGGTGAGGTTGCCGGTCGTGCGGTCGCGCAGGACGTGCACGAGGTTCGGCATGATCGCCGGCTTCTCGCCGACCGGCACGGAGAGCACGCCGGCGGTCCAGGCGCCGAGCGCAACAAAGCTGATGTGCCCGAACGACAGCACGCCCGAGTTCCCGATGAAGAGGTAGAGCGCGACGACGATCGCGACCTTGACGAGCGCGTCGATGAAGTACGACGCATTCGACGTCGAGACGGCCGCGCCGGCGAGCGCAACCGCGATCACGAGCACCGCCGGGCCGATCAACTCCTGTGCTCCGAGCACGCGCCTCATACGCGCTCCACCGCCTGCCGCCGGGTGAACAGCCCACCGGGCCGCACGAGCAGGACGAGGATCACCGCACCGAAGACGAAGGCCGGGACGTACTGACTCTGGTTCGTCGGCAGCGCGCCCCCGAGCAGGCCGGTCGCGAACCCAATCGCAAAGCCGCCGAGTGTCGCGGGGATCGGACGGTTCATGCCGCCGAGCACGACACCGGCGAGCACGATGATCGTGTCGCGCAGCGCGAAGTCGGGCGTGACGAGCGGGGTCTGCACCGTGAGCATCACCGCGACCACCGCGGCGAGCGCGCCGGACAGCAGCACCGCGACGCCGATGACGCGATTCGCGCGGACGCCGAGCATGCGTGCGGTCTGGAAGTCCATGGACGACGCGCGCATGTGCAGGCCGATCGTCGTGCGCTCGAGCAGCAGCGACAGCGCGACGAGGCAGACGACGGCCACGACGACCGCGACGATCGTAATCTTCCGGATGTCGACGCCCGAGACCGTCACCGGCTGGTTGAGGGACGAGAGCGACGAAGCGATCTTCCCGAGCGGGCCGAACCAAAGCAGCGCAATGCTCTGCAACAGGAACGCGACAGCAAAGGTCGCAACCAACATCACCGCCGGCGACTGCCCGCGCAGTGGGCGGAAGACGAGGCGGTCCATGAGCACGGAGAGCGCGAGCACCGCCGCGAAGCAGAGCGCGATGCCGGCCCACACCGGCCAGCCCCACTCCGAGGCGAGTGCCAGTGCGAACGCTCCCGCCATCACGAGCTGGCCGTAGGCGAAGTTGACGAGGCGCAGCACGCCAAAGACCAGGCCGATGCCGACGGCCATGAGCGCGTAGATCGAACCGAGAGCGATCGCGTCGGCGAGCGTCTGCCAGTCGATGTTGAG
>DATBDB010000205.1:0-5778 GCA_036270155.1 Gaiellaceae bacterium
GCGCGGCTCCGCGAGCTCTCCCACGAGCTCTGCCTCCGCCGCTGGAGCCGCAAGGTCGAGGACGTCGTGCTCGTCGACCGCCCAGGTCGCGGCTACGGCGACGACTACTCGCCCTGGCTCGTCGATGCGCCTGTTGGGGCACTCGTCCGCGTGCGCGCAGCCGCCGTCACGGAGGAGGGAATCCGTGCCCAAGCAGCGTGAGGACTGCCTGTTCTGCAGCATCGCGCGCGACGGCGCCTACGTTCACAAGGCGAAGGGATTCGTCGCGATCAACGACATCAACCCCAAGGCGCCGGTGCACGTTCTGGTCATCCCGGAGGACCATGTCGACACCTTCCGCGATGTCGGGGAGTTCGATGCGCGAGAATCCAAACGGATGCTCGAATTTGTCGCAGAGACGGCGGAGAAGGTCGGCCTGACCGACTACCGCGTGCTGGTCAACGTCGGCGCGAGCGCCGGCCAGACCGTCTTCCACCTGCACTGGCACATCCTCGGTGGCGAGCCCAGCTCGGGCGCGGATGTTCCGTCCACTGTCGCGAATGCGGAGGCCGAGCTGTGAGCCTCGTCACGCGCCTCGAGCAGGAAGTGAAGGACGCGATGCTCGCGCGGGATGGCGAGCGTCGCGACGCGCTGCGGCTGATCCTCTCGAGCCTCAAGTCGGCCGAGAAAGATCTGTTGCGCCCGCTCTCGGAGGACGAGGAGCTGCAAGTCCTGCAGCGCGAACGGAAGAAGCGCCACGAGGCAGCTGACGCCTTTCACGCGGCCGGGCGCGCCGAGCAGGCAGCGAGGGAGGAAGGCGAGCTCGAGATTCTCGAGGAGTTCATGCCTGAACCCCTCGCCGAGGAAGACCTGGAGCGCATCGTCGACGACGCGATCGCCGAGAACAAGGCGACGAGCATGCGCGACATGGGCCGTGTGATGGCAGACGTGATGCCCCAGATCGCGGGGCGCGCGGACGGGTCGGCAGTGAGCCAGCTCGTACGCGAGAAGCTGGCGTGATCCGGCCGGTCGACCTCGGCATCTGTCACGGCTACGAGTACGACGGCGACCCGGCGCGGACGGCGGTCATCCTGCCCGGCCGGATGCTCGCGGGGATGCCCGTGAACGCGTTTGCCCAGCAGGGGCTGACGAAGGCCGGCTGGCGGATCATCCAGGTGTGGGACGAGAACCTCGACCCCAACGTGGATGCGCACGAGTGGGTGCACGAACGGCTCGCGGCGGCCGTGCGTTATGCACCGGAAGCGAGGCAGCTGTTGATCGTCGGCAAGTCGATGGGGACGCTCGCCGCGGCCGACGCCGCCGAGCACGAGTGGCCCGGCATCTGGCTGACGCCGTTGCTCACCAACGACGAGGCGGTCGTCGCCTTGCGCAGGAGAACCGCACCGGCGCTGCTCATCGGCGGCACAGCCGACCCGATGTGGAACGGCCGCATCGCGCGCGAGATCACCGACGACGTGCTCGAGCTCGAAGGCGCCGACCACGGGCTCGCGAAGATCGAGCACGCCCAGCAGATCGTCGACGCGGTCGAGGCGTTCACAGTCGGCCTCATATTCACCGGCTGAAACGGCCGCGTCTTTCGACGGCGATGTCCCGGCTAGCAGCTAGCCCGGCGAAGAACGGCCCCAGCCGCCCGGCAAGCGTAGCCGGGGGCGCCGCCCGCCGTCGGCGATCACCGAGACGACGGTCTGGGCGAGGTGCGGGCAGCCGGTCGAAGGGAACGCATCCCGCCGGTGCCGGTGGAGAACGAGGAACAGGTCCCCAGGCGGCGCGTCCGGGTAGAGGCGGCCGAGGCGCAGGCGTTCGATCGCGGCGAGCGTCGGCGCGTAGATCGCGCGGTACCAATCGATCGCGATCTCGACGTTCTCAAGCACGCGTCCGTGTCCCCGCATCATGTGGTAGCCGTGCACCTGGATGTTCTCGAGCAGCTCGAGGTAGTACGCGGGCCGGCTTACGGAGACGCGCACGCCGGGGAGCGCGTCGGCAAGTCCGCTGTCTTCGAGGAAGATCTGCTCGAGCTCCCGGAGGACAACCTCCAACATGTCCGCCCGGGCGGGAAGAGGGACGCGCGCGATGAGCTCGGTCACGTCGGCATCGATCATCTCTGCGCCGCCGCGTCGCGCGAGGGCAGCGCGGTGGTGACCGTCGATCACGAAGTACACCTCACCGAGCTTGACCGTCACGATCGGCGGGAAGGCGCCGTCGGCGAACGCGCCCTCGAGCGAGCGCATCCGGTCGCGGCTGAACGCGTGAAGCGGGCGGAAGTCGCGGGTGAACGAGCTGGCGCGGCTGTCTGTGCCCACGAGCGCGTCGAGCGAGATCTCGTGGACGCCCAGGTAGCGGCGCCCGAACGGCTTCAGTCGCCGCTCGACCTCGTCGAGCTCGAGCAGCCGGTCGCGGCGGAGGGCCCTTCGTCCCTTCATCTCGAGGTCAAGGGTACAACCGGCGCCATCGGTGCTCGATCACGCGTCCGCCGGCGCAACCGCCGTAGACGGGCAAGTCTTTCGCGACTTAGGATCCTCGGGGGTGTAGAAGACGTCCCGTGAGGGGGTCCGACCGTGCTTGTCGTGCGATTCAAGGTCCGCTGTCGACCGGACAAGCTGATGCAGTCTGGTGCGCTAGCCGGGCAGCCAGAATGGACGATCTTCGAGGTCCCCTCCTCCGAGTCCCCGGCGATGTAGCCGCGCTTGCTTTAGACCCGGGGGCGTCTACCCAGCTTGAGCAGGCTCGGGTTGACCGCTTGCGACGAAATCCTGCGGGCGCACGAGCACGGTGGCGAGCACGGCCCCACACGCGGCCACCGCTGCGCCGACGAGCAGGATGTCGTGGAGTCCCGTCACAAACGACGCGCGTGCTGCGGCGCTCGCATGCGGGGAGAACGCGCTCGCGTCGACCTTGCTCGCGAAGATCGCGCCGAGGGCCGCGATGCCGGTTGCGATCCCGATCTGGCGGAACGTGTTGTTGATGCCGGAAGCCATTCCGGCGCGCTCCTGCCGAACAGTCGAGACCGCAGTCGAAGCGAGCGGCGCGTTGACCAGACCGATGCCGATGCCACCGACGAGGAAGCCCGGCAAGAGCACCGTCCAGTGCGATCCAGTCGTGACGCGGCTCATCAACCACATGGCGACGGCGTTCAGTGCGAGACCGCTGCCGAGCAGGAATCGGATCGGGACACGGGTCGAGAGGCGTCCGGCGATCGGAGCGGCAAAGAACGAGACGACGCTCAGAGGCAGGAAGACGAGACCGGTCTTGATCGGCGACAGGCCGAGGATGTTCTGGAGGTAGAGCGTCAGGTAGAGGAACATCGCGAACATCGACGACGAGATTGCGAACGCCGTCACCTGCGCACCCACGAAGGCGGGGCGCTTAAAGAGCGCGAGGTCGATCATCGTCGTTCTCTCGGTCGCCTGGGACATGATGAACAGCGCGAGGAGAACGGCGGATACCACGAGCAGCCCGACGATCCAGGCGTTCGTCCAGCCCTGCTGGTTGCCCTCGATCAGCGCCAGGATCAGACAGAACAAGCCCCCAGTCAGCGTGACGAGGCCGACTGGATCGAGGCGGCTGTGCTCAGGATCGCTCGACTCGTGCAACTGCCGCACACCGAGTACGACCGCGGCCACCCCGATCGGGATGTTGACGAGAAAGATCCAGCGCCACGAGAGCCCCGAGGTGAGGACGCCGCCGGCCAGGGGCCCGATCGCGACCGCCGCTCCGATCGTCGCGCCCCAGATGCCAAAAGCCGTGCCGCGATCCTTGCCGTGGAACTCCTGGGAAAGCAGCGCGAGCGCCGTCGCGAACATCATCGAGCCGCCGATCCCCTGGACGCCGCGCGCGATGATCAGGAACAAGGGGTCGTTGGCAAGCCCACAAGCCACCGAGGCGAGGGTGAACAGACCGATCCCGAGCAGGAACAGCCGTTTGCGGCCAAAGAGGTCGGCCAGCGACCCAGCGGTCAGGACGCACGTCGCCAGGGCCAGCGCATAGGCGTCGACAACCCATTGGAGATCGGAGAACGAAGCGCCCAGCGCGCGCTGGATCGCGGGGAGCGCAATGTTGACGATCGTAATGTCGAGCAGGAGCATGAAGGTGGCCACGCAGACCACGAGCAATGTCCACCACTTCCGCCCCATCGGGGCAACCTACACTGCACCCGTGCAGGAAACGCTGGACGTATCGAACGCAGTCGCCGCCGAGCTGGCCGGGATCTCCGACGGCGTCCTCGACGCGCTCAAGGAGCGCCTGGGCGCCAGCGTGCGCCTGCGCGGCAACCAGCTGACCCTCGAGGGCGACGACGGCCAGATCGCCGAGGCGCGCGCGGTGATCGACGAGATCGTTGAGCTCGTCGAGGCCGGCACCCAGATCGGCTCGCACACCGTCGACGCCGTGCTCGGCACGCTCGCGGCCGGGAAGGACGTGCGCGAGGTCTTCGACGCCGTCGTCTGGCGGCACCGTGGAAAGAAAATCGCCCCGAAGACGCTGACGCAGAAGGAGTACGTCGACTCGATCCGCCGCGCCACCGTCACCTTCGGCATCGGGCCTGCCGGCACCGGCAAGACCTACCTTGCGATGGCGCTCGCCGTTGCGGCGCTGCATGAGCGCGAAGTCGCGCGGATCATCCTCACGCGGCCCGCGGTCGAAGCGGGCGAGCGGCTCGGCTTCCTGCCCGGCGACTTGATGGCGAAGGTCGACCCATACCTGCGCCCGCTGTTCGACGCGCTCTACGACATGCTCGACCCAGACAAGGCGAACAACCTGATCGAGCGCGGGACGATCGAGGTCGCACCGTTGGCATTCATGAGGGGCCGTACTCTTAATGACAGCTTCATCATCCTCGACGAGGCGCAGAACACCTCGCCCGAGCAGATGCAGATGTTCCTGACACGCCTCGGCTTCGGCTCGAAGGTCGTCGTGACCGGCGACGTCACGCAGATCGACCTCCCGAAGGAGAACCGCTCAGGCCTGGTGCACGTGCGCGACGTCCTCCAGAACATCGACGGAATCCAGTTCGTCGAGTTCAACCACAAGGATGTCGTGCGGCACAAGCTCGTGCAGCGGATCGTCGAGGCCTACAAGGATCACACCGACGAGCGGAACCGGTGATCTCGATCGACGTGGAGAATCGAAGCGGCGCCGACGTCGACGAGTCGGGCGCGGTGGAGTTGGCAGGGCGCGTGCTACGCGCGGAAGGGATTGAGGAAGGTGAGCTCGGCATCGCGTTCGTCGGCGTGGACGAGATGCGCGGGCTGAAGCGCGACCACCTCGGGATTGACCAGGCGACCGACGTGCTCTCGTTCCCGATCGACGGCCGCGACGACGTTCCCGACGGCGTGCCGCGCGCGCTCGGCGACGTCGTGCTCTGCCCGCAGGTCGTCGGCGCGGAATGGCGCTGGCCCCTGACGCACGGGCTGCTGCACCTGCTCGGGTACGACCACGGGGACGCGATGGAGGCACGCGAGCAGGAGCTCCTTAGGTGAGCCTCCCGGCCCCGCCCTCCAGGCTTCTCGCCCGCGATCACGCGGCGCACTGCGGCGTCCTCGGTCGCCCCGATAGAACCCCCCTATCGGGGACTCCCGGCGTCCTTGCATCGCTTGGTGCTCGCGACCGAGAAACGTGGCCACGGGGCCGGAAGGCTCACGTATGAGCGCCCGTCGCGCCCCGACCGTTTTCGACTCGTTCAACAACGCGGCCGAAGGGATCATCCACGTCCTTCGCACGCAGCGGAACATGCGGATCCACTTCGCGGTCGCGTTCGTCGTAATCGTCGCCGCGCTGATCGTG
>DATBDB010000206.1:0-34720 GCA_036270155.1 Gaiellaceae bacterium
AACGGAGCGTCGGGAGGGATGTCGCGGAACACCTCGAGCCCCCGGCGCTGGCTGTCGATGAAGCCGTGGCCCTTGCTCGCGTCGAATGGGTGGGCGCGTAGGACGTGGCGGCCGAGGGCCGTGACCGCATGTGTCACGTCACGCTCGAGGCTCTCCTGTACGGGCCAGCCCTCGACGTTCGCGGCTAGACGTAGGTCGCCGTTGGCGACGAGATACACCGGCCGCTTCTCTGACTCGGCGGGTGGAAGGAGCGTCATGATCGAGGGAGACCTTTCTCTGCGGGAGTTGCGCCGGTCAGCCGCGGCTGAAGCTGCCGCGCTGACAAGGCGTGGGCGATTCTCTCGGTAGCCGGGTACAGCTCGCGGTACAAGCTGTAGAGCTCGTCGTAGTCGTGCACGTGTCGCTCGGCCGGCTCCACGGTTTCAGCAACCGGGTTCCAGTCGGAGATCGAGGCACTGCCGATCGAACACGCCGCCAGATAGGCGGCGCCGTAGCTGGCGCCGATGGTGTGCGTCGGTACTTCCTGTCCGCGACCGGTGACGTCGGACACGATCTGCGTCCAGAGGAGGCCCTGCGTGCCTCCACCGACTGCGACGACGCGCGCGATCTGCGCCCCGGCGTCTTCCATCGCTTCGATGTTGTGGCGCACGCCCATCGCGATCGATTCGAGCGCGGCGCGGTAGATGTCTCCGCGCGTGTGCGAGAGCGTCAGGCCTGCGATGACACCTCGCGCGCGGGGATCGGCGATCGGTGTGCGTTCGCCGGCGAAGTAGGGGAGCATCAGCAGGCCCGCGGCGCCCGGACCGGAGACCTCGGCCTCGGCCAGGAGGTCGGCATAGTCGACATCCCCGAACAGGTCCTTCAGCCAGGCTGTGATGACGCCCGAGGTTGCCATTCCGCCGGCGAGGTTCCTGGTTCCTGGATAGACACCGACCGTGCTCCAAAGCGTCGGCGCGGTAAGCATCGACTCGACCGTGTGCACGAGGAACATCGTCGAGCCGTACATCAGCATCAGGTCGCCTGGATTGTGCGCGTCGACGCTGATTGCTTCAGCCCAGGCATCGATCGTCCCGGCGATCACCGGGGTGCCTTCCTCGAGGCCTGTCTCGCGCGCGGCGACCGTGTGGACCGACCCCGCGACCTCTCCCGACCACAAGAGCGTCGGCAGCGCGATGTCCTGCGCAAGATCGCGGCACCACGGCTCGTACCACGCGTTCTCGTTGGTGTCGTAGAGCGGTGTCGACTGACTCGCCGAGTGGTGATCGAGGACGTACTCGCCGGTGAGGCGGTACACCAGCCATGAGCTCGGCATGAAGAGCTTGCGTGCCTTCGAGAAGACATCGGGCTCGTTGTCCGCGAGCCACGCAAGCTTTGGCCCGACGGCCTGGCTCGAAAGCGTCGAACCGCAGCGAGCGACGATTGCGGAGTCGGTGTACTTCGTAGTAAGTGCTTCGATCTGCTGTTCGGCCCTCGTGTCGACGCCGTAGAGAATTGCGCGCCGCAATGCGGTGCCGGCCTCGTCGGTGAGGAGAACGCAGTGGCCCATGCCGCTGACGCCCACGGCGAGCACTCGCACGTCGCTGCCTGCAGTCAACTCACGGCTGATCGCAGCAAACTCCGACCACCACAGTTCGGCGTGCATCTCCACCTGCCCGGGGGACGGTCGCTCGACGGCATGGTCACGAGTCGCCGTTGCAAGCAGCCGGCCGTCACGTGAGACGAGCACGCCTTTGCTGCTCGAGGTGCCGATGTCGACGCCCAGCACAGCTTCGTCAGCGACCGCGCGAAACGTCCCCAGGGTTCCCTCCAACGGTTGTCGTTTTTCCCGCGGGAGTGCCGAGCGGGACCTGCAAGAGCATAGGGATGAGAAACCGATTACGCAAGCAAAGCCCCTTGGCTTGACATCAACCGAGTGAAGGTTCAGTATGCCCGCGTAATCGTTATCTCGTCGCGGAGGAAAAATCACACACTCGGGCTCACACGTCGCGCCTCTCGTTCTGCTCGCAATTGGGGCGGTGATCGGACTGTCAGCCTGCTCGTCCTCGTCGGCGAAGGTGAACATGCTTCCTGTAGGCGACAAGGCGCCGTTCGTCCTGGGCGGAGTACGGAACGTCACCCAGGTCTCCCAGCTCACTGGGCCGACGTCACCCAACAAGACCGGCAAGGTCGAAGTCGCCGGCCAGGACCTCGGCTCGATGTTCCAGGCGGACGGGAAGACGTGGTTCGTGTTCGGCGACACGTTCGGCCGGCGCGATCCGGGCATGACGGGCGGAGGTGGTTCGGAGTGGCGTTCGAACACCCTCGCGTACACCACAGACACGAATCCGTCGGACGGTATTACGCTCGACGGATACATCGTCGACAGCACCAAGTGGGCCGAGGAGCTCATCTCGGCCAAGCAAGTCGACGGTGTCGAGATGACGGTGATCCCCACATACGGCTTCGCGGCGAACGGAGCGATGTACCTCGCGTACATGTCGGTGAAGCATTGGGGCGCACCGGGCGAGTGGGACACGAACTACTCGGGCTTTGCAAAGTCGACCGACCACGGACAGACCTGGATCAAGCTCGCAACGCCGCGGTGGCCCGGCACGAGCAACTTCATCCAGGTCAGCGTCACGAACGTCGATGGCGAGCTCTATTTCTGGGGTGTGACGCACGGCCGCTTCGGCGGCGTGCAGCTGATGAAGGTCCGTGAGCAAGATGTCGAACAACAGGGCGCGTACCGTTACTTCACCGGGACTGCGTCCGACGGCTCACCGCAGTGGAGCTCGAAGATGTCCGCTGCGAAGACCATCGTCGACGGCACCGTCGGTGAGCTCTCGGTCGCCTGGAACACCTATCTGCATCGCTGGCTGATGACCTACACCGACGGCGGGCCGAGCAGCGCGAGCATTCGAGAGGCGGCCGCGCCGTGGGGACCGTGGAGCGACGCGACAACGCTCCTATCCCAAGCTGCTGTGCCGGGGCTCTACGCCCCGTACATGTTGCCGGAATACACCGCGAACGACGGGAGGACGATCTATTTCACGCTCTCGAAGTGGGGTCCGTACAACGTCTTCTGGTATCGAGCTGACCTGGTCAAGAAGGGCAAGTCAGCATGAGCTCGACTCGACGCCGAGTCACATCCAAAGGAGAACCGATGCGTAAATGGCGCGGAACCTGGCTAGCCCTCGCAGCCGTGGCACTGCTGACGTGCCTCGTCCTGGCAGGCACCTCGAGCGGTAACAGCGGGAAGGCAAGTGCCCCGAAAAGTGCGGCAGCCGGCCCGGTGACGATCACCTTCTGGCAGCAGAAGTTCGAGGACTATCAGCAGGCCTGGTTCATCAAGTACGTCAAGGCGTTCAACAAGTCGCAGAACAAGGTCAAGGTCAACTACGTCACGGTGCCCGCGGACACATGGGCGCAGAAGCTCAAGGCCGCACAGGCCGCAGGCACGCAGCCTGACGTCGTGACGACGAACTACGGCGCGGTTCCTGCCGGCGTGGCCGACGGGCAATTCGCCCAGCTCGACGGGCTCATGCCGAAGTCGGATTTCGCGGACATCAAGAGCAACGTGAAAAGCTTCGTCACCGTGGGTGGAAAGCACTACGCCTACCCGATGCTGGTCGAACCGTCGACCGTGCTCTACATCCGCACCGACCTGGCGAAGAAGGCCGGTCTCGACGTAAAGAACCCGCCGAAGACCTGGAGCCAGCTGAGCACCTGGGCGAGGAAGCTTACGAACGGGAACGTCAAGGGCATGACGATCGCGTCCGACGCGCCCAACCTCGGATGGTCGAGCTGGGGCCTGCAGTACAACGCGTGTGGGCAGTTGCCGGTCACGAAGGACTGGTCGCAGGCTCAGGCAAACCTTCCTTGCTACGAGAAGCTCCTGAACTTCTACAAGACGCTCTACAAGAACGGCCTCATGCCGGCACAGCCGAAGGTCGGTTACGCCGATGCCAGCCCGTACGGCAACGGCGAGGTCGCGATGATGGCTTGTGGCTCCTGGGCAATCGGGCAGCTCAAGAACGACTTCCCGAAGATGATCGGCAAGACGATGGTCGCGGAGTTCCCGTCGGTGAACGGTGACCCGAAGAAGACCACGGCCACGCTCGGCGGCTGGACGCTGACCGTCGATGCGAAGTCGAAGCAGAAGCAGGCTGCGGCCGACTTCGTCCATTACCTGCTCGCCGGAGACCCGAAGATCATGGCCTCCTTCTTCAAGGCGAGCGGCTATTCGAAGTTCACTGTTCGGTCGTCGGTGGACGCAGCGCTCGCCACCGACAAGAACGCCAGCGCCGACCCGTTCATGAAAATCATCGCGACGAAGATCGTGCCCTTCGGCCGGCACGAGCCTGGGTATCCCTGGGACATCTCGCTTGCGATGGGGACCGCAATCGAGTCAGCGATGAAGGGCAATGCGAGCGTTACTGATGCGTTGAAGACGGCGAACAACGCCATCAACGACGTGATCAAGAAGCAAGGGCTCGCGGGGACCGGAAACGGAAACTAGCCTTCCGTCGTGGGCGTCCGGCGACAGGCCGGGCGCCCGCGGCGACCCTCGGCAACGATCAAGCATGTCAGCCATCTCGAACAACAAGCTCACCCCGGCGTGGATGTCCCTCGCCGAGCGGCGCGCGCGGCGGAGACGCATCAAACGATCGTAGGGGAACCTGCACCGGTCGAATCTGACCGCGTATCTGATGATCGCGCCGATGGTGATTCTGCTCTCCATCTTCGTCATCTACCCGCTCGGCTACGCCTTCTGGCTCAGCGGGCATCGCATCAGCTTTTACAAGCCCGCCGTGTGGGTCGGGCTCGACTTTTACCGCTTCGTGCTCTCCGATCCGCGGTTCTGGCATTCGTTGCGCGTCGGGCTCACGTACTCCGCGATGACCGTGCCCGTCGGGCTCTTCCTCGCCTTGCTCCTGGCGTCATTCATCAAGGTGCTGAGTACGAGCATCGCGACCATCCTCAAGGTGACCGTGTACATACCGGCGGTCGTCGCGAGCGTGCTCACGGCGAATATCTTCGTGCTCGTCTACCAGGACGCCGGCATTGCGAACGCGATCGTCCGGTTCTTCGGCTTCGGGCCAGTCAACTGGCTGAACGATCCGTCGATCGCGCTGGCCGCCGTCGCCGTTCCAGGCGTCTGGCTCGGGTTCGGCATCTCGACGCTGATCCTGCTTGCGGCGATGCTCGACATTCCGAGCAGCTACTACGAATCGGCGAGCCTCGACGGAGCGAACGCCTTTCAGACGATGTGGTACATCACGCTCCCGCTTCTCCGGAACGTCTTCGTCTTCCTAGCGGTCACAGGATTCACGATCTCGCTGCAGGAGTTCCTGCTGCCGCTGATCATGACGAACGGTGGTCCTGTTGACAGGACGCTCACGCCGAACCTGTTCATCATCAACAGCTTCCGTGACAGCACGCCGTATGCGACGAGCTTCTCGTTGGCCGCGGCGTTGCTGCTGTTCGTCGTGCTCGGTGCGATCTCGCTGTTGATCTTCAAGGCGATCAGCTCGGTGAAAGCGGTGGACGGCTGATGAAGACGAGCCTTCTAGCGAGAGTCGTGCAGGCCGTGTTCGCGCTGCTGATCTTCCTCGCCATCCTGTTCCCGATCCTGTGGATGGTGATGGCCGGCTTCAAGGGCAAGACCGAGGTGCTGCGCACGCCGTTCCAGTTCTTCCCGGACACGTGGAACCCGAAGAACTACAACGCGATCATCCACGACCACCAGTTCGTGAGGGCGATGATCGTGACGTTCATCGGCGCGCTCGTCTTCACGTTCTTGAGCCTGTTCGTGAACTCGCTCGCGGCCTACGCGTTCGCGCGGCTCGAGTTCAGCTTCAAGCGCTTCTGGTGGGTGTTCTGCATCACGCCGCTGTTCGTCCCGATGATGGCGATCTTGCTCACGTCATTTGTGGTCGTCGCGAAGCTCCACATGCTGAACACGTTCGCCGTCCTGATCGTTCCGGGAGTCGCCTCGTCGTTCACGATGTTCTTCCTCCGGCAGTTCTATCTCAGCTATCCCGCAGCAACGGAAGAAGCGGCGCTGATCGACGGCGCGAACCGATTCCAGATCTTCCTCCGCATCTTCCTGCCGCAGTCGAAGGCGCCATTTGTCGTCATGGGCACCGTATCGTTCCTCGCCTACTGGAACTCCTATATCTGGCCCGTCTTGACGATCACCAACCCGAACCTGACGCAGATCATGCAGGTGCTCGGGAACTTCCGGTCCGAGCGCGGGAACGAATGGGGCCTTCTGATGGCCGGATCCACGATCGCAGCGATGCCGACCGTGATCCTCTTGCTGATCTTCCAGCGCTACATCGTGAACGGCGTCCGCATCTCCGGGATGAAGTAGTCGCGGAGGATGAGCGCTGCCGCGACCTCGGTCGCAATCGAGAACGAGCACCTTCGTATCGAGCTCGATCCGGAGACGGGCGCCGTCCTGCAGGTCGCGAACCGCGGGTGCGACTTGCGGCTTCTCACCGGACCGCCGGGCCCGCCGTGGCGGATTCTGTTGCTCGACGGGACGGTGCTCGAGCAGCCGACGGACTTCCACCTCGAGCGTCGGCGCGACGGCGTCGAGTTGCGTTGGTCGACCGCGCGCGGCGATCTCGTCCGGGCGACTGTGACGCTGCCGGCCGGCGACCCGAATGCACGCTTCAACGTCGAGGTGGATCCGGCGGCCGGCTTTCCGGTCGAGGCGATCGAGTACCCCGTGCTCGGCGGCATCGGGCCGCTGGCCGGCGACGGCGCAGACGACAGGCTTCTGCACTCCTACGCGACGGGCTTCCTGTTCGAGAATCCTGTTGCGCTCTTCGGCGCTGACGGCGACGGCCCCGAGCGGGGGCTGCTCCACAGTCCCTACCCGGAGGGCTTCTCCGGCTCGACGCTGCAGTTGCTGGCGTACTACTCGGTGGCCGTCGGAGGCTTCTACTTTGCGACGGAGGACGCGACCGGTGCGCAGAAGTGGCTCAACTTCTTCGGAGAGGGCGGGGGACACTGTCGTGCCGCGTTCGCTCACGGGAGCCCCGACCTCTCAGGCCCGCTGGCTCCGCCGTACCCCGTGACCGTGGGGGCGCTGATCGAGGGGACGTGGACGGAGGCCGCAGACCGCTACAAGGCGTGGGCGGTGGACCAGCCGTGGTGCGGCCGGCCGCTCGCCTCGCGGCCGGAGCAGGAGCGCTGGCTTCACGAGCAGATCGGAATCGTCACCTTCGGGATCAACGCGTCGCACGATCGGGCGCACTGGCTGCGGACGATCAGCGAGATCGCCGGTGCTCCCGTCCTGCACATCCTCGGCCCGAACTGGGCGAAGGAGCCGCAGAACTACGAGAACCACCTGCCGGGTGGGCTCGCGGACTGGTTTCCGGCGCAGTTTCATCCGGCGAATCTCGCTGCGATTCACGATCAGGGCGACCGCTGGGCGCCGTTTCTCTTCGACCTGCTCTTCGGCGCGTCGGGCAGCGACAGCGTCGCCGGGGATGCGGCGCTGCAGTCGATTCCCGAACCGGCGCTGAGCTTCGACAAGTACGAGTTCCCGTTCCTCTGTCCGACGACGCCGTTTCTGCAGGAGCTCCACCGCGAGCGCGCCGCACGCATCGCGGGCGAGTACGACGCAGACGCCATCTACTACGACATCTCGGCGAACAACGTGATCAAGCGCTGTTACGGCGACGGCCACGGGCATCCGCGTGGCGGGGGCGCGTTCCTCGTCGACGCCTTCCGCGAGCTCTACAGCACGCCTTCGGCGCCACGCGGCACGGAGCTGGTCAACGAGGTGTTCGCCGACCGGCTCGACTTCTACCAGGCGCGCGCGGAGGCGAGTCCCGTGTCCTCGTTCGAAGCGGACAGGTTCCGCGAGTGGATAAAGGACGGTCGCGTCGAGAAGGTGCCGCTCTTCGCCTACGTCTACCACGAGTACGGGCCCGTGCGGATGGACGGCTGGGCGAAGCTATCTGGCGAGCAAGGCGACCTCTTCTATTGGATCGGTGCGCGGGTCCTCGCGTGGGGCGGCCTCTTCGAGCTCAACTACGAGTTCAGCCCGCTCGAGACAATCGACGGGCGCGCAGAGCCGCTCGACGAGCACTATTTCCCGCTGCCCGACCGTCGCTACGAGATCGACCCGGAGAAGGCCGCATTCGTCCGCGAGCTCGCTACGGCGCGCATCGGCGCTGCGAACCCGTATCTCGCGTACGGCAGCATGCTGCCGCCGCTCACGTTCGAGAGCCCAACGATCGAGCTGTCGTGGCTGCACTACAACTGTCCCACCAGCTGGCCCGCGTATGGCGACTCGGGAACGCACCGGGTTCCGGCGGTCGTGCATTGCGGGTGGCGGCACGAGCGTGACGCAGCCGTCGTCCTCGTCAATGTCGACCGCGTCGCGCACGAGGTGCGTGTCCCGGCGAACACCCGCACGCTCCGTCTCGAAGACGACGGCGTGTACGAGCTCACGCGGATCGAAGGCGTGGAGCGAGCGACACTCGGCCGCCTTGGTGCCGACGGATCGGTCGCGGTCTCGCTGCCGCCGCGCACGGTGGTCGTCCTCGAAGCAACGCGCCGGCTCGACGAGGGGCAGCGCGTCTGACCGTGAGGTCTGCGTGCGCATCCTGATCACCGGCGGGACCGGCAACGTTGCGACGGGCATGATCCCGCGTCTCCGCGCTGCGGGGCACGAGCTGGTCATCACCGACCTGAACCGCCTGCCGGACGTTCCGTTGTTCGACGGTCTCGAGTTCGTTCAGTGCGACCTCCAGGGCGGCGTCGGCCTCGAGCAGGCCGTGCAAGGCTGCGACCTCGTTCTCCATACCGCGGCCTGGCACGGCATTCACAGCGGCGAGAAGACGGAGGTCGACTTCTGGCGGCTGAACGTCGATGGAACCTTCTGGACGCTCCAGGCCGCGCGCGCAGCAGGCGTGAGCCGCGTCGTCTTTCTGTCTTCGATGGCGTGGCACGACGCCTACGGCAAGTACGGATTCACCAAACGGGTCGGCGAGGAGCTATGTGAATACGCCAGACGCAGCGACGGAATGCGTTATGTCGCTCTGCGTCCCGCGGACTTCACCCCGTGGGGGAATGACTGGGTGAACCGCTACGGCGCGCGCCTGCTCTACGGCGGCATCGACCGGGATGACGTGCTGGATTGCGTCGAGGCGGCGGTGCGCAAGCTCGAGGGCGAGCCCCCAGCTGACGAGCCGGAGGGAATCGTCGTCGAGCTCGTCCGCCCGGATGCCTTCGGCGAAGCGGACATCGTGGACTGGGAAGCCGATCCGCTGCGCGCGTGCGAGCGCGTCTTTGCCGGTAGCCGCCGGCTCGTCGAGAAGTACGCGATCGACGTTTCCCGGAAGCCGGCCGTCAACGTGGCGCGCGCGCCTACGGGCGTCCTCGATCGCGTACCGAACCGACACTTCGGCACGTTCCTGGCGGAGCTGCAGCGCCTCGATGCAGTCGCCGGCGAGACAACGGTCAAAGCCATGTCCTGCCCGTACTAGAGACGCCGTACTCGAGACGCTGGTCGCGCGATACCGTGCGGCCGTGCCCGAGTTGCCCGAGGTCGAGACCGTCCGCCGCCGGCTCGCGCCTGCGCTGGAAGGCCACACCTTCGAGCACGTCGAGATCAGCGATCCGCGCCTCACGCGTCCGCACGACCCGTTCGAGGTCGCCCGAGAGCTGCAGGGCGAGCGCGTCACCAAGGTCGATCGTCGCGGCAAGTATTTGATTGTTCGGTTCGAGTCGGGTCGTGCGCTCCTGATCCACCTCCGGATGACGGGGTCGCTGAGACACGCAACGGCTGGAGGACTGCGCGATGATCCTCACCGTCGCGCCGTTGTCAAGTTAGACGACGGATCGGACGTCGCCTATCGCGACGTCCGCCGCTTCGGCACGTGGCTCCTGCTCGAACCGTCCGACGTGGACACCTACATCGACGCGCGGGTCGGTCCCGAGCCGCTGGACAGCGCGTACAAGGCGAAGCACCTCGCGGCGAAGCTTGCGACGCGCCGCGCGCCGATCAAGGCCGCGATCCTCGACCAGCGCACGGTCGCCGGCGTCGGGAACATCTATGCCGACGAGGCGCTCTGGCGCGCGCAGGTCCATCCGCTCACCCCGGCGAACGAGCTCACGCCCGACGAGGTGAAGGCCGTGCACAAGGGCATCCGCGCCTCACTGCAGGCCGGTGTCCGCCGGCAGGGCTCGACACTCCGCGACTACCAGCTGCCGGACGGGTCGAGCGGAACGGCGCAGGACAGGTTCAAGGTCTACGGCCGCGGCGGGCTTCCCTGCGAGCGCTGCGGGACGCCGATCGACAAGATCCGCGTCGCCGGCCGCGGCACGTGGTACTGCCCGACCTGCCAGGTCTACCGAGCGACCCAGGTCTACCGGGAAACTGATGGAGGCTCGGCAGAATCGGGTCGGGGCGCAGCTGCGGCGAGCAGCTCGTCGAGCCGGCCCTCGCGGTCAAGCCGCCAGAGCTCCGTGTAACCGCCGATCGGGCGGTCGTCGATCAGGATCTGCGGAACGGTCCAGCCGCCGGTGAGCTCGTGCAGCTTGGCGCGGAAACCCGCGTCGTCCTCGAGGTGGATCTCCTCGTACTCGAGCCCACGCGCGTCGAGGAGTGCCTTGGCGCGCACGCAGTAACCGCACCAGGTCGTCGTGTACATCTGAATCTTGGTCATATGCTTTACAACGCTGATAGCCGAATCGAGATTCCCCGCAGCCCTATCTACACTGGCCCAAATGGCCGGGAAGACCTATAAGACGGAAGCGATCGTACTCCGGTCGATGCGGTTTTCCGAGGCCGACCGGATTCTCCACCTCTATACAGCGAGCCGCGGCCGGATCGGCGCGATCGCGAAGGGCGTCCGCAAGACGAAGTCGCGGTTCGGCGCCCGGCTCGAGCCGCTGTCACACGTCGAGCTGATGCTGCACGAGGGCGGGGGAGAGCTGCAGACGATCACCGGCGTCGAGCTCCTGCGCTCGCACCACGTGACGCGCGAGGACACCTATCGCCTGAACGTCGGGATGATCGGCGCCGAGGCGATGCTGCGTCTTTTCGGTGAGCCGGACGCGAACGAGCGGGCCTTCGGAGCGCTCGCGCGGTTCCTCGACCTGCTCGACGAGACGCCGCGCGCCGAGACACGGCCGGCGGTCGACCCGCTCGTCCTGAGCTTCCAGCTGAAGCTGCTCTGGCTGGCCGGGTACCTGCCACACCTCACGAGCTGCGTCGAGTGCGGCTCGAACGACGCGCTCGTCGGGTTTTCCGCACGCTCCGGCGGCGCGGTCTGCAGCGTGCACGCCGCGGGCTCGCTGCGTCTCGCGCCGGAAGGGGTCGCCGGGATCGAGCGCTTGCTCTCGACGCCGCTCGCCGACGCGCCGGCGGCGCAGCTCTCGGATCGCGCGCGCCGCGACGCGCTCTCGGTCGTCACCTCCTCCTACGAAGAGCACGGAGGCTTTCGTCTGAGGACGCTCTCGGCGTGAGTCGCGCGCTCCCTGGGGGCATCGAGCTCGACGACTCGAAGGACCGCATCGACCGCAAGGAGGTGCACCGGTTCATCAGCGAGGTGTCGTACTGGGGCGTTGGCCGCCCGCGTGAAACGCAGGACCGCCTGATCGACGAGGCGTCCCGCGTCGTCGGGCTTTACGACGGCGACCGGCAGATCGGGTTCTGTCGCGCGTTCACGGATGGGCTTGCGCTGGCGTACCTCGCCGACGTCTACGTGCTGGAGGAGTACCGCGGCCGCGGCCTGGGACAGGAGCTCATGCGCGAGATGATCGAGAACGGGCCGTACGCGAACGTGAAGTGGCTCTTGCACACGACCGACATGCACCCGCTCTATCGCAAGTTCGGCTTCGAGGAGCCGAACTACAAGGTGATGGAGAGGCGGCCGACCAGGAACGAGAGCGAGAGCGGGTAGCGCCAGGTCAGCCCGCGGTGCGTGCCGGGGAAGAGCTCGAAGTGCACGCGCTCGGTGGGCGTTCCCGCGGCGACGACCTCGCGATGGAAGGCGGTCGCGCCGAGGTCGAGCAAGTAATCGTCGTCGCGGCCGGAGTCGATCCAGATCGCCTGCATGTTGCGCAGCGTCTCGGCGTGCTCCGGGCGCCGCGCGAGCAGCACCGGGTCAAACTGCAGCCAGCGCTCCCAGACCTCCGGGATCCGTTCGCCGGTCTCGATGTCGAACGGGAGGTCGACCGAGCCGTCCTCGTGTGCGGAGTAGGCGGCGCACATGGCGTACGTGTTCACGAGCAGCTCGTCGTGCGGTGACGAGAGAACGGGGCGGCCGGAGCGGAAGTCCTCCCAGAACGCGTCGAACGAGCCGTCGTAACGTTCGCGCAGCGCACGGGCGGCAGGCGCGAAGTCGCGTGCGTAACAGACCTCGAAGAGCGCGTCGCCCGCATGCGTCGCGAGGCCGCCGAACAGATCGGGACGGAGGAGCGGCGAGATCATCGAGCCGTAGCCGCCTGAGGACTTGCCCTGGATGCCGCGGTGCCTCGCGTCCGGCAGCGTGGGGAAGTTCGCGTCCACGTAGGGGACGAGCTCGTCGCAGAGATACGAGTGGTAGTTCCCGATCCCCGGTGAGTCGACGTACTGCGAGCCGCCGACGGCGGTGAAGGCGTCCACCAGCACGACAACGGCAGCCGGCGCGAGCGCCGAGATCCGGTCCGGGTACGAGGGGCTCCACGGCTCGACGTTGAACCAGGCGTCCGCCATTCCCGTCATGCCCTGGATCACGTAGACCGACGGATAGCGCCGCGATGTGTCGTCGGGCACATAGATGTGCAGCGGGCGAACGTGCGGATCGCCGAGCGGGTTCCCGCGCAGCGCGTCCGACGTGAACGACACCGTTTGCCAGCGGTCCGTACGATGAACGCCCATGGCGCGAACGTACCAGGACATCATCATCGCCCTCGAGCAGTACTGGGCCGACTACGGCTGCGCGCTGATGACCCCGTACCACACCGAAGTCGCGGCGGGGACGATGAATCCGGCGACGCTGCTCCGCAGTCTCGGCCCGAGGCCGTGGCAGACCGGCTACCTCGAGCCGGTGATCCGTCCGTTGGACGGCCGCTACGGCGAGAACCCGATGCGCTTCCAGCACTACTTCCAGTACCAGGTGCTCCTCAAGCCGACGCCGGACAACGTGCTCGAGCTCTACCTCGACTCGCTGCGCGCGATGGGGCTCGAGACCGAGAAGCACGACATCCGTTTTGTCGAAGACGACTGGGAGCAGCCGACCGTCGGCGCCTGGGGGCTCGGCTGGGAGGTCTGGGCGGACGGGATGGAGATCACGCAGTTCACCTACTTCCAGCAGGTGGCCGGCATGGAGCTCGATCTGATCCCGGCCGAGATCACCTACGGGCTCGACCGGCTCGCGATGGTGATCCAGGAGAAGCCGACGGTGTTCGACCTCGAATGGGCGCCCGGGATCACCTGGGGCGACGTCTTCAAGGAGAACGAGCGCCAATGGTCGCACTACAACTTCGAGGAAGCCGACGTCGACATGCTGATGCGCCACTTCGAGGACTACGAGCGCGAGGCGCGCCACTTGATCGAGCGCAGCCTGCCGTTGCCGGCCTACGACATGATCCTGAAGGCGAACCACGCGTTCAATCTGCTCGACGCGCGCGGGGCGATCTCGGTCACCGAGCGCGCGGCGTACATCGGCCGCGTGCGCAATCTCGTGCGCGAGGTCGGGAAGCTCTACCTCGAGCAGCAGCAAGAGGAAGCAGGTGAGCATGCCGCGGCTGCTGTTTGAGATCGGCTGCGAGGAGCTTCCGGCCGCGGCGTGCATGGAGGCGGGGCTGCAGCTCCCGGAGCTCGCGCGCGAGCACCTCGGCGCGCAAACGCTCGAGCTCTTCATCGGGCCGCGCCGGCTTGCGTTCCCCGTCGACGTGCCGGAGCGCACGGCGGACGAGTGGATCAAGGGGCCGCCGGAGAGCCTCCGCGAGAAGGCAGCTGCCGGTTTCGCGAAGAAGCACGGGGTGACCGTCGACGACCTGACGCTCCGCGACGGCTTTCTCGGGGTCGAAGTCGCCGGCCGGCCGATCGCCGAGGTGCTGCCCGAGCGGCTGGCGGCGATCGTCAAGGGGTTGCAGTTCGGCAAGTCGATGGATTGGGGTGCAGGCTTCCGCTTCGCACGCCCGGTGCGCTGGCTCTGCGCGAAGCTCGAGGATCAGACGATCGAGGTCGCGCTCGAGCACGTGCTGAGCGGCGGCTTCTCCTACGGGCACCGGCAGACGCATCCCGGCCCGGTGGAGATTCCGCACGCGAACGACTACCTCGATGCGTTGCGTGCAGTCGGGGTGGAGCCGGATCGCGCTGTTCGCTACCAACTGATTTGCGAGGGGCTCGACGCACTCGGTTCGTGGCGCGATCCGCTCGACAAGCTCGACGAGGTCGTCTACCTCGTCGAACGAGCGCGCGTGCAGGAAGGCTCGTTCGACGAGCGGTTCCTGCGGCTGCCCGAGCGCGTGATCGTGCAGACGATGCAGTCCCACCAACGCTACTTCCCGCTCGGCGGCAACCGCTTCGCGTTCGTCGCGAACGGCGGCGACCCGGACGTCGTGCGCGCCGGGAACGAGTTCGTGCTGCGCGGCCGCCTGGAGGATGCAGAGTTCACCTTCGAGCGGGACGTGGCGGTCGGGATCGAGGAGCTCGCGAAGCGCCTCGAGTCGATCACCTATCTCAAGGGCGCGGGGTCGTTCGCGGACAAGACTCAGCGGCTCGTCGAGACGGTGCGCAACCTCGGCGGTGACGAGCAGGCGGTCGAGGCGGCGCGCCTCGCCAAGGCCGACCAGGCGTCGGAGCTCGTGCGCGAGTTCTCTGAGCTCGAAGGTCACATCGGTGCGACGTACGCAACGCTCGCGGGCCAGCCCGACGAGGTGACGCGCGCAATCGACGAGCAGTACCTCCCGGACTCCGCCGGCGCGCCGATCCCGGCAACAGAGGCGGGGCGCATCCTCGCGGCGGCCGACAAGCTCGATCACCTCGTGACCGCGTTCGACCTCGGCCACGCGCCGACCGGCTCGCGCGACCCGTATGCATTGCGGCGCGCCGCGATCGGGCTCAACCGGCTCGCGCTCGAAGGGGACGTTGCGGTTCAGCGCGAGCAGCTCGGTGCGGCGCAGGACTTCGTCGAGGACCGGCTCGAGGGCCTGCTCGACGTGCCGGTGGAATTCGTCCGCGCGGCGCGTACATCGACCGTGCCCGATCTCGGCGGTGTCGCGCGCCTTGCACAGTCCTTGCACGCCGCGGAGGACACCCCGGAGTTCGAGGCGGTTCATACCGCCTACGAGCGCGCACACCGGCTCGCCGGCAAGGCGGAACAGGAAGCGGCGACGAAGCTTGACGACACACTGCTCGAGGATGGCGCGGAACGCGATCTTGCGCAGGCGCTGCAGGGCGCGCAAATCGACGAGCTCGCCGGCGCAGCGCTGCTCGCCCCGCACGTGAACCGCTACTTCGACGAGGTGCTCGTGATGGCGGACGACGACAAGCTGCGTGCGAACCGCCTGCGCCTCTTGCTCGACGTGCGCGACGCACTCGGCCGGCTCGGCGACTTCTCACTCATTCCGCGGTGATCTCCGAAGCCCCCGCCCGGATGACCAAGAACGGTCTCGTCGTTGACGCGGAGGGCTGGTTCGTCATGAACGCCCGCGAGTCGCGGTGGAAGACCGAAGGCCCGCTCGGTTCGTACTGCAACTTCGAAGGCAAGAGGCGCTTTCCGCAGCTTGGGATCAACATCAGCGTGCTCGCGCGCGGAGAGGCGATGGGCATGTACCACCGCGAGAACGCGCAGGAGGGGTTCCTCGTGCTGAGCGGCGAGTGCCTGCTGATCGTCGAGGAGCAGGAGCGCCGGCTGAAAGCCTGGGACTTCTTCCATTGCCCCGCCGGGACGGAGCACATCATCGTCGGCGCAGGCGACGAGGCGGCCGTCATTCTGGCCGTCGGGGCGCGCGGCCGTGGGCTCGGCGGCGTCGTTTACCCGGTCTCCGAGCTCGCCGCGCGCCACGGCGCGAGCGTCGAGCGCGAGACGACGAAACCGGCCGAGGCGTACGAGAAGATCTTCGCGGACCTGCCCAGGTCGAGATTCGTCGAGTACCGCGAAGGCTGGTTGCCTTGACGCAGCCGTTCGCTCTTGCGTCTCGCCACGCCCTCGTCACGGGGTGCGGAAGCGAGCACGGGATCGGCTTCGCCTCCGCGCAACTGCTCGCGCGGCTCGGCGCCCGCGTCTCGATCACGTCGACCACCGATCGGATCCACGAGCGCGCCGCTGAGCTGGAGGCGTTCGGTGTCGTCGCCGACCTCACCGATCGCTCCGCGGCACATGCGGTCGCCGGCGCCGCGCGTGACGCTCACGGGCCGATCGACATCCTCGTCAACGCCGCGGGCATGGTGCAGACGGGCGTACCGGCCGTCAGCGCGTCGTTCGTCGACCTCGAGCCCGACGCTCTCGACCGGCAATGGGAGATCACGCTGAAAACGGCATTCCACCTGACGCAGTCGGTGCTGCCGGACATGATCGAGCGGCAACACGGCCGGATCGTGATGGTGTCGTCGGTCACGGGGCCGTTCGTGACGGCACCGGGGTCATCGGCCTACGCAACGGCCAAGGGTGCGATGGACGGATTGATGCGGACGATCGCGATCGAGAACGGCCGCGCCGGAGTCACCGCGAACTCGGTTGCTCCCGGCTGGATCGCGACGGCGTCGGCCGAGCCCGACGAGCTCGTCGCGGGGCGATCGACCCCCGTGGGGCGGCCCGGGACAGCTGACGAGGTGGCGGCGCTCGTCGCATTCCTCTGCAGCGACGAAGCGAGCTACGTCACAGGACAGTCGATCATCGTCGACGGCGGGAACATCATCCAGGAGCCGCACGGCATCGAGCTCTACGAATGAGCTCGGTGCTCGACTCCATGCCGCCGAGCTTCAGCGCCGACGACGTCGCACGGATCGCGGCGGAGCTGTTCGGGCTTGAGGGCACCGCGACCAATCTCGGCAGCGAGCGCGATCAGACCTTCCTCGTCGAGGGCGCGGCGGACGCGGGTGTCGTCAAGCTGTCGAATCTCGCCGAGGATCCGGGGACGCTCGACCTCGAGACCGAGGCGATCCTGCACATCTCGCGGCTCGATCCCGGGTTGCCGATCTCCCGTCCGCGCGTCGTCTCCGCGGCCGCCGGGACGGCCGCGTATCGCACGACGGTGGAGGGGCCTGACGGCACGCATTTCGTGCGGCTCTTCGAGCGGCTCCACGGAGGGGACGGCGGGCCTGACCTCTCGGACGCAGCCGTCCGCGACTACGGCGCCATGCACGCGCGCCTCAACCTCGCGCTGCGCAGCTTCTTCCACCCGGGCTCCGGCCGCGAGCTGCTGTGGGATCTCGCGCATGCGGCGAAGCTTCGTCCGCTCACCGACCGGGTGGTGGATCCCAGCCGGCGCCGCCTCGTCGAGTCCGTGCTCGATCGTTACGAGGCGAACGTCGCATCGCGCTGGCCGCGGCTTCGGGCGCACGTCGTCCACGGCGACCTGAACCTCGACAACGTCCTCTTCGACGACACGGGTCGGATCTCCGGGATTGTCGATTTCGGGGATGTCGGCCACACGGCGCAGGTCGGTGACCTCGCGATCGGCGTCGCGTCACTGATGCGCGGTCGCCCGCTCGACGACGTCCTGCGCATCGGCCGCATCGCGACCGACGGCTACCAGTCCCGCATCCCACTCGAGGCCGACGAGCTGGACGTGCTCGGCGACCTCGTCGCAACGCGGCTCGCAGCGATCGTCGTGATCAGCGCCTGGCGCGTGGCGCAGTACCCCGAGAACGCCGAGTACATCCAGGCGTGGGATGAGGATTCGTGGCGATTGCTGGAGCTCGTCGGCGACATCGGGCCAGTGCGGTTCGCGGAGGAGCTCGGCGCGGCGCGGTCGCCGGTTGCGACAGATGCGCTGGTCAAGCGGCGCTCCGACGCGCTCGGCGCCGTGCTCACCGAGCTCTCCTATTCCGATCCCGTCCACCTCGTCCGCGGTGAACGCGCGTGGCTCATCGACGTCGACGGCCGCCGCTTGCTCGACGCATACAACAACGTTCCCGTCGTCGGCCACAGCCATCCGCGCGTGACCGAGGCGGTCGTGCGCCAGACGCGTTTGCTCAATACGCATGCGCGTTACCTGTACGAGCCGCTGGTCGACCTCGGCGAGCGCTTGCTCGCGTCGATGCCTCCGGAGGCCGGGCTCGACAGCGTGATGTTCGTCAACTCGGGGAGCGAGGCGAACGACATCGCCTGGCGGATCGCTGCCGACGTCACCGGGCGCGACGGCGCGATCATCACGCAGTTCGCCTACCACGGTGTGACGGATGCAATTGCAGATCTGTCCCCCGAGGAATGGCCAGAAGGTTTCCGTCCATCGCGCGTGGGGCGGATTCCGGTCGGGGGCGATGTCAAGACCGCAGTAGCCGAGCTGGCCGAACGTGGTCACGCCCTGGCGGCGACGTTCATCGACGCAGGACTGACCAGTGACGGTATTCATCCGCTCACCCGCGACTCGCTGGCGGAGATCGTGCAAGCGACGCACGACGCAGGCGGCCTCTTCGTCGCCGACGAGGTTCAGGTCGGCTACGGGCGGAGCGGCGAGCACCTCTGGACGTTCGCCCACCTCGGAGCGACCCCCGACTTTGTCACGCTCGGCAAGCCGATGGGGAACGGCTATCCCGTAGCAGCCGTGCTCACCCGGCGCGAGATCATCGACGACTTCGCCTTCGCGGGACGCGTGTTCAGCACGTTCGGCGGAAACCCCGTCGCCGCCCAGGCAGGGCTGGCGGTGCTCGACGTGATCCGCGACGAGCGGGTCATCCCGCAGGTGAAGCGCGTCGGCGGGCTCTTGCGCGCGCGCATCGAGGAGCTCCAGGGCAGCCACCCGGAGATCGTCGATGTCCGCGGGCTCGGGCTGCTGATCGGCGTGCAGCTCGACGACCCCGCACGCGCGAAGGCGGTCGTGAATGCGATGCGCGAGCGGGGCGTGCTGATCGGCCGGACCGGGCCCAACGAGGACGTCCTGAAGGTTCGGCCGCCGTTGGTCTTCGACGACGAGCACGTCGCCGTCCTCGTCGCCGTCTTGGAAGAGTCACTCGTCGCGACCTAGCAGTAACTCTCGAATCTGGTTCGCCTTAGGGGGAATCAGGTTCAAGCTTGATGAGAACCTGATTCGGTATCAGCCGAACCAGATTCATTGCTAGCGCTCACCAATGGCGGCTGAGGAGCGAGCTACGATCGCGGAACAGTGGACAACTGGTTCAAGCTCTGAGCTACCCGAAGGCCCGCCTTGCGGCGGGCCTTCGTTGTCCATAGACCCCGAGGGCCGGATTCGAACCGGCATCTCTGCAGTGGACAGCTGCGTGCACTACCGATTTGAGCTACCTCGGGGTCGTGCCCGAGGTGTAGCGACGCGCGGCCCGATCCTGCCGAGCATAGGTTCAGTCGCGGCGTTAGGAGCGGGTGCTGGTTACGCGGCGAAGCGGCGCCTTCGCCTGGCGCTCATGGTTGCGTTGTTCGTCGGGGTCGGCCACTTTGTACTCCTCCTAGCGATCACGACTGCGCGGTGGGAGGGGTAGCGCGCGCTTGCGCCAGCGTCCCGGAAGACACTCCGACGGCCCTAGACTCAGCTCGTGATCCGCCTTCGACGTGTTCGTTCGATGCTGCCGTTCGTGCCCACCTACGAACTCAACTTCGACGGGAAAGAAGCTCGCGTTAGGCGCGGAGACGCCGTCACCCAACTCGCAAAGTCTGTCGCCTGGCCAACGGTGTTGCCTGAGCTGCCTTCGTATATTGGCCCTTTGGTCAGTGAGCCGCGGGAAGGCCTCCGACCAGGTGCAGCAGCGACGCGCATTGCTGCGCTTTCGTCCTGAGCTGCGGCTGCGAGTTCGGGTAAAGCCCAGCGGCCGTCAGGTTGAACGCGGGCCGATTGTCGGATGTGGATCGGCTGGTCGGGTCAGGCCAGTTCGGCACTCCGTGCGAGCGCATGCAGCGGGCAAACTTTCCAAGATCGGTCCAGTCCTGCGCTATCTGGGCCCGGGTCTCTCCATTGCCTCCGCTTGCGCCGCCGCTTGGCAGCAGATGAAGGCAGGCGGTGTTGGCCGTGTCGAATCGGGATGGATTGTCTTTCCTCGCGTTCACGACTTGGGTCTTGGGTAGCCCGCTGCTTTCGGGGTCGGGGAAGCTCGGCACCCCGTGCGATCGCATGCACCGTGCGTAGGCGAGCGTCTGGGAAATCGGTGATCGCCCACTATTCGATGCTCCCCCGGATCCGGTTGCCGTCGAGGTGGTGCCGAGGTGTGCCACGTGACTTCCCGAGGAGCCGCCGCATCCTGACGCGAGAAACGAGAGGCACACGAGACCGCCGACGAGTACGGAGTAACGAAGGACAGAGCCTGGCATCGCCGTCATAGAAAAGCAGCCGTGTCTAAAAGGAACCTAATGACTCGAATGCGACGGTCGCTCTCGCGTGCGCCAGTGTTGCGGAATGACGCCAGAGCGGGTACTCCCCGGATGTGTTTCGGACTGCTGTCGGCACCGTCATCGCGTTCGCCGGTCTTGCGTTGGTCGGCCTCGGGCTGTGGGCAGGCACCGAGGCCGCGCTCGGTCACAACGGGGGAACCGACACTCAGCCCGAGTTCGGCTATGTCGTTGGGGCGCCAGAAGTGTTGGTCGGTCTCGGGATCATCTTGATTGGCGTCCGCTTTGCGCGTCGTTGAACTCGTCGCATGGTGAATCGACTGGCTCTAGCGGAAGGACTGACGCTTGGGCCAGTGTTCGGCGAGGCACCCTGACGGGGAAACTGAGAACGAGATGACGGGGAGACCTAGACACTCGCCCGGGGAACAGTGGCTTGCAGCGCGACGGCGACTCCGTCGGTCGTCGAAGCTTGCCCTCTTCTGCGCCCTGATCGCGGGTGGAATTGCCGGGGCTGCCTTCGGTGGATTGCAGGGTGCCGTTGAGTTTGCCGCCGCTCTCATGTTGTTGACTCTTATCCCCATCGGCGTCGTCTACGGGATCGCGTACGACCGCCTGTCGCCGGACGGTCGACTCCTCCGCCGTGACCGGCAAGTCCGAGGTCGCTGACCTGCGCCAGCGTTCCGGGGTGCACCCTGACGGAGTTCGTTCGCGAAGTGCAGCGGCGATGCGTAACCTGCCGCTGTGAATGCGGCGCTTAGCATCACCCGGGAGTCCGGCGGTTGGCGAGATCGCTTCCGCTCCTACGACGTGTTGGTCGATGGTGAGAAGGCCTCGGCAGTGGGCCGCGGGCAGACCGTTGTTGTTCCGGTGAACCCGGGGACCCACAGCGTGCAGCTAGCCATCGACTGGGGTCGCTCGGCGGCAGTGGAAGTTGCCGTCGAGGAAGGCGTGACTGTCGAGCTTCGCTGCGCCGCGAACACGTCACAGTCTTCGCGGAAGTCGGTAACGAGCGGAGCAGCTGAGTACGCCCGTCTCTGGCTCGCGTAGCCGACCCGGCGACTATCCGGAGACCACGTGCTCGCGTGGGCCAGCGTCCTTACGCCAGGGCCGATCAGCGCAGCTCGAAGGTCAACCGATCTCTAGCGAGAGCTCCCGCGTTTCGCTAGTCCTGGCGGGGTTCGCCGTCCCAGTAGTCGAGCGACTCGATGCGGCCGATCACGCCGAGGCCGCGCCAGAAGATCTTGTTCGACCGCGGGTACCAGACCGCGTCGTTCGGCCGTCGCGTCCCGTAGATGAGCATCGTCAAGCCGTTCGGGCCGGCCTGGAACGCGTGCGCGATGCGCGTCATCGGCGGCCGCGCGATCACGTGGCCTGCGCGGATCGGGATGTCCTCGCGCTGGACGCCCTGCGAAAGCGGCACCGGTGCGGGCCACAGCTCGAGCGTGCCCTCGCCTTCGAGGATGACAAAGATTTCCTCGTCCTCGGAGTGGCAGTGCGGGACAGAACCGTGCGTGCCCGGATCGAGGCGTTCCCAATGCAGCCCGGCCTGGTCGGAGCGCTCGTGCGTCGCGAGCGACGCGGTCACGAATGTGTTGCGCTTGACGAGCTCGACTTCGTCGATGTTGACGATGTTCGGCGGCCGCGGTGCGGGTTCCGCGTATGAGAGCAACGGCTGTTGCGCCTCGATGTCCCAGGGATCATCGGTCCGCCCTTCGGCCCACGGCCAACCGATGCGGACCGCGTTCGAGCGCGGCAGCCAGCCGAACTCGGTCGGGTAGTTCGTGCCGTAGACGAGATAGTCGAGGCCTTCGGGGCCGGCGATCAGCGAGTGCTCCATCTCGTCGGCGCGGTGGATGACACAGTCGCCCGGCCTGATCTCGTGCACCGCGTCGTCCTGCCACGCAAGGCCTGAGCCGCCGAGGATGTAGTAGAGCTCCTCCGACGCGCCGTGCGAGTGAGGCGGCGTCGGCAGTTTCCCCGGCTCGACGCGCACGCGGTTCAGGCCGACGGTCTTCGTGCCGGCCGCAGGTCCCAGCCGTTGCCAGGTCGCGTCCATCTCGCCCTTGGCGCGATGGTGGCGTTCGACGTCGTCCCAGTGTGCGAGCCCCATGCGCGGGAGCCTACGTTCTAGGGCTTCGAGACGTTGACGGTGAACTTGCCTCGGCCGGAGAGCCGCTGAACCTTCAACGTCAACGTGCGCTGTCCGCAAATCTCGTAGCGGATGTTCGCGCCGCGCTGCACGAGCGTCGAGCCGTTGTAGAGCGCGAGTTGCATCTTCGCTTTCGTCGGCGACACGAGGTGCGCGCTGAACGAGCCGTCCAGCTGCGTCTGCACCTTGAACGTGCGCACGACACCGGTACCGAACGAGCCGTGCAGGTTGGAAACGGTCGGCCCGGCCCAGGGGCTTGCGATGTCCTCCTCGAGCAGCGTCAGCGCAGTCGTGTTGGGGAAGAAGACGGGGTTGACGATGTCCCAGCCGATGTTCGTCTGGCCCTGCTTCTGCAGGTTGAGCACACGGTAGGACTCGGCGAACGCCTCGCCGGAGTTCTGGTCATAGTGCGAGCCCTCGTCGCCGGGCGAAGCCGTGCCGGCGGCCGCCTTGGCGCAGATGTTCTCGTACGACGACCAGCGCTTCGTGCCGTAGTCGAGCGCCTGCCACGGCGCGTCATTGCTGTTGTTCGCGAGGTGGTGGCCGTACTCGTGCGTGACGATCTCCTTGGCCGGCGGCGCGTCGAGCTGGTCCTCCGGCGACGCAAAGATCTCCTGGCGCTGCGCGTCGTAACAGGCGAGCGCCTGGGCGCCGCAGACCGACTGGACGGACGAAAGTGGGATCAGGTCGAGCGTCAGGCGGGCAAGCTCGGGCCCGTGCACGAGAGTTCCCAGATACGTCGCCCAGTCCTGCGGCAGCGCTTGATCGACGGGGTAGGCGTCCGACACCTGGATCTGGACGTACGTGCCGAAGCTGTCACCCGTCGGGTAGGAGCCACCCCAGGCGAGGGCAGACGCAGGGAGCGCCAGCGCGACCACGACCACCGCGAGCAGGCGCATCACGCGGCATAGGATGCCCGGCTTTCCGCAAGGCTGTATGAGGACGCGGTTAAGGTGCCGATGATGAACCCCGTCGAGTTGCATGTCGTCTCGGATTCGACCGGCGAGACCGCGCAGCGCCTTGTCCAGGCGCTGGAGGCGCAGTTCCCCGACCAGGAATTCATCGAGATCCGGCATCCGCGCGTCGAGACGGTCGCCGACCTGCAGTTGGCGGTCGAGCGGATGAAGGGACGCGCGGCGGTCGTCATCTACACGCTCGTCGAGCCGGAGCTGCGCGAGAGCATGCGCACCCTCTGTCGCAACGCGAAGCTCCACTACTGCGACCTGCTCGGGCATCCGATCGAAGCGGTCGCGCGCGTCTCTGGGCAGGCGGCTCGGATGAAGCCGGGCGCGCGCCCGCCGCTGAACGACGCGTACTTCCGGCGAATGTCGGCGATCGAGTTCGCGGTGAAGTACGACGACGGCGTCGGCTCGGGCCTGAGCGAGGCAGACATCATCCTCGTCGGTGTCTCCCGCACTTCGAAGACGCCACTCTCGATCTACCTCGGCTATCTCGGCTACAAGACCGCGAACGTGCCGCTCGTCAAAGGGATCGATCCTCCGCCTGAGCTGTTCACCGTCGACCAATCGAAGATCGTCGGGCTGACGATCGACGCACAGCGGTTGTCGGAGATCCGCGGTGAGCGCATCCGCTGGATGCGCGGCGACCGCAGCTACGCGAGTCTCGTCGAGATCTACGACGAGCTCGAGTACGCAACGCAGGTGCACCGGCGGCTCGGCTGCCCGGTGCTCGAGGTTAGTGAGCACTCGATCGAGGAGATCTCGCACCGGATCATCCGCCTCGTCGAGCAGCGCGAAGGCGAAGTCCAGTCAGTTTCGAAGACCGCGCCTTGAAGCCCAAACCGCCGGTTCCCATCTGGCGCTGGGGCGTCTGGTACTCGGCGCTCGCCGCGGCGCTCGTCCTCTTCTACGGTCTGTTTACGCCGTTCTGGTTCGGCCTGCGCGCCCTGGCGTGGATCGCCGAGTTCCGCTCCCGCCGTAGGCGCGAGGAGTAGATTCTTTAAGCCGTGACCCAGCGCTTCGTCTATGACTTCGACGAGCACACGACCGGCGGGCGGGCGTTGCTCGGCGGCAAGGGGATTGGGCTCGCGGAGATGACCCAGATGGGCGTGCCGGTGCCGGCGGGCTTCACGATCACGACCGACGCCTGCCGCGCCTACATGGTCGCGCGCGACTTGCCGCCAGGGCTCGAGGAGGAGGTCGACGAGCACGTGCGCCGGCTCGAGGATCAGGCAGCCAAGCAGTTCGGCTCGGCCGACGATCCATTGTTGGTGTCGGTTCGCTCGGGCGCGGCGGTCTCGATGCCGGGGATGATGGACACGATCCTCAACCTCGGCCTGAACGACGAGGCGGCCGCGGGGCTCGCTGCGCGAACCGACAATGCGCGGTTCGCCTACGACTCGTACCGGCGGCTGATCCAGATGTTCGGCGAGGTCGTCGAGGGGATCGATGGCCATCGGTTCGAGACCGCGCTGTCGTCACAGAAGGCGGGGCGGCAGGACACGGACTTGACTCCTGACGACCTGCGCGCGCTCGTCGAGACGTACAAGGGCATCTACCAAGAGGAGACCGGCCACGTGTTTCCGGTGGACGCGCGCGAGCAGTTGTTGCGCGCGGTACGGGCGGTGTTCGAATCGTGGGACACGCCGCGTGCGCAGGTCTACCGGCGCGCGCACGACATCCCCGACGATCTCGGCACGGCGGTGAACGT
This sequence comes from Gaiellaceae bacterium, assembly GCA_036270155.1. GTDB lineage: Bacteria > Actinomycetota > Thermoleophilia > Gaiellales > Gaiellaceae > PALSA-600. Next base: position 25,258 of record DATBDB010000206.1, read on the forward strand.
CGTACAGATGGTGTTCGGCAACAAGGGCGACCGCTCGGGGACAGGCGTCGCATTCACGCGCGATCCGTCGACCGGGGAGACCGGCTTGTACGGCGAGTTCCTCACGAATGCTCAGGGCGAGGACGTCGTCGCGGGCATCCGTACGCCGCAGCCGATCGAGACGATGCGCGACGCGCTGCCGAAGGCGTTCGAACAGTTCGTCGACACGATGCACCGGCTCGAGGAGCACTACCGCGACATGCAGGACATCGAGTTCACCGTCGAGGACGAGCGGCTGTATCTGCTGCAGACGCGGGCGGCGAAGCGCACGGCCGCCGCGGCGCTCAAGGCGGCGGTGACGATGGTCGACGAGGGGCTGATCTCGCGCGAGGAGGCGGTCGCGCGCATCGACCCAGCACAGCTCGATCAGTTGCTCCACCCGATGATCGATCCGGAGGCGTCGCTCGAGGTCGCGGCGAAGGGCCTCAACGCGTCCCCGGGCGCCGCAAGCGGCGGGATCGTGTTCGACGCGGACTCGGCCGTCGAACGTGCGAAGAGCGGACCTGTGATCCTCGTCACCTGGGAAACGACCCCGGACGACATCCACGGGATGATCGCCGCGGAGGGGATCCTCACCGTGCACGGCGGCATGACCTCGCACGCCGCTGTCGTCGCACGCGGGATGGGCAAGCCATGCGTTGCGAGCGCCGAGGACATGACGCTGGGTGACGGCACCGCGACGATCGGCGGGCACGAATTGCGCGAGGGCCACGTGATCACAATCGACGGCGGGACCGGGCGGGTGTTCATCGGTGCGGTGCCGCTCGTGCCGCCGCAGATGAACGACGACTTCGAGACGATCCTCCACTGGGCCGACGCGCAACGGCGCCTGAAGGTGCGCGCGAACGCGGACAATCCGGAGGACGCAACGCGTGCGCGCGAGTTCGGTGCGGAGGGGATCGGGCTTTGCCGGACGGAGCACATGTTCTTCGGCGAGGAGCGTCTGCCGGTGATGCAGGAGATGATCCTCGCCGAGGACGTTGCTGGGAGGCGATCAGCTCTGGACAGGCTGATGCCGTTCCAGCAGTCCGACTTCGAGGGGATCTTCGAGGCGATGGCGGGGCTGCCGGTGACGATCCGTCTGCTCGATCCTCCGCTGCACGAGTTCCTGCCGGAGGAACAGGAGGCGACGAGCGACAAGCTGCGCGCGCGGATTCGTGCGCTCCAGGAGTCGAATCCGATGCTCGGCACGCGGGGCTGCCGGCTCGGGTTGATGTATCCCGAGATCTATGAGATGCAGATCCGCGCGATCGCGCGGGCCGCGCGTGCGGTGCAGGAGCGGACGGGCAACGCGCCGCTCGTCGAGGTGATGCATCCACTCATTGCGTTCCGCGAGGAGATCGCGCGGCTGTACGACTTGACGGAGTCCGTGTGGGCCGAAGAAGCGCCTGAGGTCGAGCACCTCGTCGGCACGATGATCGAGCTGCCGCGCGCCGCGCTGCGCGCCGACGAGATCGCCTCGGTTGCGGACTTCTTTTCGTTCGGCACGAACGACCTCACCCAGACGACGCTCGCGTTCTCACGCGACGACGCGGAAGGGAAGTTCCTGACGCGCTACCTCGAGGACGGCGTGCTCGAGCGCAATCCGTTCGAGGTGATCGACATCGACGGCGTCGGGGATCTGATGCGGATCGCCGTCGAGCGGGGGAGAAGCGTCAAGCCGGAGATCAAGCTCGGCATCTGCGGCGAGCACGGCGGCGAGCCGCGGAGCATCGCCTTCTGCCATGAGCTCGGGCTCGACTACGTCAGCTGCTCACCGTTCCGTGTCCCTCTCGCACGTCTGGCCGCAGCCCAAGCCGCCCTGAAGGAATCGGGCGAAGGCTCGTACGTCGCCGCGGGCGGCTAGGGCCCGATCCTCAACCTGGTTCGCTGTTTAACCAGGTTGAAGAGTTTCTGGGAAGGCAGCAGCCGGTTCGAAACTCTCGAACCTGGTTAAAGAGCGAACCAGATTCGGCTCTAGAACTGAACCTGGTTCGGTTTTGAACCAGGGTTCAGGAGTTTGCGTCCCAGTCCTGGTCGACGTCGAGGTAGGCGCCGATCCAGCCCTTCGAGCCACGTACGGCGGGACGACGACAAGACACGTCCCACCTCAGAGGTGGCCGTGTCTGAATCGGTCATCCCTGCTGCTGGTGGACGAAGCAATAGACCTTGCCGTGAAACTGCTCCGTGTGGTCAAGGCACCAGCGCTTCACCCTGGGCGTAACTCTCGTTCCGCATGTCGCGCAAAACCACTGGATCTCCCGGACGAGGCGTGCTCGGTCCCACATGTCGATCTCGAGCTGTTTCGCGGTGCTGCTCGCCCGCTTGGTGAACGTACTGTTCGTGATCACACGGGCACGGTCACAGCCATAGAGCATCTTCCCGGCGAGCACGGCACGCACCGCGTCCTCGCGAACCGGGCCGTTCCATCGCTTGACCTGAATTGCCCAACGAACGCCGTCCTTGGTGGCGATGAGGTCTGCGCCGCGATCGTAATACTCGGTCTTGGCGACCTCGTACCCGTCCTGGCTCAGTAACGAGGCAACGACGTCCTCGAAGTCGCGGCCATCTAGTGCGTCGAGGTGACGGAAGAGATCCTTGGGTTCGGGGCGCATGACCGGAGGCATCGGCCGATAGCCAGCCGACCTTTAGGTGTCAGCGCCAGTTGCGCCACGAGCTTCTTCGGCGCGGTCATGCGATAGCTCTCGTCGATCAGGTCGGCGAGCTCGTCCCAGTCCTGGTAGACGTCGAGGTTGGCGCCGATCCAGCCCCTCGAGCCGACGTAGGGCGGGACGAAGAAGCGCTTTGCGTCGTTGCCGACGACGAGCTGCTGCATTCCAGGCGGCGCCTTGAACCACACCGACCAGCGGTCGACCTCGTGGAGCGAGTGCCGCATTGCGAAGATCTTCCCGCGCGCCTTGAAGCTTGGATTGCCGACTCCGCCTGCTTCCTCCGCCTCCGGGTAGGCGAGGCAGATCGCGCGCAGCCGGTCGAGTGGCTCCATCACCGTCCGAGCGGAAGGATGTACCGCTTGTACGCGGCGAGCGACTTCGGCGTCACTGGTAGTTGCGGACCTTCGCGTACGCGACGATGACCGCCGCCGCCGACACCGCGATCACCGCAGCGATGCTGTAAAACGCCGAGCGCCCGAACTGCAGCAGCGCAAGCATCAGCACGGTCCCGCCGATCAGCCCGCCGACGTGGCCGCCGACCGAGATCGAGCCCGAGAAGGCGAACGTGATCACGAGATTCAGGACGATGATTCCGGCGACCTGGCCGCCGGTCGCAATGTGCCGGCGGCGCTCCAGGATGAAGAGCCCGCCGAGGATGCCGAAGATCGCACCCGACGCGCCGACGGTCGGCGTCAGCGGGCTCCACACCAGCGCGCCGGCGGAGCCGGCAAGGCCCGAGGCGAGATAGAGGAGCAAGAAGCGCCAGCGGCCGATCACCTGCTCCATGATCGAACCGACGAAGTAGAGCGAGTACATGTTCACGGCCAGGTGGAAGAAGCTCGCGTGGAGGAACATCGACGTGAAGAGGCGCCACCACTCCCCGTGGGCGACGCCGAGGAGCTGACCGCTCGCCGAGACGTAGCCGGTCGCGAACAGCGAGCCCTTCTCGAAGATCGAGTTGTTGGTGAACGACGCGCCGCTGCCGCTCGCCAGCTCGATGAGCGCGACGCCGACGTTAACGGCGATCAGGCCGAGCGTCACCGCGTTCACGCGGCGGCCGCCGACACCGGTCACGGCGCGCTCCGCGGCACGCGTCACCTTCTGCATCCCCTGGGGCTTCCCCGAGTGCTCCGGGCACCGGATTCCCACCGGCGCAGGGGTCATGCACTCGTAACAGATCGGCCGACCGCACTCCGAGCAGGAGAGGCCGGTCTCCCGGTCCGGGTGCCGGTAGCAATAACGGGGGGCGTCCATCGGGCTAGCGTATCGTCGTGCGCGGCAACGTCGCCTTCGCTCCCGTGGACATCGAGTCCTGCCCGCAAGTGGATCTGCTCGACGCACCCCCGGCGCTTTCGCGCATGATCCGCAAAGCAGCAGAGATAAGGAGGCAGTCATGACCGACCCCGAGAACCTCTTCGGTGACGAGCACGTCAAGATCTATCGCGAGACCGGCGGTGAGACCGGCCACATCTGGAGGAACGGATCGAAGATCCTGCTCCTGACGACCAAGGGCCGCAAGAGCGGCGAGCCGCGCACGACGCCGCTGATCTACGAGAACGCCGACGGCAATTACGTGATCGTCGCATCGAAGGGCGGCACCCCGGAGAACCCCGGCTGGTACGAGAACCTCGCGAAGGACCCGCAGGTCGAGTTGCAGGTCATGGGTGAGGTCTTCCCGGCACACGCCCGCACCGCCGAGGGCGAAGAGCGCGAGCGGCTGTGGAAGCTCGCGGCCCAGCAGTGGCCCGACTACGACGAGTACCAGAAGAAGACTGACCGGGAGATCCCGGTGGTCGTGCTAGAGCGATCGTCCTAGAGGGCCGCACCGCACGGTGGTCTGCGCGTTCGCTCGTCGTCGCGATCTTCGTCGGCGGCTGCCTCGGCGCGCTCGCACGCGCGGGGCTGGCGGTAGTCTTGCCGGGCACGGGAGGTGGGTGGCCGTGGGCGATCTTCGTCGCGAATATCGGTGGGACGGCGTTGCTTGCCTACTTCGCAACCCGCCTGCAGGAGCGACTGCCGCCTTCGACGTACCGGCGGCCCTTCGTCGGCACGGGGGTCTGCGGCGCTCTCACCACGTTCTCGACGCTTCAGATCGAGGCAATCCAGCTCGAGCGTCATGGACACTCGGGTCTGGCTGTGGCCTATTTTGTCGCGACGGTTCTCGTCGGGCTCGCCGTGATGCTCGTGGTCACGAAGCTCGTCAGGAGGACGCGACTTCGATGACGGTCCTCGATTGGATCGGGCTCGCGCTCGTGGGCGGCGTCGGGGCGGTGCTCCGGTATCTGGTCGACGGCTGGGTCCAGGGTCGGTACCGGGGCGAGTTCCCGCTCGGGACGTTTGCCGTCAACGTTTGTGGGACGTTCGCACTTGGTGTGCTGACAGGCGCGCACCTCACGGGCGCCGCGCTCTTCATCGTCGGCACCGGGCTGATCGGTGCGTTCACGACCTTCTCGACCTGGATGTACGAGACCCAACGGCTGCTCGAGGACGGCGAGGTTGCCGTTGCCGGCTGGAACGTCGCGGCGAGCATCGCCGCCGGTCTGGCGGCCGGTGGCGCAGGTTGGGCGTTGGGTGCGCTGGCGTGACGGGCGATTGCCTCAAGCTCACGATCTATTTCGGCGAAAGCGACCGCGTCGACGGTCATCTGCTCTCCGACGTGCTCCTCGATGAGTTCGAGGCCGAGCAGGTGCCTGCGGCGGTGCTGCTTCGCGCGACCGAAGGGTTCGGGATCAAGCATCAGCTCCACACGCAGCGGCTGCTCACGCTCTCGGAGGACTTGCCGCTCGTGGCGATCGCCGTCGACCATCGAGAGAAGATCGAAGCGCTCGTGCAGCGCGTGAAGCCGCTCGTCGCCGGCGGCCTCATCACGCTCGAGCGAGCTCGATTCATGACCGGCGAGGTAACGCCGCAGGTGCCGTCCGAGCTCGGCGAGGAGACGAAGCTGACGATCTACCTGGGGCGGACCGAACGAGCGCTCGGGCGGCCCGCATACGTCACGGCGGTGGACATCATGCGCCTCCACGGGCTGGACGGTGCGACCGTGCTCCTCGGCGTGGACGGGGTGGCCCACGGCCGCCGTGAGCGGGGGCGGTTCCTTTCGCGGAACGCGAACGTGCCGCTGATGATCATCGCGTCCGGCGCTACCGGCGTGGTTGCCGAAGCCCTGACCTCGCTCGCCGGCCTGCTTCGCAACCCTCTGGTCACACTCGAGCGCATCACGGTCTGTAAGCGCGACGGCAAGAACATCGCCGAGCCGCGTCACCTGCCGGAGACCGACGACGCTGGCCTCGGTATCTGGCAGAAGCTGATGGTTCACGCGAACGAGGACGCGCGCCATGAAGGCCGCGCGCTCTCCGTGCAGCTGATCCGCCGCCTGCGCGAAGAGGGTGCGTTGGGTGCAACCGCGTTGCGTGGGATCTGGGGGTATTCCGGCGTCCGCGAACCGCGGGGCGACCGGCTGCTCTCGTTCCGCCGCCACGTGCCGGTCATCGCCATCGTCGTTGACAGGCCTGACGCGATCCAACGCTGGTGGCGGGTGATCGACGAGGTCACGGACGAGGCAGGGCTCGTGACGAGCGAGCTGGTCCCGGCGTTTCACGCCGTCGGGCCCGAGATCCGGAGCGGCGGCCTCCGGCTCTCCCGTCCGCGGGGAATCATCGGGCGCTAGAGGAGGTAGACCCAGACGAGCCAGACGACGAACGCGACCGCAACCAGGATCAGCGCGCCGGTCGCGACGTTGGCGTAGAGCCGGTCGTCCGGCGTCTCATCGGGGTCTCGCCCGGGTGTGACCGCAAGCGCCACGGCTACGAGCCTACGCGGTCGAGCGTTTGGTTTCTACCGGGTGGGCGAGGCTTTACCCATGACGCTTGCGGTCGAGATCATCGCCGCCGTCGTGACGTTCCTGACCGTCGCGCTCGTCCTCGGCCTCTTCGTCTGGGCCGCCAAGAAGGACGGTGAAGAGGACGACGCCGTCCAGAAACGGCTCGGGATCCGGCGCCGGACCTGGCTCGGTCGCTAACGCAGAGAGCGGATACTTGTCGGCTTGACAGGGGAACGTGTGTTCGTGTAGAACATACGTTCCCGTGATCGCCGCAATCGTCATTCCCGCCTTCGATCTACGGGCCGCGCTGCGCCTTCATCCTCGCCTGCAGGCAAAGGCGGCGGCCCTGGCGCCGCTGCCCGGGATGGAGCCGCTGATCGGCTCGGTGACCGGTGTCGCGGAGGCGAAGGGCGTGCGGCCGGGGATGCGGCTCGGGGAGGCCCTCGCGACCTGCCCTGAGCTCGAGTTGGTGGAGCAAGACCCGGCCACGGCCGAGCAGGCGTGGGAGGAGATCCTGCGGCGACTCGAGGACGCGGGGTTCGCGGTCGAGCCGGCGGAGCCGGGGACGGTGTATTTCGAGTCAAAGGGCGTCGAGCGGCTCTACGGCGGGCTCGAGCCGGCGCTCAAGCGGGCGCTCGCAGCAGTCGGGACGGTGTGGGATGCACGTGCCGGCGCGGCGGAGAGGCGGTTCGCGGCGCTCGCCGCGGCGAACGTCGCCCGGGCGGGGCAGTCGCTGATCGTCTCCGACGACCGTGCACGCTCCTTCCTCGCACCGCTGCCGCTGACGCTCCTGCCGCTTGAGCGGAGCCGCTACGCAGAGCTCGAGGAGCTCGGAGTACGAACGATTGGACAGCTTGCCGGGCTACCGGGCAGTGCCGTCTCCGAACGGTTGGGGCCGGACGGACGGCGCGCCTGGAGCCTGGCAGGGGGTGAAGGCAACACAGTGGAGCAGGACAGGAAGGTGACGCCGAGACGGACGGCTGTCGCTCTCCACGAGACGCTCGAGTTCCCGGAAGCAGTCGGCAACGAGCTGACGCTCCGGCGAGGGCTCGGGGTGCTGCTCGATCGCCTGCTCGCACGGCCGGAACGCGCGGGGCGACCGCCGAGAAAAGTCGCGGTGTGGGCGCGACTTGTCGGCGGCGCCTCGTGGCGCCGGACGGTGACGCTGCGCGAGGCGACGGCCGATCCGGTGCGGCTGCGTGCTGCGCTCGGCTCGAAGCTGCTCGAGCTGCCGGCGCCCGCGCTCAAGTTGCGGCTCGAGTTCACGGAGCTGGCCGAGCACACCGGCGAGCAACTCGAGCTCGTGGCTGCGGTCGGAGACGTCGTGAAGGGGCAATTGAAGGAAGGCCTGCGCCAGGTGAAGGCTGCCGTCGGCGCAGGTGGGGTCTCAACAGTTGTGGAGGTTGCACCGTGGTCACGCATTCCGGAAGCCCGCGCACTGCTCGTCCCGCGCGACGACTGAACGCACGCCGTCTCAACAGTCCTCGTCCGGCGCTCGTCGAGGCACACGCCGACGGCACGCCTCGCCGCATCAACCGGCAGAGCGTCGGCACGGTTCGCGAGGAGTGGCGCGTCGTCGACCGCTGGTGGACGGAGGAGCCGGTGCACCGCCGGTACTTCGACGTCGTGCTCGAGACGGGAGAGAACGCCGTCGTCTACCGCGACCAAGACGCAAGCTCGTGGTTTATGCAGCGTGCTTGAAGTGCACCGTGCTTGATCCGCACACGTCCATGGCGCTTGGCATGACCGTTCGGGACACGACCGGGGTCAGACCCCGGTCATGGCTCGCAAGAACGACGTGGCCGCATGAACACGAGTTTCCGGCGTCCTGCATGTCCGGAGGCACATGGCGGTTCAGGACACGACCGGGGTCAGACGCCGGTCATGTCCGGTTCGACCGATGAGTTTTGCGTCGCGTGACGCGTTTCCCGCGAGAGGTGGCGTAGGCGAAGACGGAGGACGGTTTCCGCTCGGAGGCGGACACGAACTGGTGCCGGGCTCGACCGAGCCCGGCACCAGGCCAAGATCGCCGTACGTCGAGCTGCACGCGCACTCGGCGTATTCGTTCCTCGACGGTGCGTCGCTGCCGGAGGAGATCGCGGCGCGTGCGGCCGAGCTCGGATACGACGCATTTGCGCTCACCGACCACGACGGCGTCTACGGCTCGCTCGAGTTTGCGCACGCGGCAAAGCATCTCGGCGTCCGCCCGATCACCGGCGCAGAGGTGACGCTCGCAGGTGGCTCACACGTGACGCTGCTCTGCGAATCGCAGCGCGGCTACGCGAACCTCTGCCGCATCCTCACCGATGCGCATGCACGCACGCGTGTGCCCGGGAAGGAGCGCGATCTGCTGCCGGCTGCGACGTCGATCGACATGCTCGAGCAGCATGCAGAAGGATTGGTGGCGCTTTCCGGCTGTGCGCGGTACGGGCTCGGATCCGCAGACGCGAAGGCAACCGAGCGCCTCGCGCGGGCGTTCGACCGCGCGTTCTACATCGAGCTGCAGCGACCGTACGAACGCGGCGACGCACGCCGCAACGCGCAGCTCGACGAGCTCGCGCGCACGCTTCGCGTCCCGACCGTCGCAACCGGCGACGTGCACGCGCACCACATCCGCCGTGCGCACCTGCAGGATGCGCTCGTCTCGATCAAGCACCGCATGTCGCTCGACGGCAGCGAGCGCGAGCGGCGCGGCAACCACGAGAGCGTGCTCATGCCGCCCGCGGAGATGCTCGAGCGGCTGCCCAGGGATGCGGCGCTGCGCACACGCGAGGTCGCGGAGCGCTGCGTCTTCGACCTGACGCAGGAGCTCGGCTACCGCTACCCGGACTTCTCCGACGGACCGGACCCGGCAGACATTCAGCTGCGTGCGATCTGCGATCGCGCCTTCGCCGATCGCTACGCCAACGCGAACGGTCACAAGCGCCGGGCGCGAGAGCGCCTCGACAAAGAG
>DATBDB010000207.1:0-1722 GCA_036270155.1 Gaiellaceae bacterium
TGCGGTAGTTGATCGTCTCCGGCTTCGTGACCTCGCCCGACGACCAGTCGCGGATCTGCTTGCTCGATGCGAGACCGATGCGGATCGCGTCGAATTCATTGATGTCGATCAAGTGATTCCTCGCCTACTTTCGTGTGGTCGCCGGTCTTAAAGACACTGTTTCTTCAGTCATCGATGTCGCTCGGAGCGTCGTCGTCGGCAGCACCAACGGGCTCGGCGTCCTCGTCGTCGTCCACGGCGCCGAGCTCGATGCCGTCGAGATCCTCGAGGGACTCGTCGACCGGTAGTGCGAGCTCGCCGTCCTCGTCGACGCGATCCTGGCCCTCCTCGGCTTCCTGCGCCGTGGGCTGCCTCGCAGCCGCGCGCAGTGAGCCGGGCGAGAGGTCGATCCCGAGCTCTTCCGCAGCGCGGAGCAGCTCGTCGTCTTCCTCGCGTACTTCGACCTCGCCGCCGTCCTCCGAAATGACGCCGACGTCGAGCGCCAGCGACTGCATCTCCTTGAGGAGGACCTTGAACGACTCAGGGATCGACGGCTCGGCGATGTTCTCGCCCTTGACGATCGCCTCGTAGGCCTTGACGCGCCCGACCGTGTCGTCGGACTTGATGGTCAGCATTTCCTGCAGCGTGTACGCGGCGCCGTACGCCTCGAGCGCCCACACTTCCATCTCGCCGAAGCGCTGTCCGCCGAACTGTGCTTTACCACCGAGCGGCTGCTGGGTGACCAACGAGTACGGCCCCGTCGACCTTGCGTGGATCTTGTCGTCGACCAGGTGGAGCAGCTTGAGGATGTACATGTAGCCGACCGTGATGGTCTGCTCGAAGGGCTCGCCGGTGCGGCCGCTGAAGAGCCTCACCTTGCCCGAGGCCTGCCGGCCCGCGACGGCGTTCGAGTCGATGTCGAAGTGGATCGGGCTTTCCGGGTTCTGCGTCGTCCAGTCGACGAGCGCCTTGTCAACGTCCGCAACCGTGGCGCCGTCGAAGACGGGCGTCGCGATCGGGGTCGGCTTCGGCGCGTTGATCACACGGCCGGCGTTGCCCTCCATCGGGAGGACGTCGTCGTCGGCGAACACGCCGTGCGCCGCGGACCAGCCGAGGTGCGTCTCGAGGATCTGGCCGATGTTCATCCGGCTCGGCACGCCGAGCGGGTTGAGCAGGATGTCGACCGGGCGGCCGTCTTCCAGGAACGGCATGTCGGCCTCGGCGACGATCTTCGAGATGACGCCCTTGTTGCCGTGGCGGCCGGCGAGCTTGTCGCCCTCCGAGATCTTGCGCTTCTTCGCCACGTAGACGCGGACGAGCTCGTTGACGCCGGGGCTGAGGTCGTCGCCGTTGTCGCGCGAGAACGTCTTGACGTCGATCACGACGCCGCCCTCGCCGTGCGGGACCTTCAGTGACGTGTCGCGGACCTCGCGTGCCTTCTCCTTGAAGATGGCGCGGATCAGCTTCTCCTCGGCCGTCAGCTCGGTCTCGCCCTTCGGCGTCACCTTGCCGACGAGCAGGTCACCCGAGCCGACCTCGGCGCCGACGCGGACGATGCCGCGGTCGTCGAGGTTGCGGAGCGACTCCTCGGAGCGGTTCGGAATGTCGCGCGTGATCTCCTCGTCGCCCAGCTTCGTCGAGCGGGCGTCGATCTCGTACTCGTGGATGTGGATCGAGGTGAGCACCTCGTCCTTGACGAGACGCTCGGAGAGCACGATCGCGTCCTCGAAGTTGTAGCCCTCG
>DATBDB010000208.1:0-7455 GCA_036270155.1 Gaiellaceae bacterium
GGCCTGAACCTCGGGCAGATCAACGTCGTCGCACTGGTCGAGGTCGGGTTCGTGGCCGTTGGGTACGCCGTCGGGCCGATCATCCTCTCGCGCTCGATGACCGATCTGCCCGCCTACGGCGTCGTCGCGGCGTCACTGCTCGTGACGGGGATCGTCTACGCGCCGTTCGCCGCCGCGAACTGGCCCTCCAAGCTGCCGTCGGCGCACGTCGTCGAATCGGTGCTCGGCCTCGCGATCATCTGTACCGCGCTCGCCTTCCTTCTCTTCTTCGCCCTCATCGCAGAGGTCGGCCCGGTGCGGGCGACCGTGATCACCTACATCAACCCGGCCGTGGCAGCCGTCCTCGGTGTGACGCTCCTGAGCGAGCACCTGACGAGCGGGATGGTGGTCGGATTTGCGCTCGTGCTGACCGGTTGCGTGCTCGCGACCGGGCGCAGCCCCGAGACGGTTCCCGAGCCGTAACGAAACGTTTTTCGCCTCCTTGTGACACCCAGGAGGCGGCGTACCGAGATTCGGCGAGAGGTACCGGCGCCCGCGGTTGTTCGATATCACCGCGCCCTTGATCCGTGTCTCCGAGTCGGTGCGAGCTCCGATATCACGCGCGTTTCGCGGCCGTTTTGACTGTTGCACGTGGGGGCAACACATGTGCGGTTGGGCCGGTGGTTCCCGGCTTGACAACTGCTCAACGGTGCCGCTACTCATCCGCCACATTCATTTGTTCACGCGAGGGGGAACATGCGCAAGATCGTCATGGGAGTGCTCGTTGCCGGTCTGCTGCTTGTGGCAGCCGGCTGCGGCAAGAGCGAGGCCGAGAAGGCGAATGAAGCGGCAGCTGCGGCGGCCGGCAGCGGCCGCGGCACGATCACGTGTGAAGGCTCGGCGACGTCGAAGCCGACGGGCCTGCCGGCAGGATTCCCGCAGCCTGACGCCGTTACCTACGTCAGCGCGACGAAGAGCGGCCCGTCCGTGATCGTCGACGGCTACAGCACCGAAAGTCTCGAAGGCATGTACGTCGAGTACAAGGATCGGATCAACGAGGCGGGCTACAAGGTCGAGTTTTCCGAAATCGAGAAGGATCGCGGCGATTCCGAGGTTGCGTACAAGACCGGGGGCAAGAACAGCACCGAGGGCATCGTTGCGCTACGTGGCGGCGAGTCCTGCGCGAACGGCAACGTGTCCGTGCACATCACGAATCGTCCTTCCGGCTGACGCGCGAACATTAGGGCCCTGGCGACGCGGGGCCCCAATGCGTTGTTCTCCGCGACGGTCCGACGGGTCGTGCCTGACGGCCGCAGGCGGTGTTCATGTCCGCCTCACGTTGTGCGCGCGAGACTGACCCAGTGCGCGTGCTCATCGTGGAGGACGAACGGAAGCTCGCCGAGCTCGTGGCGCGAGGCTTGCGCGAAGAAGGCCATGCGGCTGACGTCGCTGGACGGGGCGAGGACGTTGCCTGGATGGCGGAAGCAGCCCCGTTCGACGTGATCGTGCTCGACGTGATGCTGCCTGGCCTGGACGGCTTCAGCGTCTGCCGCCGACTCCGCGAGCGCGAGATTTGGACGCCCGTACTGATGCTCACCGCGCGAGACGCCGTGGAGGACCGCGTGGCGGGCCTCGACGCAGGCGCGGACGACTACCTCGCCAAGCCGTTCGCGTTCGACGAGCTGCTCGCGCGGCTGCGAGCGTTGACGAGGCGGGCGCCTACCGAACGACCGACTTTGCTGATCGTCGGCGAGCTTCGTCTCGATCCGGCGGCGCGCCGCGTCTGGCGTGCCGATGCTGAGCTCGAGCTCTCCGGAAAGGAGTTCACGCTGCTCGAGCTGTTCCTGCGCAATGCGGGCGCAGTGCTGTCGCGCGACCAGCTGCTTGACGGCGCGTGGGACATGTCGTTCGAGCGGCGGTCAAATGTGATCGACGTCTACGTTCGTAACCTGCGCGCGAAGGTCGGTCGAGACACGATCGAAACCGTGCGCGGCGTGGGCTACCGGCTGCGCGAGGCGCTTTGAGCAGGCTGCCGATCCGCGTCCGGCTCACGCTCGCATTCGCCGTGGCGATGGCGTGCGTGATCGGGACAATGGCGGTCCTCGTGTACGTCCGGGTGGGCTCTGCGTTGCTGTCCTCGGTCGACCAGACGCTCCAGGGTCAGACGCGCGATCTGTTGGCGAGTGCCAACGTCGGGCGGGACCTCGTCGATCCGGAGCTGGCAGGCGGGGCGACGCTCGCTCAGTTGCTCGGTCCGGATGGCAAGCCGGTCCGCTCGACGCCGCGCAACCTGCCGTCGTTGCTGATGCCCGCGGACGCCGCGCGGACTGCCCACGGCGTGCGTCTGCTGCGGACGATCCACCTGACGAGTCGGCCCGGCGAGTGGCGGGTGCTCGCCGTGCCCGTGCCGAAGGGCGGCGCAGTCGTTGTCGCCCGTTCGCTCGCGGTGCGCGAGGAGGCGCTGCACCGGATCTATCGTGAGTTCCTCATCGCCGGGCCGCTCGCGGTGCTGCTGGCGTCGTTCGCGGGTTATGCGCTCGCCGCGGCGGCTTTACGGCCTGTCGAAGCAATGCGCCGGCGCGCGGCAGGGGTGACCGCCGCCGCGCCTGGTGTGTTGCCTGTTCCCCGTGGCCGAGACGAGATCTCTCGGCTCGCAGTCACGCTGAACGACATGCTCGCCCGTCTCGGGTCGGCGCTCGAGCACGAGCGCCGGTTCGTCGCCGACGCGAGTCACGAGTTGCGCACGCCCATCGCGTTGCTCCGAACGGAGCTCGAGCTCGCCCTCCGTCGGCCAAGATCCCCGGAGGAGCTCAGGTTCGCGCTCGGCTCGGCGCTCGAGGAGACCGAGCGCCTGTCGCGGCTCGCCGACGACCTTCTGTTGCTCGCGCGGGCCGAGGACGGGTCGTTGCCTCTCCGTAGACAACGGACCGATCTCGAAGGGTTGTTCGAGAACGTCGCACGCCGGTTCGCTGCCCGCGCACGCAGCGTCGATCGTCAGGTACGCATCCGTCCGACGTCGGCCATCGTGGACGCGGATCCAGTCCGTGTCGAGCAGGCTCTGGACAACCTCGTCGACAACGCCATCGCCTACGGCGCCGGCGACATCGTGCTCTTCGCCGAGTTGAGCGACGGTGTTGTCGAGTTGCACGTCACCGACGGAGGTCCCGGGTTCGCCGAAGCGTTCCTTCCCCGGGCGTTCGAACGGTTCAGCCGGGCGGACGAAGCCCGGGGAGGCGGTGGCGCCGGGCTAGGGCTGTCGATTGTGCAGTTGATCGCGAGCGCTCACGGTGGGACCGCGGGCGCGACGAATCGGCTGCAGGGCGGCGCCGACGTTTGGCTCACCGTGCACCGCTCGGTCTCTTAGGAGACTCCTAGCGTCGATTCATTGGGGCCTCATCTGCCGCTGCGACCTTGCGGCCATGACCGATCCGCTCGAAAGGCCCCGCGCCGCCGCCCTGGCGCGCGACGGAGCAGCGCGGCGGCTCCGCCGCGCGACGCAGGTCTCCGTGGCGGCGATGGCTGCCCTCGGCGGCGCGTTCGCAGCCCTGGCGGCAGCCTCGACCCATCCGAAGGCGGCAACCGTTCACACCACGTCCTCGTCGGCGCCTGCAAAGGTCGTCCAGGCTCCAGCCCCGCCGCTCGTCGAGTCGAGAAGCGCAGCGCCTGCGCCATCGTCCCAAGCGCCGGCACCGACTCCGGCCCCGACTCCGACCTATCAGCCTCCTGTCGTCAGCTCCGGCGGGTCATGAGCGACCCGCTCACCACGGTGTCGTTCCCTGCGCTCGGGACCACCGCGACGGTCGTCGCGACCGAAACGGCGTTGCTCGACACAGCGAGCGAGCTGCTCCAAGAACGTATCCGCTCGCTCGACCTGGCGTGCAGTCGCTTCAGGACCGACTCCGAGCTCGCATGGGTGAACGCGCACCCCGGCGTCGCTGTGTCGGTGAGCCCGTTGCTAGCGCGCGCAGTGCGGGTCGCGCTCGACGCCGCACGCGCGTCGGGTGGCTCCGTCGACCCGACCCTCGGCTCGCAGCTGCGTGCGGCCGGCTACGACCGAACCTTCGCGCTCGTTCGCGAGCGGGCGACGTGGCGGCTTGCGCCGGCGCCGCCGCAGCGCGAGGCGTGGAAGGCCGTCGAGCTCGACGATGAGCAGCGGGTCCTGTTGATCCCGGAAGGAGTCGAGCTCGATCTCGGCGCGACCGCCAAGGCCTTGGCCGCGGACGACGCGGCTCAGGCGATCGCGGCCGCGATCGGAGCCGGTGTCCTCATCTCCCTGGGCGGCGACATCGCTGTCGCAGGGCAGGCCCCTGCAGGCGGCTGGCCGGTGCGCATCGCCGAGGACCACGCGGCGCCGCCCAGCGGCCCCGGGCCGACCGTCGCGATCACGACGGGTGGCCTCGCAACCTCGAGCACCTCGGTGCGCCGCTGGCAGACCGAGCAGGGTGAGGCTCATCACATCCTCGACCCGCGTTCCGGCCGGCCCGCGGTCACCCCGTGGCGAAGCGTGACCGTCGCCGCGGCGACCTGTCTCGATGCGAACGTCGCGGCGACTACGGCGCTCGTACGTGGCGCAGAGGCCGTCGACGGGCTCGCGGCTGCCCGCCTGCCCTCGCGCCTCGTTCGTCGTGACGGTTCCGTGGTGCAGGTCGCGGGCTGGCCCGACGACGAGCCGCTTGCCGCATGACCCTCGCGGCCGCCGGCAACGGGACGGTGTACTGGTACCTGACGCGCTCACTGGGAGTCGGCGCGCTGGTGCTCCTGACCGCATCGGTTGCGCTGGGCGTGCTCAGCGTCACGCGCTGGAGATCCGAGCGCTGGCCACGGTTCGTGACGACGGGCCTGCACCGGAACCTCACACTGCTCGCGATCTGCTTCGTCGCAGGGCATGTGGTGACGACTGTCGCCGACGGCTACACGCCCATCGGTGTACGGGACGCGTTCATCCCGTTCGTCTCGTCGTACCGGCCGATCTGGCTCGGGCTCGGCGCGGTGGCATCCGACCTGCTGCTCGCGCTCGTCGTGACGAGCCTGCTGCGCGAGCGCATCGGGTACCGCGCGTGGCGCTACGTCCACTGGCTCGCCTACGCCTCGTGGCCGGTCGCGCTCGTGCATGCGTTGGGGACTGGCAGTGACGCCGCCTTCGGTTGGATGCGCATCGTCGGCGCCGTGTCGATTGGCGTAGTCGTGCTCGCCGCGTTGGTGCGCGTCGCGCGCTCGTCTAGCGCGCCGGCGGGTGTGCGCTTTGCGGGAGCGGCCGCCGCGCTCGTTGTGCCGGTCGCGGTCGTTTGGTGGTACGAGTCGGGACCGGCTCAGGGCGGTTGGGCGCGGCGCGCCGGGACGCCTGTCTCGCTGCTCGCGAGCAGCCGCACGACGACGCGCACGGCGACGGCCTCGGTCAAGCGGGTCTCGCTGCCCCGGACGAGGTTCTCGGCGACGCTGACCGGGTCGGAGAAAGAGACGAACCGAGCGGACGGGCTGCTCGACGTCGTGATCCGCGGTCGCGTGCACGGCGGTGCGGGAGGAACATTCCGCTTGGACCTGCGCGGGCAGCCGCTGCAGGGGGGCGTGTCGATGACGGCGAGCGGTATCTCCTACGTGCCGGCCGGAACACAAGCCGTGTACCTCGGCAGCGTCACATCGCTCTCCGGCCGCAGCGTGATCGTCGATGTCGCGACCGCGTCCGGCGCGCGCCTTCAGCTCTCATTCGGTTTGAACATCAACGCGCAAAGCGGCGTTGTCACGGGGACGATGGACGCGACGCCGGGAACCAACTGATGGCCGCTTCGGCGATGGGCCGCGCGCCCGTCGACGCGCCTGCCGGTGTTGCACGTCTGCTCGGCGGCGTGAGGGACGACAATCGCGCGGTCCAACTCGACGAGCACCTCCGGCTCTACGGGCCGCTCGAGCCGGAGGGCGACCTCGTCGCGATGCTCGAGTCGAGCGGCCTTCGTGGACGGGGCGGGGGCGCGTTTCCGGTGGGGCAGAAGCTCGCAGCCGTCGCTGCGCAGCGCCGCCGCCCCGTGGTCGTCGTCAACGCGACCGAGGGCGAGCCGGCGAGCGGCAAGGACCGTGCGCTGCTTCGCCTCGTCCCGCACCTCGTGCTCGACGGCGCCGCCGCCGCGGCCACCGCGATCGGAGCGCGAGAGATCGTCGTCGGGCTGGCGCGGGGGCGGAACGACGAACGGGACGCGCTCGTTTCCGCGTTGAAGGAGCGGCGCGACCGGGTGAAGTGGAGCGTCAGCCCGGTCACCGACGGCTTCGTCAGCGGTGAAGAGACGGCGCTTCTGAGCGCTCTCTCCGGCAACGGGCCCAAGCCGACCATGAAGCCCCCTTACCCCTTCGAGCGCGGCCTTCGAGGGGCGCCGACCCTCGTTCAGAACGTCGAGACGCTCGCGCACGTCGCGCTGATCGCGCGCTTTGGGGCACGGTGGTTCCGGTCGATGGGGACCGAAGCAGAGCCGGGGACAGCGCTCGTCACGCTCTCCGGCAGCGTGCGCCGTCCGGGCGTGTACGAAATCGAGCTCGGCACTCGCGTCTCGGAGTTGATCGAGCAGGCGGGCGGCGCGACGGAGCCCCTGAGCGCATTCCTCGTCGGTGGCTACTTCGGCGGCTGGACGCGAGACGCCGCTCATCCGCTCACCGTTGCGGGCGGCCTCGGTGCCGGAGTCGTCGTCGCATTTCCGGCGGATGCTTGCGGCGTTCGTGAAAGCGCGCGCGTGACGCGTTATCTCGCCAACGAAAGCGCGGGCCAGTGCGGACCTTGCGTCCACGGTCTCGCGGCGCTCGCGTCCGGGCTCGAGGAGATCGCTGCAGGGAAGACCGGCGACCGTCGCATCCAGCTCGCACGATGGGCACAGCAGGTGACGGCACGAGGCGCCTGCCGGCATCCGGACGGTGCCGCGCGATTCGTGAACAGCGCGCTCGCGGTGTTCGAGGACGAGCTGGCACTTCATCTGCGCACCGGGCGTTGCCGCGGTCGCGATCGCGGTGTGCTGCCGGTCGGGAGCATGCGCGGATGAAGAAGCTGCAGGTCGACCCGATCGCGTGCGACGGCCACGGTCTTTGTGCCGAGCTCTTTCCCGAGTGGATCGAGGCCGACGATTGGGGCTATCCGATCATCGATCCGAGGCCCGTGCCGCCCGGCCTGGAGACGCATGCACGGCGAGCGGTCAAGGAGTGTCCGAAGGTCGCGCTGCGGCTGGTGTCCGACCGCGGCTAGTGCCGACCGACCGAAAGGGCCTTCTACCGACGGACAGGCGAAGCCCGCGCCCGCAAACCCCGGGCCGGCGAGGGGCGTGGTGCTGTGGACAATTGCCGTTGAGTGAGCGGTTAGGTCTCCGCGTCCGGGCGAGAAATGACGATGTCGCTGCCGGCAAAGAGCACCGACACATGTCCGTCCTCCCAGCGGACATTGAAGTGGGGATGCATCGGTTCGCCGAGCACTTCGAGGATCTCGCCGTTCCGGTGTGAATCTCC
>DATBDB010000209.1:0-4761 GCA_036270155.1 Gaiellaceae bacterium
TCCTCTCGACTGGGCGGCTCGTGCTAGAAGGACCGGCGGCGATGTTGCGCGAGAACGAGGAGCTGCGGAAGGCGTACCTTGGCCGTTAGGGCCGACGTCGCTGCCTGTCGCGCACGCTTCCCGATCTTCGAGCGGCTCGTCTACATCAACTCGTGCTCACAGGGCGCGCTCTCCGACTCGGTGCGCGCCGCCTACGACGAGTACCTCACCGGCTGGGATGAGCGTGGCGCGCCGTGGGACTACTGGGTCGAGCGCACGGAAGCCGCACGCGGCGCGTTCGCGCGGCTCGTGAACGGCGAGCCGGACGACGTGGCAGTGACGACGTCGCTCTCGGCAGGCGTGAGCCCGCTCGCAAGCGCGATCGACTTCGGGCAGCGGTCGAAGGTCGTGATCAGCGACTTCGAGTTCCCGACGATCGGCCAGATCTGGCACGCGCAGGAGCTGCGCGGCGCGCAGGTGGTGCATGTTCCGGCCGACGGCTCGGAGATTCCGCTCGAGCGCTTCGAGGAGGCGATCGACGAGCAGACGGCGGTCGTCTCGATCGCGGCCGTGTGTTATCGCAACGGCTCGCGCCTTCCGGTCGAGGAGATCGCGCGCATCGCGCACGAGCGCGGCGCGCTCGTCGTGCTGGACGCCTACCAGGCGATCGGCACGTATCCGCTCGACGTGACCGAGCTCGGCGTCGACGTCGTCGCGGCGGGTGTCCTCAAGTACCTCCTCGGCTCGGCCGGGCTCGGGTTCATGTGGACGAGGCCGGGCCTCTCGGAGGAGCTGCTGCCCACGCAGACCGGCTGGTTCGCGGACAAGAACATCTTCGAGATGGACATCAGCGACTACTCGCCGTCCCCGACGGCGCGCCGCTTCCAGTCCGGGACGCCGCCGGTCCCCGCGATCTACGCAGGGATCGCCGGCATCGAGCTGATGGAGGAGATCGGGGTCGCCGACACCCGCGAGCACGTGACCGCGCTCAACGAGCGGCTGATCGCGGGCGTGGACGAGCTGGGCGGCACCGTCGTCACCCCGCGCGACCCCGAGAAGCGAGGCGCGCTCGTCTGCATCGCGTCAACGGACGCGCCGGGACTGGTCGCTGCGTTGGAGCAGGACGGGATCGTCACCTCGGAGCGCGACAGCAACCTCCGCGTCTCCGCGCACGCCTACAACACGGTCGAGGACATCGACGCCGTCCTCGGCGCTTTGGCCCGCCACCGCGTGCTGCTCGCTTAACTTGTGTTGACTCAACACAAAGTGCGACGTTTTGGCGGTAACCACTTGCATTCCCGGCACCTGACATTTTATAAGATGCACTGAGATGCTTCTCCGTGAGGTCGGATATGCGCGGCCGGGATCGCTTGAAGAAGCGCTCGAGCTGCTGCGCTCCGATGACGGCTCCCGCGCGCTCGCGGGGGGTCAAACGCTGATCAACGTGATGAAGGCGCGCGCCGGCTCGCCGGACGGGCTCGTCGATCTCAGCCGCATCGAGGAGCTGAAGGGGATCGAGCTCGGCGGCGACGGGATGCTCGAGATCGGCGCGATGGCGACCTACACGGAGATCATGGAGTCGGGTGAGGCGCGCGCGCGGCCGATCCTCGGCGCGGTCTGCGCGCAGATCGCCGACGTGCAGGTGCGCAACCGGGGCACGATCGGCGGCAACGTCTGCACGAACGACCCGACGAACCACCTGCCGCCGCTGCTCGCTGCGCTCGGCGCGCAGTTCGTGATCGCGGGCGCAGACGGCTCGCGCACCGTCTCGTCGGAGGAGTTCTTCCTCGGCGTGTACATGACCGCGGTCGAGACCGGCGAGCTGCTGACCACGATTCGCATTCCCGCCGGGCGCGCGGACGGTTTCTCGGCCGTCACGCTCGGCGCCGAGGGGACGTGCATCGTCAGCGCTGCTGCGTCGCTCAACGGCGGTCTCAAGATTGCACTCGGTTGCGTCGACGCCGTACCGGTCGTGCTGCATCCCGCGTCAGCCGATGCCGACGCCGTCCGCGCCGCCGTCGAGGGCGCGAACCTCGATCCTCCTTCCGACGTGCACGCTTCGAGCGCGTACCGGGCGCACCTTGCGCAGGTCGTAGCGGTGCGCGCGGTCAACCAGGCGTCCGAAAACAGGAGCTGACACAGACGTGGAAGCCGGAACCTTCGCGAAAGAACGGACGGTCACCGTCACCGTCAACGGCACGACCTACGAGCGCGAGGTGGAAGCGCGCAAGCTGCTCATCCACTTCATCCGCGACGACCTCGACCTGACCGGCAGCCACATTGGCTGCGACACGGGCAACTGCGGTGCGTGTTCCGTGATTGTCGACGGCACGCTGACGAAGAGCTGCATGATGCTCGCCGTCCAGGCCGACGGCTCGAGCGTCGAGACGGTCGAAGGGCTCGCCAATGGCGACGAGCTGAACAAGCTCCAGCAGTCGTTCAAGGACCACCACGCGCTGCAGTGCGGCTACTGCACGCCGGGGATGCTGATGAGCGCGACCGCGCTGCTCCGCGAGAACCCGCACCCGAGCGAGGACGAGATCAAGAAGGGGCTGCAGGGGAACATCTGTCGCTGCACCGGCTACTGGAACATCTTCGACGCAGTCAAGGCAGCGTCCGAATGACCACCACGACGACGCCCGAGACCACCGAGGTCGAGACTGTTGAAGTTGAAGCTGGGGCCGAGACCTACAAGGGTCAGAGCGTGCCGCGCAAGGAAGACCGGCGCCTGCTGGAGGGCAAGGGCGTCTTCGTCGACGACGTCAAGCGGCACGGGATGGGCTACATCCACTTCGTTCGCTCGCCGTACGCGCACGCGCACATCACCTCCCTCGACGTCTCGAAGGCCGAGGCGGCGCCCGGCGTCTACGGGACGCTGACGGGCGAGGAGGTCGCGTCGCTCACCGATCCGTTCTTCCAGATCTCCTCGGTGCCGGGCGGCAACATCAAGGATTACGCGCTTGCAGTCGGCAAGGTGCGCTACGTCGGCGAGGCGATCGTTGCCGTGGTCGCCGAGACGCGCGAGCTCGCACGCGACGCCTCGGAGCTCGTAGAGATCGAGTACGAGCCGATCGCGGCGATCACCGACGCGCGCCACGCGCGCGACGAGGGCGTGCCGACGATCCACGAGGACGCCGGCGGCAACCTGATGTGGGAAGGCGTCTACGAGTGGGGCGACCTCGATGCCGCGTTCGCCGAGGCGGACAAGATCGTCAAGATCGACGAGCTGCACTTCCATCGCTTCAACTCGACACCGCTCGAGACGAACGGCGCGGTCGTCGAGTTCAACCGCGGCGTCGGGCAGTGGACGATCCACACGAACAACCAGT
Organism: Gaiellaceae bacterium; assembly: GCA_036270155.1. Taxonomy (GTDB): domain Bacteria; phylum Actinomycetota; class Thermoleophilia; order Gaiellales; family Gaiellaceae; genus PALSA-600. The sequence goes on from DATBDB010000209.1 coordinate 3,309, forward strand.
TCCCCGGCTTCGCCGCGATCATGATGGGCCCGGCGATGCGGACGGGGCTCGACAAGCTTCGCTTCGTCACGCAGGACATCGGCGGTGGCTTCGGCAACAAGATCACCACGCATCCGCAGCTCGTCGCGTGCTGCCTGCTCGCCCGCAAGCTCGGCCGTGCGGTCAACTGGACCGAGTGGCGCACCGACTTTCACTCGTCGATGTCGCACGGCAACGAGCGCTGGTTCCACGACACCGAGGTCGCCGTCAAGAACGACGGCACGCTGCTCGGCTTCCGCACGAAGGCGCTCGACGATGCGGGCGCGTGGCTGCGCTACGAGCCGCTCGGCGGCGTGATCTGGGCCCAGGTGACGCCCGGCATGTACCGGTGGCGCCACATCCGCCTCGAGTTCACGCAGGTCGCGACGAACAAGGCGCCGGTCTCGCCGAACCGCGGCTACTCGCGGATGCAGCACCTCTGGTTCACGGAGCGCGTCATCGACATCGTGGCGTGCGAGCTCGACATGGATCCGGTCGAGATCCGGAAGAAGAACTACATCCGCGCGGAGGACATGCCGTACGAGACGCCCAACGGCTGCATCTACGACTCGGGCGACTACGCGGGCATGCTCGACATCGGGCTCGAACTCGCCGGCTGGAACGACCGTGAGGCGAAGCGCGCCGATGCCGCGTCACGCGGGAAGCTGCTCGGAATCGGGATCGGATCGACGCTCGACTCGGGCACGAACAACTTCGGCCAGTCGCGCATGATCAACCACGAGCTGCAGTTCTCCGGGAACAACGAGGTCGCGACGGTCAAGCTGGACATCTTGGGCGAGATCGTCGTCACGCTCGGCACCACACCGCAGGGGCAAGGGCACGAGACGACGGCCGCGCAAGTCGTCGCGGACATCCTCCAGTGCTCGGTCGGCGACGTGCACGTGCGCTCCGGTCACGACTCGTACTGGAACTCGCACGCCGGCTTCTCCGGCACGTACGCGTCGCAGTTCGCAGTTACCGGCCTGAGCGCCGTGAAAGGCGCCGCCGACATGCTCGCGGCCGAGATGAAGAAGCTCGCGGGCGCCGTCTTCGGCGGCGTCCCGGAAGAGGCGCTCGAGCTCGCCGAGGGCACGGTGCGCATCAAGGACAACCCGGATGCAGCACTGCCGTTCATGGCATGCGGCGCGATCATCAACGCGAACAACGCCGGCCTGCCGGAAGACCTCGGCGTCACGCTCAACTGCCGCTACGTCTACCGGCCGCCGTTCCAGGTGCCCGACATCGAGAAGAAGTTCGGCAACCTCACGCTCACGTACGCAGCCCAGGTCCACATCGCGGTGATCGAGGTCGATCCCGAGACGGGCTACTACGACATCGTCGACTACGTCGCGGTCGATGACTGCGGCAAGCGCATCAACCCGCAGATCGTCGAAGGGCAGGTGATGGGCGCGACGGCACAGGCGCTCGGCGCCGT
>DATBDB010000210.1:0-30514 GCA_036270155.1 Gaiellaceae bacterium
CGTAGTACGTCGAGCCCGGATGCCCGAAGGGCTGCCACAGGCTCGGGAAGTTCCGGTTGAGGTCGACACCGTGCGCGTTCTGGCGCGTCCCTGCCGCCAGGCCGTCGGGGTTCAGCACCGGCACGAGCCACAGGTCGGCCTTCGGATGCGTGCGCTCGAGCGCACGCACGATCGCGATTCCGGCGGGCTCGTTGCCGTGAATGCACCCGACGACGAGGATCCGCGGCCCCGTTCCTGCGACATGCACGACCGTGATCGGCCGGTGCTGCACCGAATGACCGATGACACCCGCTGTCGCTAGGGTCGTGAGCATGGCGGTGATCGAAGCCATAGACCTGCGCAGGACCTACCAGACGACGACCGGCGTCATCCGCCGCAAGCGCCTGGACGTCGAAGCCGTGCGCGGAATCTCGTTCAGCGTCGAACGCGGCGAGCTCTTCGGGCTGCTCGGTCCGAACGGCGCGGGCAAGACGACCACGATCAAGATGCTGATCACGCTGCTCCTGCCGACGACCGGCCAGGCGCGCGTGCTCGACCACAACGTCGTCGACAACGCGCGCGAGGTGCGGAAGCGGATCGGCTACGTGTTCGGCGGCGACCGCGGGCTCTACGAGCGGCTTTCCGCCTACGACAACCTCCGGTATTTCGCCGAGCTGTACGGCGTCTCCGGGCATCGGCAGCGGGTGCGGATCGACGAGGTGCTCGAGCTGGTCGGCCTGAGAGGCCGCGAAAAGGAACGCGTCGAGGGCTACTCCCGCGGCATGCGCCAGCGTCTGCACATCGCCCGCGGGATCCTCCACGACCCCGAGGTCGTCTTCCTCGACGAGCCGACGATCGGTGTCGACCCGGTCGGCGCGCGCGACCTGCGGCAGATGATCGCCGACCTGATCACCGTCGGAAAGACCGTTCTCCTGACGACGCACTACATGTTCGAGGCCGACGCGCTGTGCGATCGCATCGCCGTGATCGCCAAGGGCTCGATCGTCGGGCAGGGCACTCCCGCCGAGCTGAAAGGGAACGTCGCCGGCGGCCGCGTGACCGAGATCGAGGTCTTCGGCGTCGACGAGGCGACCGTCGTCCGTCTGCGCGGCGTCGACGGCGTGACCGCCGTCACCGTCGAGGAGCAGGATCAGAAGCAGCTCCTGATCGTGCAGACCACCGGCGAGCGGGAGCTGACCCAGCCACTGCTGGCTCAGCTCGACGGCGTCGAGGTGGGCCGCGTCGCGTCGCGCGAGCCGACGCTCGAGGACGCATACGTCGCGCTCGTCACGGCGGAGTGATGGCAAGCCTCCGGGTGCTCGGCCTCGCCTGGCTGATGCACGTGAAGATGATGTCGCGCTCCGCCTTCGACGGGGCGATGGCGGTCATCTGGCCGCTCTTCTACGCCACCGTGGCGTTCTTCATGTTCCGGACGGGCCACGGATCGTCCACCCTCGGCCCGATCGGGCTCGCGGCCGCGGTGATGGGGATCTGGACCGCGACGAGCGTCCCCGCGAGCTCCGCCCTGCAGCGCGAGCGGTGGTCCGGCACGCTCGAACTGCTCGTCGTCGCGCCCCGCCACCTCGCGCTGATCCTGCTGCCGATCACGCTGGCGGCCTCCACCATCGGCCTCTACTGCGTCGCCGGGACGCTCCTGTGGGCCCGCGTCCTCTTTGGCATCCACATCACGATCATCCATCCGCTGTTCTTCGCGCTGGGGCTGGTCGGCACCGTGCTGACGATCGCGAGCCTCGGCTTCCTGATGGCCGTGTCATTCGTCGGGTCGCGTCGGGCCTGGGCGATCGGCGCAGCGCTCGAATACCCGATCTGGCTCGTCTGTGGCTTTCTCGTCCCGGTCTCCCTCCTCCCCGGGTGGGCACATCCGTTCTCCTGGGTGCTCGGGCCGACCTGGGGAATGCGGGCGATCCGGGAGGCGGCCTACGGCGGAGCGCCCCTCGGGCCGCTCCTGCTTTGCGTTGGCCTCGCCGGGGTCTACCTGGCGCTCGGCGTCGTGATGCTCCGTGTCGTCCTCGACTCCGCGCGCAGGCGCGCGACCCTCTCGCTCGCATGACGAACCTGCGCGTCTTCTTCCTCGGCGGACTGATCAGCTACCGCGCGCTCTTCTCGTGGATGACGCCCTCCATCTTCTTCCTGATCCTCGTCGTGCAGCCCGTCTTCCAGATCCTGCTGTTCGCGTTCATCGGGCGCGCGGCGAACCTGCGCTCTGACGAGTTCTACGTCGTCGGCAACGCCATGCAGTACGCGGCCGTGCCGTGCCTCTTCGCCATGACGCAGACGATCGCGGGCGAGCGGTACCAGCAGACGCTGGGCTACATCCTGATCTCGCCGGCCGGGCGGCTGCCGCTCTTCCTCGGGCGGGCGTTGCCCGTCATCCTGAACGGGTTCCTGACCGCCGCGTTCTCGCTCCTCGTCGGCGGGCTGATCCTGGGCGTCACGTTTCCGACGTCGGTGTTCGCACCACTGGCGGTCGTCGTGCTTATCGCGAGCCTGTCCTGCACGGGGCTCGGCTTGATCAATGCGGGGCTCGGACTGCGCATTCGTGAGACCTCCGTGCTCTCGAACCTCCTCGTCGGGATCCTCCTCATCTTCTGCGGGGCGAACGTGCCCGTCGCTTCGCTCCCCGACTGGATGGCGCGCATCTCGTCGTGGCTGCCACTGACACATGCGATCGCGGCCGCGCGAGCCGTCGCGCACGGCAGCTCGCTCACGAACGTTCAAGGCCTGCTCGGCCGCGAGCTCGGCGTCGGTGTCATCTATGCGGTCGGCGGTCTCGCGATTATCCGCTTCTTCGAGACGCAGAGCCGCCGTCATGCGTCGCTCGGTATCGCATGAGCGTCCTGCGCGTGGTCTGGAGCGGGTTCGTGATGAACCTGAAGATGCTCGGCACCTCGAGCTTCTTCCTGCTCACCTCGACCGTGCAGCCGGTGATCTTCGCGACGATCGCCTACTACATGTTCAAGTCCGGCGGCCGGTCGGGGACGCTGCTCTACGCGGCGCTCGGCGCCGGAATGATGGGCGTCTGGTCGACGACGCTCTTCGGGTCGGGCGGCATGATCCAATGGCAGCGCTGGCAGGGGACACTCGAGCTCGGTGTCGCGGCGCCGCCGTCGATGGCGCTCGTCTATCTGCCCTTCTCGCTCGCGAACGCCTTCACCGGCATGTACTCGCTGGCCGCGACGCTGATCTGGGGGCGGATCGTGTTCGGCGTGCCGCTGCACCTCGCGCACCCGTGGCTGTTCGCGCTCGCCTTGCCCGCGACCGTCGTCGCGCTCGGGCTGATGGGCCTCGTCCTCGCGTCGACGTTCGTGCTCTACCGCTACGCGAACGCGCTCTCGAACCTGCTGGAGTACCCGGTCTGGATCGCATCGGGGCTCGTCTTCTCGACGGCGATCCTCCCCACCTGGACGCGGCCGATCTCCTGGGCGCTGCCGCCCTACTGGGGCGTACTGGCGCTACGCCACGCAGCGCTCGGCGGCGATGTCTGGGGGCCGCTCGGGATGCTGCTCGTCCTGGGGGTCGCCTCGATCGCCATCTCGGCGTACACGTTCCGGCTCTTCGAGCACCTCGCCCGGGCGCGCGCGACGCTCTCGCTGACATGACGGGCTGGCTGCGCGTGTTCTTCGTCGGCGGCGCGATCGCCTACCGCGGGCTCTTCAACTGGATCCGCCCGGCGATGTACATCCCCACGATGCTGGGAAGCCCGCTCTTCCAGCTGATCTTCTTCACGAAGCTCGGCCAGTACGCACATGCGCAGTCGCGCGACTTCTACATCGTCGGCAACTCGGTGCAGGTGTGCGCGATGTCCTCCGTGTACGGGATGACGATGTCGGTCGCCAACGAGCGCCAGTTCGGCACGCTCGGGCCGCTGCTCGCCTCGCCGGCGAATCGCGCCGCCGTCTTCCTCGGCCGCGGCCTGCCGGTGCTCGCAAACGGCCTGCTCGTCTCGGTCTTCACGTTCGCGGCCGGAGCGCTCTTCCTCGGCTTCCGGCCCGGGCTCGCTTCGGTTCCCGCGCTCGCCGCGATCCTGCTCGTCACGGTCGGGTCGTGCACGGGCTTCGGGATGCTGCTCGGCTCGGTCGGCCTCCGGGCCAAGGACGTCTTCTTCGCCGCGAACCTCGCCTACTTCCTGATGCTGCTCTTCTGCGGCGTGAACATCCCCCTGGACGTACTGCCTGGGTGGATGAGCCTCGTCGGCCGCTGCCTGCCACTGACGCACGGGATCGCCGCGGCGCGCGAGGTCGCGGCGGGCGCGCCGCTCTCCCAGGTCGCCGGGCTCGTCTGGGCCGAGGCCGGCATTGCCGTCGCCTACGCTGCCGCCGGCTTCGTGTTCTTCCGGTACCTCGAGCGGGCCTCCCGCCGCAGCGCAGTTCTCGACGCGTATTAGTCCGTACGCAAACCGGACTCGCCCGTCACCCGGAGCGGGGAGCCCCTGAGCGCCGCGTGGGGAGGCGCCACACACCGCGTCGGGAGGTTGCGCACACCGCGATCGCAAGGGGTGGGTACACAGCGCGGGAATAGCTCGGGCGCGCCCGCGGGGCGAGGGTAAGAGGGCAATGCGGCGCACCCTCCTCACCCTGCTCTCGGCGATCTGCTTCTTCGCCTTCGCGCAGTCGGCCCTGGCCGGCGGTGGCAACTACGCGTTCGCCGGCGGGACGCCCAAGCAGCAGGCGACGGTGCACTCCGCGCTCGAGGCCTCCAGCTTCAGCTGGGGCCTCATCCCCAGCACGATCACGATTCACATCGGATCGTTCGGAGACTCCTATTCGACCTATGGCCAGATCTATCTGGACGCGTCCCTGCTCGATTCGGGCCGCTTCGCGTGGGGTGTCGTGCAGCACGAGATGGGCCACCAGGTCGACTTCTTCCTCTTCGACGACGCCAAGCGGGCGCAGATGCTGCAGTTGCTCGGCGGCAAGGACTGGTGCTACTCGATCTCCGGGTTGAAGCACTCCGACCACGGCTGCGAGCGCTTCGCCTCGGAGCTCGCGTGGGCCTACTGGCCGTCGCCCGACAACTCGATGAAGCCTTCGAGCTCGACCGACGAGGCCGGTGCCATCCCGGTTGCGCAATTCCGCGCCGTGCTCGCGCAGCTGATCGGCGCCCCGGTCGTGGCGCAGCCGGCGAGCCCGACGAAGGCCTTTGCACCGGCGACGAAGCCGGCAGCAGCGAAGAAGCCGAAGCCCCGTCGGGGCTGACTTTCAAGAGCTACGCGATCAAACGGTCGCGCAGCGCGCGGGCCACAGCCTGCGTACGCGTGTCGGCGTCGAGCTTGTCCATCGCCTTCCGGACGTGCGTGCGCACGGTCTCGGCCGAGATATAGAGCCGCTTGCCGATCTCCTCGTTCGCCAGCCCGTCGGCCAGCAGCCGCAGGACGTCGCGTTCGCGCTGCGTCAACTCCGGCAGCTTGTTCCCGATCGACGACGCCGCGAGCGTGCCCGCGAGCACGGGGTCGACATAGGTGCCGCCTGAGGCGACAGATTGCACGGCGCGCAGGAGATCGTCCATCGGCGCTTCCTTCAGGACGAAGCCCCGGACGCCGGCGTCGAGCGCCTCCGTGAGGAGCGCGCGGTCGCCGTACCCCGTGTAGAGGAGGATCGACGTCTCCGGCGTGGAGCGCTGGGCGCGCCGCGTCAGCTCGATCCCGCCCAGCTTGGGCATCCGCACGTCGACGAGCGCGACCTGGGGCTTGCGCTGCTCGATCTTCTCCAGCGCCTCTTCCCCGTCCCGGGCGCGCGCGATCACCTCGATCCCGCCCTGAACCAGGAATTCGGCGACGGCCTCGAGCACCGCGGGGTGGTCGTCGGCGACCACGCAGGTGATCGGCGGCGCCTGGGAGGACGAGCTCATAGAGTCCCCGTCACCAGGATCCCCGATTCGGGGATCCCCGTTTTGGGGGATCGGTGCCGCACACCTCTAGGGATATCGGTGCGGGCGGCTGCTGCCAATAGTTGTCTCGTACCCCGAAAAGGGAAGTAGTCACGCATTTGCGGCCAAGCATCACACTTTCTACAGATCTTGCGCGTCAGCACGAGCTGATCGACGCTGCGATCGCCGTCAACGAGGCGCCGACGCTACATGAGGCATTCCAGGTTCTGGCCGACACCGGGATCGCGTTGCTCAGCGCCGAGCGCCTCGCGGTCGTCGTCTGGTCGGCGGATCTCAAGACCGGCGTGATCCGCGCGGCCGCCGGCACGGCGACAGGGTCGATCGGCGTCGCGGTCCCGGCCGACGTGCACACGACGCGGGCGCTGCTGACCGGTGAGCCCTATGTCGGGCCGCCGATCCTCGAGGGCCTCCCCGCTGAAGTTCTCGAGGACGCTGACCGCATCGAAACCGTCGTCCGTGTCCCGTTCGTCGCCGACAGCGTCCGCGCGACGTTCCACGCTTCGTGGCACCGGGCGCTCGACGAGATCGAGTCCGACGAGGCCGCTGAGATCCTGCGGACCCTGACGCGGCTGACGACGCTGGCCGAACGGTCGCTTCGCGAGCGAGAGCAACAGGACTTCGGTTCCGTTCTCGACGGCGTCGCGGACGGCGTCGTGCTGAGCTCTCCCTCCGGCGCCGTGCTGAACCGCGCCGCCCAGCGGATCCTCGCGATCAGCGACCCCAGCGCCTTCAACGTCGCCGACCACAATCCGCGCGAGCTCGACGGCACGCCGTACGAGCTCACCCCGGGCATTCCCGGGCACGAGACGATCGCGAAGGGCGGCGAGGGCGAGCGCTTCCGGATCCGCGCCGTCTCGCTCGAGGGCCGCGAGCTGGTGCTCGATGGGACCGTCTCCCCCGTCGGCGCGACCGGCGCGGCGATCGTCTTCCGCGACGTCACCGACGAGCATCGCGAGAACGTTCTCAACCGGCAGATGCTCGAGGCAGTCTTCGACGCGATGCCGACGGCGATCTCGGTGGCCGACCCGACGACGCACCGGCTCCTCACGGTCAACCGCGCGTTTTCCGAGCTCGTGGCCCGCCCCGTCGACGAGATCCTCGGCCTCGCGCCGCCATTCCCGTGGTGGGAGGCGGGCGAGGACCTCGCAAGCGAATTTGTCGTGGGCGACCGCGTCGAGCGGGTGTACCGCCTTCCCGACGGCAGGCCGCAGCCCGTCCAGATCTCCGTGCACGCCGTGCCGGGCGAGGACGGTGAGCCGGCGCTCTTGCTCACGCTCATCGAGGACACCACCGAGGAGCGGCGCATGCAGCAGCAGCTCGTGCAGAGCGGAAAGCTTGCCGCGATCGGGGAGCTCGCAGCCGGCGTCGCACACGAGATCAACAACCCGCTGTTCGCGATCCTTGGGCTGACCGAGTTCCTCCTCAAGGAGGCGGAACCGGGATCGAAGGCGCTGCAGCGCCTCGAGCTGATCCAGCAGACAGGTCTCGAGATCAAGGAGATCGTGCGCGCGCTGCTCGACTTCGCCCGCGAGAACGCCGAGGACCGCCATGTCGTGCCGCTCGAGGATGTCGTCCAGGCCACCGTCGATCTCGTGCGGCGCACGAACGCACACAAGGGTGTCGAGCTCGTCGACGTGTATGACGCGTCAGCCGCGGCCGTGAGCGCCAGTCCGAATCAGCTCAAGCAGATCTTCCTGAACCTGATCGCAAACGCGCGCCAGGCGATGCCGAATGGCGGCACCGTCAAGGTCGACGTCCGCCAGGACGGCGACTGGGTGATTGCGTCGGTCACCGACGACGGGCCTGGCATCGAGCCCGCGATCCTCGAGCGCATCTTCGAGCCCTTCTTCACCACGAAGCGCCTCACCGGCGGCACCGGGCTCGGCCTGTCCGTCAGCCTCGGTATCGCCGAGGCGCACGGCGGCAGCTTGACCGCCTCCGCCGCGCCGGGCCGCGGATCGACGTTCACGCTGCGGCTGCCGATCTCCGTTGAGGAGGTGGCCGCGTGAATCGCATTCTCGTGATCGACGACGAGGACGTCATTCGCATGCTCGTCGTCGAGATCCTCGAGTCCGCCGGATACGACGTGACGAGCGCGGAGAGCGCCGAGCGTGCGCTCGCGCTGCTCGAAAAGGCGGAGTTCGACCTCGTCGTCAGCGACGTGGTCATGCCGGGCCTCTCCGGGCTGGAGCTGCTCGAGGCCGTGCGCGCCCGCCACGCCTCACTGCCGGTCGTCCTCGTGACGGGCGCCGGCACCTACGACACGTTGAGCCAGGCGCTGACGCGCGGCGCGGCCGGGCTCGTCACCAAGCCGTTCGCGCACTCCGATCTCCAGTCGGCGGTCGCTGACGCCCTCGAGCGGGCGGCGCGCAGCCGCGACGAGCTTCGCGAGCGGTTGCTCGCCCCCACGCTCGCGAGCGCGCTCGCGAACGCGATCGAGGCGCGCGACGAATATCTGCACGGTCACTGTGAGCGGCTGTCCGCCCTCGCCGTCCGCGTCGCGGAGCTCCTCGACCTCCCGCCCGAGGACGTGGAGACCGTGCGCCTCGGGGCGATCCTCCACGACGTCGGCAAGATCGGGATCCCCGATCGTGTGCTGCTCAAGCCGAGCGCCCTCGACGACGAGGAGCGGCGCATCGTCGAGACGCACCCGGAGATCGGCGACAAGCTGCTCGAGCCACTCGACCTGCTCGCCGGCGCGCGGCCGATCGTGCGCCACCACCACGAGCGCTGGGACGGCACGGGGTATCCCGACCGCCTCCGCGCAGACGAGATCCCGCTCGGTGCCCGCATCGTCGCCGTCGCCGACTCGGTCGAAGTCATGTCGTCACGGCAGCTCTACCGGCAACCTCGCACGCCCGAGCAGGTCGTCGAGGAGCTCCGGGAGTGGCGCGGCAAGCAGTGGGATCCGCAGATCGTCGACCTCGTGCTCGGACTGATCGAGTCGGGCGAGCTGCAGCTGAGCCTCGACGGGTTGCACCTGCTCGAGCAGGCGCCGGTCAAACTCGTCGTGCCGGGCCTCTCGGTGTTGCTCGTCGAGGACGACGACGATCACGCGCTGCTTGTCACCGAAGTGCTCGAGCGTGCGCTGGAGGGCGCGATCGTCTCACGCGCCGGCAGTGTCGCCCGCGCCGCCGAGCTCTCGAACGGATCGACGTGGTCGCTCGCAGTCGTCGACCACAACCTCCCGGACGGGATCGGCATCCAAGTCCTCGATGCTCTGCGTGCCGACGATCCGACGATGCCGATCGTCATGCTCACGGGTCAAGGCTCTGAGGAGATGGCGATCGAGGCGTTCCGCCACGGTGCCTCCGACTACGTCGTCAAGAGCCGCGGTTATCTCGAAGCGCTCGCAAGCCGGGTGCGCGGGCTGGTCACGGCCGCGTGATCGTCCTCAGCTTTCCGATGTACATGGAGGTAAAACAATGAACGATCCCCGCTGTCTGATCGCCGACGACCATCCCGCATTGACGTCGGCCGTTTCCTCGTATCTGTCCGAGAACGGGTTCGAGATCGTCGGGCCGGCGTCCGACGGCCGTCGGGCCGTGGCGTTGATCACCGATGAGCAGCCCGACCTGGCCCTCGTCGACTACCGGATGCCGCGTCTCTCCGGCGCGGACCTCGTGCGCGCGTTGTGCGAGGCCTCGCCCAAAACCCGAATCGTCGTCTACACCGCCGATGGCGACGAACGGCTGGCCCGCGAAGTGCTGGACGCCGGCGCTGTCGCGCTTGTGCTCAAGGAGGCGCCGCTCGCGGACCTCGTGCGGGCGCTCGAGGCGGCGCTCAACGGCAGCTCGTACCTCGACCCCGCGCTGGCAAAGAACCCTGCGCCGGGCGGCAAGCTCACGCAGCGCGAGCTCGATGTGCTCGGCCTGCTGGCCGAGGGGCTCCAGCACGAGGAGATCGGTCGGCGACTCGGCATCAGCTCCGAGACCGTCCGCACGCACCTCCGGAAGGCGTCCGACAGGCTCGGAGCCTCCACCCGTACGCAGGCAGTCGCGACAGCACTGAGGCTCGGTCTGATCACGTGAACGACCCTTCCCTCCGTACGCTCGTCGAGCGGCAGCTCGAGGTTGCCTCACTCTCCGGCGAGGTGCATGCCGTCATGCATTCGATCGTCGAGCGGTTGCTCGAGCTCCCGCTGGCGGACGGCGCCTCGCTTTCGACGTGTGCGGACGGCATGGCTCACTTCGAAGTTTCGCTGGGGGCCGACGGGCCGCTACAGGACCTGACGTGCCCGCTCACGGACACGCTCGGTTCGGCGTGCGTGCAGACCGGCGAGCTGCGTGTTCTGCGCGGCTCCGACGGCGCGGACATTGACTTGTCGCTGACGGAGGGAGCCGGGGCGATCGTGCTCGCGCCGATCGTCTACGACGGCGAGACCCGCGGCATCCTCGGCGTCCGCAGCGCCGACCCCGAGGCTTTCGACAAGGACGACATCGAGACCGCGCGGCTGCTGGCCCAGTCCGCTGCAATCGCGCTGCGCAACGCGGCACTGATCGAGCGCTTGGCGGACAGCGAACGCCGGTACCGCGAGCTGTACGACCAGTCGGCCGATGCGACGCTCGTCAGCGATCTCGACGGGAAACTGCTCGATGCGAACGAGGCGGCCGCGGCGCTCCTCTGGTACACCGTCGATGAGCTCCGCACGATGAATGCGCGAGAGCTCTTCGAGGCGTGCGAGCTCGAAGAGACCCCTCCCCGCCAAAAGGAGCTTCGCCAGAACCGGGAGCTGCGCGCCGAGCGCAAGTTCCGGCGCAAGGACGGCGCCGTGATCGAGGTCGAGTACTCGTCGCGCGTCCTGGACGACGGACGCGTGCACACGGCACTGCGCGACGTCACGCAGCGCAAGCGCAACGAGGATCGTCTGCGGACGAGCCTCGGCCGGTTGCACGCAATCGTCGAGACGCAACGGGAGATCTCCGCGCTCGAGCTCGACCCGGAAGCCGTCACGGCTGCGATCGTCGAGCGCGCGCAGCGCCTCGCGGGCGCCGACGGCGCGTCGGTGCAATGGTTCGAGGGAAGCGACTCCGTCCTTCGGCAGGCCTCGGGCGTCGCCGCGGCGTTCGTCGGACTTCGCCTTGACCGCGCGACCAGCCTCGCGGGCCTCGCCGCGCTGACCGAGGCACCCGTCTACTCGCCCGACACTGCGAACGACCCGCGTGTCGATGCGGAAGCCTGCCGCAAGCTGCAGGCGCGCTCACTCATCTGCGCTCCGCTCTATCGCGAGTCCCGGATCGAGGGAGTGCTCTCGGTGGTGGGAACCAAGCCCGAAGCATTCGACGAGCTCGCCGTCGAGACGACGCGGCTGATGGCCGAGTTCGTCAGCACTGTGATCCGGAATGCCAATGAGCTCGAGACGCGCAAGATGCTCGCGGACGAGTTGCGCACGCAGGGGCAGGTCGTCGAGCACATGCAGACGGGGCTCTGGATCTGGTCCCCCGACGAGACCGGCGCCTACCGCCTCGATCACGCGAACCGCGCGAGCGAGCTCGCCACGGGCGTGATCGGCGAGGCGATCGTCGGCGCGACGCTGGAAGAGGTCCTGCCGGCCACGACGGGCGAGCTGAAGTCGATCTTCGAACGGGTGCGAACAACCGGCGAGCTCGTCGACGCCGGCGAGGTCGAGTACGGCGACGCACGCATCGAGCACGGTGTGTTCTGGATCAAGGCCTTCCCGCTGCCGGCCGACCGCATCGCGATGACTTTCGAGAACGTGACCGAGATGGTGCGCGCACGTCGCGCGCTGCAGGAGAGCGAAGGTCGCTTCCGGAGCGCCTTCCACTCCGCCTCCCTCGGGATGGCGCTGACGGCGCTCGACGGCAACTTCGTCCAGGTGAACAACCGCCTGGCCCAGATGCTCGGCTACGAGCCCGCGGACCTGTCGAAACTGAACGTACGCGACATCACTCATCCCGACGACATCGAACTCGACGTGCGGTCCGTCGAGGAGCTCCGTTCGGGCGAGCGCGACTCCTATCAGCGAGAGAACCGCTACGTGCGCAGGGACGGTTCGGTGATGTGGGCCGAGCTCACGGTCTCTCTCGTCCGCGGGTATGACGGCTCACCGACGCACGTCGTCTCGCACGTCAAGGACATCACCGCGCAGCGCGAGGCAAACCTGCTCTTCGCCGCGACGTTCGAGCACTCGGTCGTACCGATGCTCGTCGCCGATGACGAGCGCCGGCTTGTCGACTTGAACGAGGCGGCGGCAGAGCTCATGGGCGTCCCCCACGACGAAGCGGTCGGGATTCGGCTGGACAACTTGCTTCCCGACGAAGCCGTCCCTGAGGCGTGGAAGGGCTTCATGCGCGACGGCACCTGGGAGGCCGAGGTCAGTCTGAAGCGGCCCGACGGTGGCGAGCGGAGGATCGAGTTCGTCGCGACCTCCGATGTGCGCCCGGGTCGGCATATCGCCGTCGTGCGCGACCTGACACGCACGACCGAACTGGAAACGCAACTTCGCCAGGCGCAGAAGATGGAAGCGGTAGGCCGGCTGGCCGGCGGTATCGCACACGACTTCAACAACCTCTTGACGGCGATCTCCGGCTACAGCGAGTTCCTGATCGAAGGGCTCGAGGACGGGCGCCTCCGGCGTCACGCGGACGAGATCCGCAAGGCTGCGGCGCGCGCCGCGTCGCTCACCGGACAGCTGCTCGCGTTCAGCCGCCGCCAGGTCCTGCAGCCGCGCGCGCTCGACCTGAATGCTGTCGTCTCCGACATGGACATGATGCTGCGCCGGCTGATCGGCGAGGACGTCGAGCTCGTGACACTGCTCGACCCGAACGTCAGTCCCGTGCAGGCCGATCCGACGCAGGTCGAGCAGGTGATCGTCAACCTCGCCGTCAATGCGCGCGACGCGATGCCGAACGGCGGGTCGGTGACGATCGAAACGACGGACGCAGGCACGGACGAAGGGGATTTCGTCGAGCTGCGCATGACAGACACCGGCATCGGGATGACCGACCTCGAACGCCAGCAGCTCTTCGACCCGTTCTTCACAACGAAGGAAGGCGGTACGGGCCTCGGCCTCGCCACCGTCTACGGGATTGTCGAGCAGAGCGGCGGCACGATCGAGGTCGACACCGCCCCAGGGATGGGCTCGTCGTTCCGCATCTGGCTACCGCGGGCAGAAGCGGCGGCAGACCTGCCCGCCGCCGTGCCGGCGGCCGCCGCGCCCCGTCCCGGCGACGAGACGATCCTGCTCGTCGAGGACGAAACGGTGGTGCGCCATCTGGTGGCCGAGATCCTCGAGAACAGCGGCTATACCGTGCTGCAGGCCGGCGACGGGCCGTCCGCGCTCGAGCTGCTGCGCAGGCATTCCGGCACGCTCGACCTGCTCGTGACCGACGTCGTCATGCCTGGGATGAGCGGCCCCGAAGTCGCTCAGGCCGTTACGTCGATGCGGCCGAGGACGCAGGTGCTCTACACGTCGGGCTACACCGACTCGGCGATCGGCCACCACGGCGTGCTCGAGCCGGGGATCGCGTTCTTGCAGAAGCCGTTTAGCGCGGACGACCTGACCCGCAAGGTGCGGGCGCTCCTGGACGAAGCGTCCATCCCGGTCGACTAGCTTCTACGGGCGTGCTTCCGCCGATCCTCCGCGAGAACAGGAACTTCCGCCGGTACTTCATCGGTCAGTCGATCTCGATGCTCGGCGACCAGGTGACGTTGATCGCGCTGCCGTTGACCGCGGTACTGGCGCTGCACGCGAGCCCGGCGCAGATGGGCGCGCTGCTGACCGTGGCGCTCATCCCCAACCTGATTTTCTCGCTGCATGCGGGTGTGTGGGTCGACCGCCGCGGCCGCCGGCGGCAGGTGATGCTCGCAACGGACCTCGGGCGTGGGGCGCTGATCGCAACGGTGCCGGTCGCCTACGCGTTCGGCCACCTCACCTGGGCGCACCTGTACGTGGTCGCGTTCCTGTCGGGGACGCTGAGCGTGTTCTTCTTCGTCGCCTACGGCGCGTTCTTCCAGGTCGTTGTGCCGCGCGAGGACTACGTCGCCGCGAACTCACTCATCCACGGCAGCCGCGCGTTCTCGTTTTTGGCGGGCACGAGCCTCGGCGGTGTCCTTGTCCAACTGCTGCGCGGCCCGTACGCGCTCGCGCTCGATGCGGTCTCGTACGTCTTCTCGGCGTTCTTCCTCGGACGCATCGACGCAGAGGAGCCCCCCGGCGTGCCCCACGAGTCCGGCGGCCTGCTGTCCGGCGTCAGCTGGATTCGCCGCAACGCGATCATTCGCGCCGAGCTGCTCGGCGTCGCGACGCTCAACCTCTTCAACTTCATGTTCTTCGCACTGTTCCTGCTCTACGCGACGCGCGATCTCGGCGTGCACCCCGCAACGCTGGGCATCGTGCTCGGCGCTGCATCGATCGGCACACTGTCCGGCTCCTTCGTGACGGCGCGAATCTCACGGCGGATCGGAGTCGGCCCGACCTTCCTCGCCGGCTGCTTCCTCTTCCCCGCGCCGCTGATCCTCGTTCCGGCCGCGGGCGGCCCGCACGTGGTCGTCATTGGAATGCTGTTCGTCTCGGAGTTCCTGTCGGGTGTCGGCCTGATGCTGCTCGACATCATGGCGGGGACGATCAGCGCCGGCACGGTCCCGACGGCGCTCCGCTCGCGCGTATCCGGCGCGTTCATGGTCGTGAACTACGGCGTGCGTCCCCTCGGAACGACGCTCGGCGGGGTCCTCGGCACACTGATCGGCGTGCGCTCCACGCTCTGGATCGCGACGGTCGGCGCGCTCCTCGGGCTCGCGTGGCTGCTGCCATCGCCGATCCCGCACCTGCGCGAGGTGCCCGCGGAGGCGCCCGAGTGAACACGGGCGTAGGCTCGACGGAGCCGATGAACAACACAGCCCCTTTGGAATTGTTCCTGGAGTGGGTCGAAGGGCCCGAGGTCGCCCTCGCGACGGCGACGCCGGACGGGCGCCCTTCCGTGCGCATGGTGCTGCTGAAGAGCGCCGACGAGCGCGGGTTCACGTTCTTCACCGGCTACGAGTCGCGCAAGGGACACGAGCTCGAGGCGAACCCGCGCGCCGCGCTGCTCTTCCATCGCCCAGGGATCCAGGTGCGGGTGGAAGGCCCGGTCGCGCGCGTGCCCGCTTCGGAATCCGACGCCTACTGGGCGACGCGGCCCGAGGCGTCGCGGCGCAGCGCCGCCGCGTCGAGTCAGTCGCAACCCATCGGCTCGCGCGAGGAACTCGTGGCGGCGGTCGACGCGCAGCCCGAGCAGCCTCCGCGCCCGGAACGCTGGGGCGGCTACCGGCTCGTCCCGGACACGTACGAGTTCTGGCGGCACCGCGACGACCGGCTGCACGAGCGTCACCTTTTCAGGGCGCGCGGGGACGGCTGGGACGTTGTCATGCTGCAGCCGTGAGACTGCTTGCCGCCGCGGCGCTCCTCGTCTCCCTGACAGGCGCGACCTCCTCGCCCCCGACGCTCGCGGCCTGTCCCGTCTTCCCGACCTCGAACCCGTGGAACCAGAAGGTCGACGCGCTGCCGGTCGCGTCGAACTCCGCGCAACTGATCGCGTCGATGGGCGTCGGCGGGAGTGTGCACGCCGACTTCGGCAACGGGCTCTACAACGGCTCGCGGATCGGCATCCCATACGTCGTCGTGCACGCGAAGTCGACGCCGAAGTCGCGCGTCACGTTCGAGTACTTGGACGAGAGCGACAAAGGCCCGTATCCGATTCCACAGAACGTCCCGATCGAGGGCGCGCCCCAGCATGCGGATCAGGGTGACCGCCACGTGCTGATCGTCGACCGCGACACGTGCAAGCTCTACGAGCTCTCCGGGATGTCGAAGCGCAACGGCAAGTGGTCCGCCGCAGGCGCGCATCGTCGCCCAGGCGCTGAAGACGTACGGGATGATCCTCGCCGACAACGGGTCGAACTGGTACCTCGGCGGCGCGCCGAGCGAGAAGTGGTCGAACGACCAGCTACACGTGCTTGGCCGGCTGACCGGCGCCGACTTCGAGGTCGTCGACACCTCCAAGCTGCGGCCGTAGCCGGACATCGAATGTCGTTCCGCCCTGCCCGCTCTGCACGCTCACTTCACCGCCCATCGCGGTGACAAGTTGCTTGACGATCGCTAGGCCGAGGCCGCTCCCGACCGGCCGGTCCTTGTCGGCCTTGTCGTAGAGGTAGAAGCGCTCGAACGCATGTGGCACGTCCTCCGGTGCGATCCCCGCGCCGGTATCGGCGACGAGCAGACGTTCCGGCTCGGCGCGCACCGTGACGCCTCCGGCCGCGGGCGTTTCGCGCAACGCGTTCTCGACGAGATTCGACGCAACTTGGAGCAGACGGTCGGCGTCCGCGTCGACCCACGTCTCTTCCCCCTCCGCCGTAAGCGCGACGTCGAACTCACGCGCGGCGACTTCATGGCGGCGAACCGCCTCGCGCGCGACTTCCGCGAGGTCGACCGGCTCGCGCCGAACCGAGAACTCGCTGCGGTTCATGCGCGCGAGGTCGAGCAGGTCGCGCACGAGCCGCTCGAGGCGACTCGCCTCCAGTGAGATGATCCGCGCCGCCTCCTCGCGCTCGAACGCACCGTCTGCAAGTCCTTCCGAGTAGCCCCGGATCGCTGTCAGCGGCGTCTTCAGCTCGTGGCTGACGGAAAGCAGGAAGTCGCGCTCGGCCTCGCGGGCGGCTGCGAGCTGCTCGGTCATCTGGTTGAAGGCCTCTGCGAGCTGGGCGAGCTCCGTCGTCCCGCCCGTCGACAGCGGCTCGTAGCTCCTGTCGGCGGCGAGCGCCCTTGTTGCGGCGGCGACCCGGCGAATCGGCCGGGTGATCGAGCGCGCGACCACGAACGACAGCCCTGCCGCAAGCACGACGCCCGCGAGCGCGGCGAGCAAGAGGTCGCCGAGAAACGGCCGCCACGCGGCGGCCTGCACGCTCGCCGGCCGCATCACCAGCAGACCGAGATGCGGCAGTGTCCGGTAGGAGTAGAGCTGCCGCTGTCCCTGATACGTCGTCTCGCCATTGCTGCTCTTGTTCACGTCGGGAACGACGGTGCGGAACGATCTGCGCGGCTCGACCATGGTCAGCACTCCGCCGACGACGTCGTTCCGACGCTTGTAGTTGACGTTCTGTCGCCGCTCCTGCGCCAGGTCGTCTGCGCGCCGCGCGATGTTCACGGCCTGCGAGCGGTCGACCTGCCGCCGCGTGAGCACGGCACCAATCGCGATCGTCAATGCAAGCGTGAGTGCGAGCGCGGCGAGCGTCGCTGCGAACAGCCGCGCCCGCAGCGACCTCACTGCGAGATGGCCTTGTACCCGGTGCCGCGGAGGGTGCGGATCAGGGTCGGCCTGCCGAGCTTGCGTCGCAACTGCGCGACGTGCACGTCGACAGTGCGCGTGCCGCCCGGATACTCCTGGCCCCACACACGGTCGAGGAGCAGGTCGCGAGAGACGACGACGCCGACGTTTGCCATGAAGAACGCCAGCAAGTCGAATTCCTTCGCGGTCAGCTCGATCGGCTTGCCGTCGACCGTGACGTCGTGCGACTCGCGGTCGAGCGTGACGTCGCCGAGCGCGAATGTGTCGCGATGCTCCTGCGGCTCCGTCCGGCGAAAGATCGCCTTCATGCGGGCGACGAGCTCCCGCGGCGAGAACGGCTTCGTCAGGTAGTCGTCGGCGCCGACCTCGAGGCCGACGATGCGGTCCGGCTCCTCATCACGCGCCGTGAGCATGAGAATCGGCACCTGCGATTTGGTGCGAATCTCGCGACAGACGTCGAAGCCGTCCTTCCCCGGCAAGCCGATGTCGAGCAAGACCATCCGCACCGGGTGACGGTCGAGCTCCGTCAGCGCATCCTCACCCGACCGCACCCAGATCACCCGGTAGCCGTTGCGCGTGAGGTATGCGCGGACGAGCTCTCCGACAGAAGGCTCGTCTTCGACGAGGAGAACGGTCCCCGCCATTAGCCCAAGCGTATTAGAACGACGTGGCGCGCACGCGAACTGCGGCGCCGCCATCCACGCGGAGGGTCGTGGCGGTCATACGCCGCCGGAGGTCGGCGATCGTCGCGGACGCGTTATCCACCGTGACGATCGTCTGGGCGGTCAGCGGGATCACGACGCTGACACCGCCGCCCTCACGCAGGGTCAGCTGGGTGGTGGTGATCTCGGTGACCTTGCCGCGGTCGACGATCAGCGTGTGCGGGACCTTCTTGATCGTTACGTTGATCTCGGCGTGCGACCACGTTCCGGGGATCTTGGGAATCTGCGGAGGCGCGCCGCCCGTGCCTGCTGCGGCACCGGCGCATGCCACGAGAGAGAGGGCGGCAATGAAGGCGGCGAGCTTCCGCATGGCCTGACTATCCCCTGATCGAGTCACGCTGCCATTGCGCGCAGGTAAGGCGGACGTAAAACGCGCAAACCGGAGGGCCGCCGATTTGCGCCGGCGGCCCTCATTCTCTTGCTCGGTTGAACATGCTGTGGTGCGGTTCGAGTCAAACGCTGCGGTCGGTGGGTCAGTTGGCACCTCAGCCCGACCTCACCCGTCAATGTGCCTTCGACCTGCGCGCTCAACTCGAAATCCTGTCCACTCCGCCGGACGGAGCCGGTCAGAGTTTCAACGTCTCGTGCACCGAAAGGGGTTCGCGGCCGGCCTTCGGGCTCCTCCCGGATCATCGGCCGCGCACGGATCGTCCGACCTACCTGAAAGCACAGAAAGGGCCCCGAAGGGCCCTTTCCTGCGGGAGGAGAACCGGTAGCGGGAGTTAGTTCTCGCCCTGCTGCTGGTTGTCGACGTTCCCTGCCGGGTCGGCATGGCCGCCCGGGCCGTCGCTCGCCGCGCCCGACTCCGACGCGCTCTCGGCGGTGGCGGAATCAGGGGCCTCCGCTGCGCCCGCCGACCCGGCCGGGTCGGCTGTATCTGCGACGTCTGGCGCCGACTGATCGCCCTGCTGGACGTTGTCGCCGTCGCTCGCCGTCGGTGTGTCCGCCGGTGTGGACGTCGTGGTCGTCGACACGGCGGGCGGCGGGGCGCCGCCGCTCTGCGCGGCCGTCGCGATCGCAGAACCGCCGACGGCGAGTGACGCCAGCGCTGCAACCGTGACACCGAGCTTCATGAACCTGGAACGCATGTTCCTCCTTGCTGTCGTGTTCGAGCCTGCGACGGCCACGGTAGGAGTCGATGGTGAAACAGATGTGAGACGCGACATTCACTTTTCTCTCACCTTGCGGGGGGCACTGTGGACATATGCGTGTTCTCGTCGTCGAGGACGATCCGAAGATGGCATCGCTCGTCAGGCGGGGTCTGACCGAGAACGGCGACGCTGCGGACGTCGCGCCGCACGGCGAAGACGCGCTGTGGATGGCAGGCGCGCACGACTACGACGCGATCGTGCTCGACGTGATGCTGCCGGGACGAAGCGGGTTCGAAACGTGCGCGGCGCTGCGGGAGGCGGGGATCTGGGCGCCGGTGCTGATGCTGACGGCGCGCGATGCCGTGGAGGATCGCGTCGCCGGCCTCGACGCCGGCGCCGACGACTACCTCACGAAGCCATTCTCGCTCGCCGAACTGCGCGCCAGGTTGCGCGCACTCGTGCGGCGCGGAGGCGGCGAGCGGCCGACGGTGCTCGAGGTCGGCGACCTGCGGCTCGACCCGGCGACGCAGCAGGTGTGGCGCGGAGAGACGGAAGTGCGGCTCTCGCCGAAGGAATACGCCCTCTTCGAGTTGTTCATGCGCAGGCCCGGCGACGTGATCTCGCGCTTCGAGCTCCTCGAGCATGCGTGGGACATGGGCTACGACAACCGCTCCAATGTGATCACCGTCTACATCCGGTATCTGCGCGAGAAGCTCGACCGGCCGTTCGGGCGGGAGTCGCTCGAGACGGTGCACGGCGCCGGCTACCGGCTGCGCCAGGACACCGGTTGACCCGCGTCCCGATCCGGCTGAGATTGACGGCGGCCTTCGCCCTCGCGATGGCGGTCGTCTTCGCGGTCGCGGGCTTCTTCCTCTACCACCGCCTTGCAACCTCGCTCGACCGCACGCTCGCTCAGGGACTCCGCACTCGAGCCGCGGACATCTCATTGCTCGTCCAACAGGCCGACGCCGGGTTACGGGAGTCGTCGTTCAACCCCGGCAACGCAAGCAGCTTCGCGCAGGTGCTGGATACACATGGGCGGATCTACGATCACACACCGGGGCTCGGGACGCGGTCGCTGCTCACACCGGCGCAATTCGCCGCGGCCAAAGGCGGCCCCCTGATCGTCGTGAGGACGCACAGCGCTGGCAGCAGCGCGGCGATTCGCTTGTTCGCGCAACCCGTGCACGCGCAGGACCGGCAGCTCATTGTTGTTGTCGGCACGCCGCTCAGAACGCGCGACGACGCCCTCGTCACGCTGCGCACCGAACTGCTCGTCGGAGCGCCTATCGCGTTGCTGCTCGCATCGCTCCTCGGCTACGTGGTCGCGGCTGGCGCGTTGCGCCCGGTCGAGCGCATGCGCTCGCGCGTCACGACGATCTCCGCCAACCGCCTCGGTGACCGCCTGCCGGTGCCACGGTCGAGCGACGAGATCTCGCGGCTCGGCGAGACATTGAATGACATGCTTGCGCGGATTGAGACCGCAGTGGAGCGAGAGCGCAGCTTCGTGGCCGATGCGAGCCATGAGCTACGGACACCGCTCGCCCATCTCAAGGCCGAAGTGGAACTGGCACTCGAGAGCCCGCGCAGCCACGACGAGCTTGAGACGGCACTGCGATCGGTTGCGAGCGAGACTGACCGGCTCGCGCAACTCGCCGAGGACCTGCTGCTGCTCGCACGCGTCGACGAAGGAACGCTCCCGATTCGCCGGCAGGACGTGCGCGTCGATGAGCTCCTCACCGGGATCGCGCGCCGCTTCGAGCGTCGCGCGCGCGAGAACGGGCGCGCGATCGAAGTGGCTGCGAATGGCGCGCACTTGAACGTCGATCGCCTGCGCATCGAGCAAGCGCTCGGCAACCTGGTTGAAAACGCGCTCCGCTATGGCGAAGGAACGATCCGGCTCGCCGGCGACACGCTGACTCTGCGTGTGAGCGACGAGGGGCCGGGGTTCCCACCAGGCTTCGCCCCGCGCGCGTTCGAGCGGTTTAGCCGCGCCGACGACAGCCGCGGCACCGGCGGTGCGGGGCTGGGCCTCGCGATCGTCGCGGCTGTCGCCGAGGCGCACGGCGGCTCGGCATCCGCCGCGGGCGCAGCCGTGGCGATCCGGCTGCGTGAACCCGACTGATCTTGTCTCACACGTGCTCTCGCCCGGCTACGGCAACCTCGCCACGAAGGCCGCGCTGCGCCGACCGATCGGTTCCGCATCTAGCCGAACTACTTGAAGATGTTCACGGCCCGCGCGGTCACCAGCAGGATGCTGATCGCCGAGATCGCCGATTCCGACAGCATCAGCAGCTTCGCCCACCGTGTCAGCGGCATCGCGTCGGTGGGACTGAACGCGATCGAGTTCGTGAACGACACGTAGATGTAGTCCATCAGGCGCGGATGCCAACCGGGCTCCGCGAGCTGCGGGTTTTCCATCTGGGGGAATTGAAAATCGGGAGGCGGGCGATCCGGCTGCCGCCGTTTCGCCGGGCCGCCGCGGTCGAAGCCCCAGAACCACAGCCCGTAGGCGATCACGTTCGTGCCCCAGACCGTCATCCCCTTCAACAACAGCTGCCCACCGCTGTTCTCCTGTCCGCTGATCAGCGAGCCGAGCAACGCGACGAGTGCGAACACGTTCCCGAGGCTGATGATCCCGAGCAGGATCAGGGCGGCGTTGCGTCGATGGCCGAACCGGTCGAGCGTCTGGAGCACAGGGTCCCAGACGAGTGCGATCAGGAGCACCGCCTCGGGGACGACCGCCAGGCTCCAGACCCACCACGGCAGGCCCCAGAGCTTCCAGTCGAGCTCACGGCTCACAAGGGCGAGGGTGAGCTGCAGCACGATCACGACGAAAACCGCTGGAGCAGCCTCCCAGCGGGACTCGACTGCTTCCTCCGAGCTCAGTTCCTGTTCGTGGTCGATGCCGGTGATTCTGGTGGACGGAGCGGTCGGTCGCCGCAGCGCCCTGGTGGACGAATTCGCGGCCCGGCGGTCGTCGCCGAAGCGCACGACGGCGACACGGTCGCTGCGGGCAGGTTGCGCTGAGTCGGAGCGTGCCCGGAAGCGTGCTGGACGAGCGCGAGCGACGACGCCGTAACGGCGCCGAACGCAACGACGGTCGCACGACGCCGCGCCCGGACGCGGCGCACGCGTGCCAGCTCGTTCCACGCGGCCACGAGCTCGTCGGTCGGCCCGAGCCGCTCGAGCGCAAGCTGCACCGCCTCGGTCGCGTCGCGCCCGGAGGCCACATGGTCGGCGATCGCGTCGTCGACGTGGCCCCGCAACTCGGCACGCAGGCGGCGCGAGCCGGCGCCGCGAACCTGCGCGGCCACGTCCACGAGATACCTCTCGATGTCGGTCACTGGTTGAGCACCGCCTGCACGCTCGCCGCGAAATGCTCCCAGTCCCGGCGCCGGCCGTCGAGCGCCTTCTTCCCCTGCGCGGTGAGCTCGTACGCGCGGCGCCGCCGGCCGTCGACGTCCTTCCATCTGCTGCGGAGCAGGCCGTCGCCTTCGAGGCGGTGCAGCGCCGGATACACGGTGCCCTCGGCGTAGTCGAAGCGGTCGGCGCTCGTGCTGCGAATGCGGTCGATGATCGCGTAACCGTGCAACGGGCCGCTACGCAACGCCGCGAGGAGCAGCAGATCGAGATGCCCGGAGAACTGTTCCCGCGCCATACCTCACCATTCTATGGCATAGATGATCTATGCATAGACTTTGCCGATGATCGCACGTCTCACTCGCGGACTCCCGCGGCCGTGGCAGGTCACGATCGAGTGGCTCGTGACGATCGTCGGCGCGATCGCGATCGTGCTTGCGCTGAAGGAATGGGTGGTCAATCCGTACAGGATCCCAACCAGTTCGATGGAGCCGAGGTTGCATTGCGCGCGGCCGGCGGCGGAGTGCGAAGCGCGCTTCTCCGATCGAGTGCTTGCGTGCCGCCTCTGTTACCGCTTCGCCGCTCCGAAGCGCGGCGACGTCGTTGTCTTTCACACGCCGCCCCGCGCGGCTGTCTGTGGCGCCGGAGGCGTCTACGTCAAGCGCTTGGTCGGGCTCCCTGGAGAGGTGTGGGAAGAGCGGCACGGCTACGTCTTCATCAACGGGCGCCGGCTGAACGAGCCGTACATCCGCCCAGCACGCCGCGATGCACAGACGATAGGGCCGATCACGATCCCGGCGGGCGCGTATTTCATGATGGGCGACAACAGGCTCTCGTCCTGCGATTCGCGTAAGTGGGGAACCGTCGAGCGCTCGCGCCTAGTGGGAAAGGTTGTCGCGACTTACTGGCCGCCGCTCCGCATTCGGCTCTGAACGAGCCTTTGCCACGCCCTCACCAAGCACAGCTTCGAAGGACGAGCGTGTATCCGGCGCAAGCGGGAGCAGGACGTGCAACGCGGTCCCGCCGCCGGGCGGGCTCACGACCGAGAGCGTCCCGCCGAGCGCCTCGACGCGGTCTGTCAGTCCGACCAGGCCGGAGCCGCGACTGGGGTCGGCGCCGCCGAGGCCGTCGTCGCGGATCGACAGGGCCAGATAGTCGTCACCGATCTCAACGCCCAGCTCCAGGACCGACGCTTCCGCATACTTGACGGCGTTGGTGAACGCCTCCGAGACGACGTAGTACGCAGTTACCTCGAGAGCCTCATCGAGCCGCGAGTCGATCCGTGCGTCGAGCGCGACCGGAATCGGGCAGCGACGCGCCAGCGCCTTGAGCGCAGGCTCGAGACCGCCTTCCGAAAGGATCGCCGGATGAATGCCGCGC
The DNA here is from genome assembly GCA_036270155.1 of Gaiellaceae bacterium. GTDB lineage: Bacteria > Actinomycetota > Thermoleophilia > Gaiellales > Gaiellaceae > PALSA-600. Next base: position 23,725 of record DATBDB010000210.1, read on the forward strand.
GAGATCTCCCGCAGCTCCTCGAGCGCCGCCACAAGATCGTCGGCGAGCAGCGACAGCTCGCGCTGGATCTCGTTCCAGGGACGAGGCGTCATCGTCTCGGTCATGCGGATCTTCAACGCGAGAGAAACGAGGCGCTGCTGAATGCCGTCGTGCAGATCGCGCTCGATCCGCTTGCGGGTCTCGTCGGACGCAGCCACGACACGCGCTCTCGACGCAGTCAGCTCGCTCCGGTTTTCCGCATTCGAGATCGCCGTCGCGATCAGCTCCGCAAAGCTCGCGATGCGGGCCTCAGCGGTCTGAGGCAACGAATCGGTTCTTGTGGCCGCGGCCGCGATTCCCCACAACTGATCGTCAACGACGATCGGGGCGCCGACCGCCGCATGCACTCCGACGCCACGGGCCCACGTCCCGAGCTCGCCGGAGGCCTCGCGATAGTTGTCGAAGCGCGTTGAACTTCCAGTCCGGTACACGCGCGCAATGACTCCGTCCCCGTCGAGCCGCCTGTTCGAGCCGATCGGCAGCCCATCATCGTCAACAACGCCCCACCTGGCGAGCAACGTCGCTGTCGCGTCGGACTCGTACCGGAAGACCATCGTGCCCTCGACGCCCAGCACCCGGCCGAGCTCTTCCGCGACTGCAGCGAAAACCTCACTCGGCTGCACGCTTCGCGCCACCAGCGTCGCGACCCGCCGGAGGGCCGCCTGCTCTTCCGCCAGCCGTGCGATCTCGGTCCGCGCCTCGGCGTTTGCAATGGCCGTGGCGACGAGCTCAGCGAACTTCTCGATCCGGAGCTCCGCTCTCGGCGGCAGTGGGTCGGAACACAGGGAAGCGGCCGTCAGCAGGCCCCAGACGTGGCCGTCCACGAGGATCGGCGTGCCGACCGCCGAGCGCACCCCGAGCGAGCGAACGTAGTCCGCGGTCGCGCCTTTGGGAAGCGAGTAGTCGTCGATGCGTGAGGGCCGCCGAGTCCAGAGGGCGCGGGTGGCGACGCTGTCCCCGTCCAGTACGAGTTGCGTGCCGATTTGGACCACGGGGCCCTGGATGCCCCAGGCAGCGACCACTGTCATCAACTCGGATTCGTAGCGATACAGCTGCGCAGTGTCGAGCTGGAGCAGCTTCCCCACCTCCTCGGCCACGGTTGCGAAAATCTCGTCCGCCGAGCCCTGGCGGGCAACCAGCGTCGCGACGTGCCGCAGCGCCTCCTGTTCGTCAGCGAGCACACCCCACGCCGCCTCCGAGGCGCTCGCGCGTCGCACGGCGCGCTCCGCGATCTCGGCAATGAGCACCGACGTGATGATGACGATCGCAAGTAAGAGGGTGGTCGCACGATCGAGAGAACGGAGCGGCGGCAGGAAGTACCAGTCGTACGCCTCGATGCTCACGGCTCCGACCGGGATTGCATAGACCATCCCGGCGTACTGCGCGACCGCCACGACGTACAGAACGAGGACGGCACCAAGGGCGAGATCGGGAACATGAGATCGAGCAGCTGTGCTCACAGCAGCTGCGAGTGCAAACGCGATGACCGCGACCACGCAGGCCAGGACAATCTCGACCTCGACGCGCACGGGATATCGGCGCGACAGGACGGTGTCGCCGGGGGCCCTCCCCCCGTGACGGCGGCACCGCTCCATCTCCCGAGGGTGCCAGCCCTTCCGGAGACCCGCAATGGGGGCTACCGGGAACTTCGCGCGCTGTCTGCCGGCGTCAGCAGCTGAAGCTGCCGATGGCGCGGCTCGAGCCCAGGAGGCCGTCCGCGCTGAACGTGCCTCTCGTGCGGCCGCCGCTCACCGTGATCTTCGCCGTGTCGCCGCGGAGCAGATAGGACTTCCCGCCGAACTCAACTGCGAGCACGCCCCCGGTGTAGCTGCCGTCATGACTCGCGGGCTTGCTGGTGGTGCCAGGGTATGCGCCAACGTCGAGCCCGAAGTAGTCGGGCTTCTTCTTCGTCGTGTTCCCGAGCACGACCGTGCCCACGTTGATCGCGAGGTACTTCGACGTGCGCTCGCAACTGCCGCCCTTGAACGAGAACGTCTTGCCGCCGATCTTGACCGTCGCCTTTGCGGACCCGCAGAAGACGCGCGCTTGCGTGCCGCCGAAGCTGATCATGCCGGCCGTGCAGCTCATCCTGAGCGGCGTCGACGGTGACGCCGGCGCGGCCGCGCTCGCTGCGGCAATGGCGGCCAAGCCGACGGAGAGCATGACAAGAGGCGCTCGCACGGCCGGGACGCTATCAAGAGCGTCGTCCCGGGTACTCACCCATCCGCGACGCGCCTCACGGCTGAATGCGCAACACGCCGTACGGGTTCGGCTGGAAGTTCGGGAGTGCGCTCGTCCAATGCGTGTTGCAGGGCACGCACCAGAACCCGAGGACGTACCGTCCTTGCGCTACCTGCGGCACGCGGAACTGCAGTCGCGCACCACCGCTGCCCCAATGCGTGACCTACCCAAGCCGAATCGCAGCGGCCAGTCTCGGTGGTTTTCCGTGGGCGGGCTCGGTGGCCTGATGGGTGGCCCACCATTTCGCCGATGCTGCGAGAGGCATGAGGTAGACGATCACGCCGTCACGGTGTCCCATCCATGCGGTGGACAACGTGAGCCTCTCGCCGACGTGAGCGGTGTGCAGATTGAAGAGCAGCCCATCTTTCGCAGCAGCCAACGGTGCGAAGACGAGCGCTAGACCAGCGACCACGGCCGCCAACCACTTCATGGGAGCAGCGTATCGAGCGGACCTCACGCCACTTCGACGACGGTCAGTTGCTGAGGGCCGCTTGCACGCCGCCGCATCGCGCCACATAACTCGGCCGTCATCGCCGCGTTGCTCGCCCGACGCTGGCGACAGCCCGAGGAGCAGTGCGAGATGTGCGGCCGAACGGCGCAGAGACGTTTCTTGCGAGCGGGTAAACAAGATCGGACTCCTCGTGATCGTATGGTCAGGTGCGTAAGAGAACTTTGATCGCCGAGCTCGAGGCGCTGTATCGAGCTCGGTACCGGCAGTTCGTGCGCGTCGCGACGGCGATCGCGGGTGAGGAGAGAGCGCACGATGTCGTCCAGGAGGCGTTTGCCCGGGCGATCAGATCGTCGAGGTCCTACCGCGGCGAGGGAACGGTCGAGGCGTGGCTATGGCAGGTCTTGATCAACGCCGCGCGCACTGAACGATCAGCTCGCGCGGACACGTCTTCGCTCGACGATGACGAGCTCCCCGTGATCGGGAACGGCCAGCCAACCGACGACCTGGACATTCGCTCCTGGGTCGTTTCGCTGCCTGAACGGCAGAAATTGGCAGTCTTCCTCCGCTACTACGCCGACCTCGACTACCGGACGCTCGCGTCGGTCCTGGGTGTCGAGGTCGGAACGGTCTCAGCCACGTTGAGCGCTGCGCACACGTCGTTGCGCCGCTCGCTGAAGGAGGTCTCCCGTGATTGACGTCGAGCCGCTGATCATTTCCGGCCTCGATCGGCTCATACCGCTTCCCAGTGGCGACCGCGCGAACTGGCACGACGTGCTCACCGCAGCGGGAGTGAAGCCGCGCCCGCGCGTGACCCGCAACCGACTCGTCTTGGCGGTGGCGGTCCTGGCGGCGGCCGGAGCGGTCGTGGCGGCGACGCCCGTGGGCGCAGCGCTTGGTCGAGGGTTCGACACCTTCTCGACTTGGCTGACCGGTTCTCCGGGTAAGCAGTCGTCACCCACCGAGCAGCGCGCGTTCGATCGCGCGACGCGCTCATGGGTCGGGTTCCCTCAGGGAACGAAGCTCCGGCGCCTTGTTCAGACCTCGACCGGAGGAGCGACGTTCACGCTCTACGGATTCCGAGGAGCCGGCGCGCTCTGCCTCCGCCTCGTTGTCACCGGCAGCGCCTCCGCACGGACACTTGCGTGTCCGCCGCTCTCCGCCCTTCGCGGAGACCGGCAACCTGCGCTTGTGGTCGCGGCCAACTACGCGGTCGGCACCACGCAACAGACGAGCAATGGCCCGTTCACCTTCGGCGTCCCGAGGTTCATGGTCACCTTCGGCGTTGTCGCCGACGGCGTGCGCCGTGTCGAGCTCAATCGCAGCGACGGAACAACGGCGCACTCCATCGTGAACGGCGACACGTTCCTTGTTGTCGACAGCAGCGCTTCGCGGGTCACCCACGCTTGGGCGACGGCAGGCAGCAGACGCGTTCCGCTCTCACTGACGGTCTCGCCGACCCCGTTCGGCTTCCCGCAGACGACCGGACCACAACTGACCGTGCACGGACCGGCGACGGTGCAACGGCTCGTCCACGGCGGCGCGATCCGGTGGCTCGCCCGGCGCGAACCGCGCGGCACAGCCGTACCTCCCACCGTTCATCACATCGTCGGAGTGCTCCCCGACGTCATCTTCCACCGCGAGATCACTCCAAATTCCTCTGCGCCCGAGCGAATGGTTGTCAGCGTGCGGCCAGCGGGAAGCGCCTACTTCAGCGGCCACCTCCGCAACAAGCTGCAGGTCTGCGCTGAGGTCGTCGGCGGACGGTTCGGTGGCGGGGGTGGGTGTTGGCCCGCAGGCCGCCTGTTCTCAACCGCCCCCTTCAGCTTCGGCGCTGCCGAGCAGCAAGGCGGCCAGACCGTCACGATGGCGGGACTCGCAAGCGACGACGTCGCGAAGCTCACCCTCTATCTCGCAACCGGCAGAACGGTCAGCGTGCCGTTGCACGACAACGGCTACATAACCAGCGCGGTCAAGGCCGACTACCCGCTGCGACTCGTCGCCTACGACAGCGAGGGACGCGTCATCGGCATCAAGACTCTGCAGGGTGATGGCCGGCGCGGCTCTCTTGGCCCACAACCCATTGCCAACGCCCATTGGCGCAGTCTGGTCAAAACGAACGCCGGCGAAGTGTTCGTCGCGCCATCGACCACCGGCGGCACCTGCTACGCGATCCGAGTCGGCACCGCGACGAGCGGGCTCACCTGTCAACCGCCGCCGGCGGCACCCGAGCTCCAGATCGGCTACGGCTGGAACAGAACCCACGCCCAAATCACCGGCCGCGTCGGTTCCGCGGTCGCACGCGTCGTCGTCACGCTCCGAAACGGCGAGATCCGCACGTTCGAACCGATCAAGGGCTACATCCTCGGTGTGCTGCCACTGCCAAGCGCTGCGGCACCGGACCAGAACCCTGTGCGCTCGATCACCGCGTTGGCGGCAGATGGCCGAACGCTGACACCGCCGACGGTCAGCCTGACCGGAGGATCCGGCAAGATCGTCCGGCTGTCGACCACATCGATTGGAATCGGCTCAGCCCCACTGACGCACACCTGCCGCGTCACGCAGCAATCGCCCTCACTCAGCGGCTACGTAGTCGGCATGCACGTGCAATACCTCTGCCGGAACGGAGCTCTCAGCCTCATCGGCCGGTCGAGCCCGAGCAAATCCGCGACCTGGGCAAACAGGACGATCTGGGCGAAGGGCTCGATCACCAAGCTCAACGTGGCAGCGATCACGGTTCACAACACACTCGCTCCAGCGGGCTCGCCGGAGGCGAACATCACGTGCGCACGTAGTACGACATCTCCACGGACCGATCGCTACCACGTTGCTGATCGCGTGCAGGTCTACTGCTCGCACGGGAAACTCACGGGCATCAATCACGACTCTCCATAGCGGAATCCGGGTGGGTGAACCGCACGCTGACGGCTAGTCTCCGTTTCATGACGGAGACGGAGGAGCTCGGCCGAGGCGGGCGGTTGCGGGGCGGTGCTGCGGGCGAGCTCGTGGCGGCCGCTTACGCCGCTGAGAGCGCACATGGTCCGCGGCTTGCTCACGGCATGTCGCTCGCGGATCTTGCGCATGCGGTCGCCCTCGTCGAGGGCGGCGATCTGGCGGGTGACGACGCGCGGGCACTCGTGCGAGGGCTGCTCGAGCTGCACGCGATTCCCGGCGACGAGTTCCCGTGGGACCCATCGCTCGGCGACGCCTTCAATGCGCGCGAGGCCGAGCTCGAGCGGCGGGTGGGCACTGCCGCGGCGGGCTGGCTGAGCGCCGGGCGTCCACGCCGCGAGGCCTTTCGCGTCGGGCTCCGTCTGACTGCGCGAACGGCTGCGCGGGAGCTGCACGACGCGCTCACCGACCAGGCCGCCGCGCTCGCGCGACACGCCCGCGCGACCCGAGGCGCGCTCGCGACCGACTACACCTACCTGCAGCCGGCCCAGCCGACCACCGTCGGGCACCTGCTCCTGACGTACGCCTATCCGGCGCTGCGAGACGCCGACCGCGCGCGCGCGTCGTACACAGCGCTCGGGGCGAGCGTCGCCGGCGCCGGTGGCAGTGCAGGCTCGCGCTGGGCGCTCGACCGAACGCGGCTCGCCGAACTGCTCGGCTGCGACGCGATGATCGAGCATGCCAAGGACGCGGCCTGGCAAGCGGATGTCTATGTCGAGCTCCTCGCGACCCTCGCGATCGCGGCCACGCACCAAAGCCAGCTCGGCCAAGACTTCGAGATCTATGCGAGCCAGGAGTTCGGGCTCGTGGAGCTCGGCGATGCGCACAGCCGTGCGAGCGCGCTGATGCCGCAGAAGAAGAACCCGTACGCCCTCGCCGCGATCCGAACACAGGCCGGTCAGGCTGCCGGCGACCTGGCGGCCGCGCTCGCGACCCTGCACACCGGGTCGGCTCGTACGGATCACTTCCACCTCCTGAACGGCACAGTCCCGCGGGCGCTGGATGAGGCGGTAGCGATCGCGCGGCTCACGGCGTCCGTGCTGAGCGGGATCGAACTACGGCCCGCGCGTTTCGAACAGATCGCACGCGAGAGCTTTGTCACCGCGGCCG
>DATBDB010000211.1:0-9585 GCA_036270155.1 Gaiellaceae bacterium
GCCCATTACCGCCAAGGCGATGGCGGAGGCGATCAGCAGCTGGTGCCGATCGGAGCTGTGCTGGGTGATGCCAGTCGCCGGGTTCCGCAGGCTCCCAGTGGGCGCGGGACCAACAGTCACGTTATTCGTTCTGCCCTGCCATACCGCGACGGTGACGGCCAAGAGGACGACACCGGAAGCGAGGAAGACCGCGAAGAACAGAGCGGCCAGGCGCACGCGGATGGTGCGCCGCGGCGGGCGGGGCCGGAAGCTATACCCGTTGCGCCTTGGGCGGAGTCGCATGTTCTCCCTCATCCGCGGAAGCCGCACGTTGGCTGGCTGAGGATGCCTCAGCTCACCTTACAGCGGGGTAACAGGCGTCGTGAGGTCCCTGTCACGGGCGCCGGCGTACAACGAGCGAGAGACGGGTCCTCTGGTGAAGGGAGTAAACGACGTGCCATTCAGCGCCATGCACCACGACAGCGACACGGGAGCTCATTCCGGCCGAGCGGCCGGCCAAGGCGCACGACGTTGGCCGCGGCTTGTGCGGATAGCGTCGGTGATGGCGGTGCTGGTCGGGCTTGTCCTGATGGCAGCTGGCTGCGGTGGGTCGAACTCGCCAGGCATCGCCGGAGGCGGCGGTTCCTCGTCGGGGGCGTTGGCCAACTTCGGGGCGTACGCGAGCTGTATGCGCAGCCACGGGATCCCGGACTTTCCCGACCCGAGCACCAGCCCGGGTGGCGGCGTCGGCATCCAGATTCACGGCGGGCCGGGGAGCGACCTGAACCGGAACGACCCGAGGTTCATGACGGCCGCCAAGGCCTGCCGCGGGTTGCGGCCGGGCGGAGGCCAGGCTCCGGCGCCGCTTTCTGCCCAGAAGATCGCCGCAGAGGTGAGGTGGGCTCGCTGCATGCGCTTGCACGGCCTCTCGGGTTTCCCTGACCCGAACAGCGAGGGCGCGTTCGACAGCAGCAAGTTCGATGAGAACGCGCCCACGTTCCAAGCCGCCAGCAAAGCTTGCGGATCGGTGCAACCGACCGGGCCGACGCCGGTTGTGCCTGGAAGGGGCTAGTGAGGCGTGAGTTCTGCCGTCAGCTGTCCCACCCGCGATTTGGCTCAGACGCTGGGAAAGAGCCGGTGAGACTGGTCGAGAACAAATGCGCACACCTGCCCATTCATGATGCGGTGCGCGGGCCAGCTTGGGAGGCTTCTCTCGTCGTCAGCAGATTCCGCGGGGGGCGGGTGTCGACGTGCGAACGGGTCCACGTCGCGTTGTCCATTGCTCTACACCACCTCGAATGGGCCGACTGGTTCAACCGCTGCCGCCCCTTCAACGCCTGCTCGCCTTGCGCGATCGAACGGCCGCTGTTGTGGTTAGGGGGCGTTGGCGACTGATCCGGGACCTCGGCGGGCGCGAATCTTGCCGGCGGTGGGTGCGCCACCGCAGGCGGTGCATGTGGCGTGCAGGTCGACGGCGCCGCCGCAGTCTTCGTGCTCGAAGATAATCGGCGGCCCAGCCGGTGCCGCCCACCGATCGCCCCAGTGCGTCAACGCAACGATGACTGGCTGCAAGTTGCGTCCTTTCTCGGTCAGGACGTACTCCTCGTAGGTGCTGCCAGCAGCTGTTCGGCGCTCCATCAGGCCTTCTTCGACCAGACGTTCAAGCCGGACCGTGAGCACGTTGCGGGCGAGGCCGAGGCTGCGCTGGAACTCGGAGAAGCGGCCGATGCCGCGAAAGAGCGCGTCGCGAACGATCAGGAGCGTCCAGCGCTCCCCGACAAGCTCGAGCGCCCGCGCCGCGGAGCAGTTCTGCCCTTCGTAAAGACGACCGAGCACAATGGAACGATAGCAGAGTAGTTGCGTGATGAAACCATGGATGCTAGGTTCGCGTCTGGTCTTATGAAGCAACTACTTGAGGAGGAAACAGATGCCGACCGCCGCAGAGATCGTCAACGCCTACCTGGACGCCTTCACCGCCGGTGAGTTCGAGAAGGCCAGTGAACTCGTGGCCGCCGAGTTCTCGTTCCATGGCCCGTTCATCCAGACCGACACCCGGGAGGCCTTTTTCGCCGGCGCCGCGCCACTCGCAAAGATCGCTCGCGGTCACCGGCTGCTGCGCCAGTGGGACGAAGGCGACGAGGTGTCATCGTTCTACGAGTTCCGGCTCGAGACACCAGCCGGCGCCGGTAGCGTGCTGATGAGCGAGTGGCACCGGGTTTGCGACGGCCGCCTGTCCTCGGCCCGTCTCGTCTTCGATACGGGAGAGTTCCGCACCGTCGTCCCTGCCCCGCCAACTGCAGGGCAGTAAGGCTTGGACAAAGCGCCGGCTGCGACGCTCTTCGACGAGCGGACCTCGGCGAGGCCTGATCGAGCGAATCCGCTCGTGGAGGTCTTTCTCCTGCACCGAGATCACGACTTCAAGGTCAACCGCTAGATGGGGCCCCGCCGCCTAGGATGACTCCGTGGCGGACGCCCGCGATCCGCAGGAGCCGAGGCGGCTCGAGATCGAGGTCGAGCCGACGGTCGCCGGCCGGCTCGCGCGCTGGTTGGAACGGGTACGGATTCTCCAGGCCGGTGCCGACGCTGCCCGGACCCGACACGCATCGATCGACCTTGGCTTCAGCCTCGTCGAGCGGGACTCGTCGATCGGGGGTGGGCTCCTGGCCGGCGCGCTCGCCTACCGGCTGTTCGTCCTGCTGCTACCGAGCACCCTCCTCCTCGTCTCCGGTCTCGGCTTGTACGCAGGGAGCGTCGACAAAAGCCCGAGGACGGTCGCAAGGGAAGCCGGCCTGCACGGGCTGATCGCCTCGGAGGTAGCGTCGGCGGCTTCGGGCCGCCACCGTGCGCTCGTCTTCCTGCTGATGGTCCCCGCCGTGCTCTACGCCACGGTCGCGTTATTCCGGGCGATCGCGAAGGTGCATGCGATCGCCTGGCACGGTTCGGGGCGCGGCGTCCGCATCACGCCGCGGGGAGTTGGACTGTTCGGCGGGGCGCTGCTAATGCAGCTTGTCGCGGTCGAGATCGTAGGTTGGATCCGCCGGGGAGATCAACTCGGCGGGCTTCGAGGCGTTGCTCGGCTACCTCATGCTCGCCGGCGGCGCGTGGCTCGCGGTCTCCACGCAACTGCCTCACCGCAACGCTCGCTGGCGGGCGCTCGTCCCGGGCGCACTGCTGTTCGGCGCTGGGCTGCTGGTCGTCAACGTCTTCAACGTCTACGTCACCACCCGCCTGGTCGAGGGCCGAGCCAACACGTACGGCGCGCTCGGGATCGCGACGGCGGTGCTCTTCTCGCTCGTGCTCGTCGGCCGGCTGATGGTCGTCTCCGCGGAGCTCAACGCCGCGCTCGACGACCGCCGCGCACGGAGGCTCTAGGGTTGTCCCTTGCGTCGTCCGCCGGCTGTCTGCGGAGATCGAGTTCGGCGACGGAGTCGCTATAGGCCGGTCTGCGCCGTGAGCCGCCCGAGTTGACGGCCCCGTAGTGGCCGTGACCGTGAAGCAAACTGCTGCGGTCGCCAGACACGCCAGAGTGCCCTTCAACATCTCCGGCCCTGCTCGTCGGTTCCGCGCGTCCTCGGGGAAGCGCGACTTGCTGCCCACTACCTCGCGCGGTATGAGAGGCGCTCAGCAAGCTCTCAGGAACTCCTGCGATCATTGAATCGTGCGCGGACCGGCCGGCCGTATCCTCGTGGTTGATGACGAGCCGGACGTGCGCGAGGCCGTCGAGACCGCACTCGAGCTAGAAGGTCACCGAGTGTCCACGGCCGCCGACGGGTTGGACGCGATGAAGCAGGTCGCGCACGGCGAGTTCGACGCGCTCGTCCTCGACGTTTTGATGCCGAACCTCGACGGCTTCGAGGTCTGCCGCCGCCTGCGCGCGGCCGGGAACCGGACGCCGGTGCTGATCCTGACCGCGCGCGATGCCGAGGAGGACACGATCCGTGGCCTCGACCTCGGCGCGGACGACTACCTCGTGAAGCCGTTTGCGCTCGGCGAACTGCTCGCACGCGTGCGTGCGCTCCTTCGCCGCCACCGGCCGCCAGGCGAGGACGCGCCGCTCTGGTTCGCCGGGATCTCGCTCGATCCGAATACGCACGAGGTGCGCCGCGGCGAACGCACGATCGAGCTGACGCGGACCGAGTATGTGCTCCTCGAGCTGTTTCTTCGCAATCCGCGGCAGGTGCTGACCCGCAATTTGATCATGGAGCGGATCTGGGACTACGACTTCGGCCCGACGTCGAACCCGCTAGAGGTCTACGTCAGCTACCTGCGGCGGAAGACCGAGGCGGGCGGCGAGCCGCGGCTCCTCCACACGGTGCGGGGCGTCGGCTACGTCTTGCGCGAGCAATGACGCTCCGCACGCGCCTGACGCTCGCGGGTGGGGGCGCCGTTCTGGTTGCGTTGACCGTCGCAGCCCTGGTCATCTTCTTCAGCGTCCGTTCGAACCTGCACGACCAGATCGACGTCTCGTTGATTCAGTCGGCCCAGAACGTCGCGACGAAGACGCTCGGCGCGACCTTGCCGGCGGGAAAGCTCCCGGCCGGGGGCTACGCGAAGGGCAACCCGCACGCTCCGACCGGGCCGCTGCTCGGCACCGAAGCCTCGGGCTACTTCCAGATCATCCCGAGCCTGACCCGCGCGAACCACCAGGCGGTAGCGATCTCGCCAGGAAACCCAAAGGCGGGCGTAACGCTGCCGGCGCTCAACTCGTTCGTGCCGCTCACAAAGAGCGACACGCTCGTCGCCTCGGGCACCGCCTCACCCTACTTCCACGATGTCGACTTCAGAGGCACGCCGCTGCGCGTCTACACCACGCGGCTCGGCTCGACAGGGGACGGGCTGGTGCGTACCGCGCGGCCGCTGACGGAAGCGAACTCGACGCTGCGCAGGGTCGAGTGGCTGCTCGTCGCATTGACGATCGGCGGAGCCGCGGCCGCGGCCCTTCTCGGCCGACTCGCAGCCGGGGCCGTCCTGCAACCCGTGCGCGCACTCGCGAACGCTGCGAGCGACGTCACCGCGACACGCGACCTCAAGCGCCGGATTCCGGTCGACGGCCACGATGAGATTGCGAGCCTCGCCGGGAACTTCAACGCGATGCTTTCGGCGCTCGACGAATCGCAACAGGCGCAGCAGCAACTGATCGCGGACGCGTCGCACGAGCTTCGCACGCCGTTGACCGCGCATCGCGCGAACGTGGAACTGCTCGCGCGACCCGACCTGCCGCCAGAGCGCCGGCCGAGCGCGCTCAACGCGGCGCTCCGCGGGATCGAGGAGCTCTCGCAGCTGGTCGGCGACCTGATCGAAGCTGCGCGCGACGGCAGATCGATCGACACGCGCTCGACCGTTGCGCTCGACGAGGTCGTCGCGGGCGCCGTCGAGCGCGCACGGCTCCGCGCTCCGGCGCTGCGGTTCGAGCTGCGCGTGGAGCCGTATGCCGTGCCCGGTGCACGGGCGCGGATCGAGCGCGCGATCGACAACGTGCTCGACAACGCCGTCAAGTGGAGCCCCGCCGGCGGAACGATCGACGTCGAGCTCATGTTTGGCAACGTGACCGTGCGCGACGCCGGTCGCGGAATCGACCCCGCCGACCTTCCACATGTGTTCGACCGCTTCTACCGAGCCGCGGACGCCCGCGGCTTCCCGGGCTCGGGACTCGGCCTGGCGATCGTCAAGCAGACGGTCGACGACCACGGCGGAAGCGCGCAGATCGTAAGCGATGGCCGCGGCACGGTTGTGGCGCTGCGCTTCGACCACCCTTAGCTCTCACGAACCTCTCACAAAGCTCTCAGACGCGGCGGCGTTTTGCTCAGGTCGCGGTGGTGAGCTACATGCATGACCCGCTCGATCATCTTCCTCGTCGCCGCAATCGCCGGCTTGGCAACCGGCTGTGCGGCTTCACACACGGCCCGGCCCACAGGTTCCGTGAACGACCAAGGCCTTGTTGCGCTGCGGTCGTTTGCGGGCTGCGTGCGCGCGCACGGCCTGCCGAGCTTCCCCGACCCGGTGCTCAGCCGCAGCGGCGTGCCGCAGTTCCCCGAGAATGCACCGTCGGTGACCGGCGGCGCACTCACCGCATGCCGTGAGGTCGCGGCCCGGATCCCGCCGCAGTACACCGAGACCGCCCCGGTCTCCGCGTCCGACTTCCAGAAGCTGCGCGTGCTCGCCCGCTGCGTTCGGGCACACGGAGTCCCGGACTGGCCGGACCCGAATTCCCTGGGCCAGTTCCCGATTCCCTCGCGCATCGAGACCGGCGGCAAGACCCTCTTCATTCCCGCCGTGCATGCGTGCGCGCGCCTCAACCCCGACCCAAATGGAGGTATCCACGTTGTTCGCGCTCGCTAACAGTGCCCGCCTCGTTGCCCTGGTAGCGGTGCCGGCCGCGCTGGCACTCGCCGCTGCCGGCTGCGGCGGCTCACCCAACACCACGCCTGCGGGTCGCACGTCGCTCGCGGCGCAATGGCACCAGGTCGTCCTGTGCGCACGGTCGCACGGGATGCCGCACTTCCCCGACCCGCAGATCAACGCGCAGGGCAAGGCCGTCTTCCCATCGACGCTGAACATCCCGGACGCCACCAGGCGCGCCTGCCAGTCGATGGTCGACCGGCTCACCGGCAGCTCGGACAACCATGTCCCGACACGCGCCGAGCTCGCGAGCTTGCTCCAGTTCGCGCACTGCATGCGCGACCACGGGATCCCCGACTGGCCCGACCCGCGTCCCGACGGCTCGTTCCATCCCGACCAGCGCATCAGTACCTCGCTGAAGAGCGCGTTCCGCTCCCAGTTGATGGCCTGCGAGCACCTCAACCCGGACAAAAACGGCCGTGTCTACTTCAGCCGGTAGCCGCCTCGGCGCCGTTGTCGCCGTCGGCGCCGCGGCACTCGCCCTCGGAGTCGCCCGCGCGACGCCGGTCACGGCGTCGCTCACCGCAGACGGCACGGTCGCCGCGGCGAGACACGTGACCCTCGACTTCGCCGCCCAGGGCCGGGTCGCGGTGATCGACGTGAGCGCCGGTGAGCGCGTCACCGCCGGACAACTCGTCGCGCGCCTCGATGCGGGCGCTGCGAGTGCGGCGCTCAGAACGGCACAGGCGAACCTCACGGCTGCGCGCGCGCAACTCGTGCAGCTCGAACAGGGCCTGTCAACGGCCGAGCGCGCTCAGCTCCGCGTGGCGCTGCGCCAGTCGCGCCATGCCGCCGCGAGCGCGCGGACGTCGCTCACAGATGTCCGCGCCGCGGGCGCTGCGGATTCGGCCCACGCGCACACGGCGCTCGTCCAGGCGAACGCGCGGCTCGCCGTGGACCAAACGAAGCTCACGGATGCGCAAGCGCGCGCCAACGCGGATCAGTCGGCGCTGACCGAGGCGCAGGCGCCGCTCGCAACTGCGAGCTCGCGCGTCGCTTCGGACCGCGCACAGCTCGCGGCGGAGCAGGCCCGCCTGCTCGCCGCCCAGAAACAGCAGGCAGACGACGAGGCTGCGTCACCGGCGAGCCCCACGACTCTCGCGGCCGACGCAAAGACAATCCTCGACCGCACCGCGGCGATCGCAGCCGACGAGGCGACGCTCACCGACGACCAGACCGCCGTCGGCGACGCTCGAACCGCTGTCGCGACCGCACAAGCGCGCCTCGATGCCGACCTGCAGGCGGTTGCGGCGGCGACGGACCAGCTGGCCTCCGATCGCGATGCAATCACCGTCGCCGAAGACGCCGTCCGCACCAGCGCGGCGGGCGCGCGGCAGTCGCTCGACGGCGCAGCCTCGGCGGCCGTCGCGGCGCGGCTCGACGTGGCTGGGACGTTGACCGCGAACGCCGTGCACGCCGCGTCGCCGCGCATGGGAACGCTCGCCGCCGCGCACGCCGCGGTCGCCGTGGCCGAGGCGAACCTCGAGACTGCACGAGAAGGCCTTCGGGCGACGCGTCTCGTCGCGCCGTTCTCCGGCACGATCGCGTCGGTCAACGGTGTCGCCGGCCAGCTGGCGGGAAGCTCGAACGGCTCCGGGTTGATCACGCTCGTCGACGACGCGCATCTGACGGTGACCGCGAACGTCAGCGCAGCCGAGGTCGCGTATGTCGCGGCCGGTGCCCGCGCGACGGTGACGGTCGGCGCACTCGGCGGAGCGACCACGACCGGCCCTGTTGTCGCCGTCAATCCGCTAGCCAACGGCGACGGCTCGTACACGACGACGATCGCACTCGACCGCACCCCGACGGGGCTGCGGTCAGGAATGCCCGTGCACGCTGCAATCACCGCAACGCCATGAGGCGGCGCGGAATCCTCGCCGCCGGGGCGGTCGCGCTCGCCCTCGCGGCCGGCCTCGGCGTCGTGGCGTTCGTCGGCCCCGGGTCCGCACCGGCTCGCAACGTCCCGACGGCGTTCGCGCGGGTCGTCCGGACGGACGTGATCGCGCGGCAGCAGGTCGCGGGCACGCTGGATTTCCTCGGCGGCTTCACCGTCGTGAACGCCGGCGCCGGCGGATTCGTCACCTGGCTCCCGGCGGGCGGCGCGATCGTTGGTCGCGGCCGGCCGCTGTTCGAGCTCGACCGCAGGCCCGTCGTGCTGCTGTACGGCTCGCGTCCGGCGTACAGAGACTTCGCGCTCGGGATGAGCGGCGGCGCCGACGTGCGCGACCTGAAGCGGAACCTGCGCGCGCTCGGCTACGGCGACCTCACGCTCGACGGGCGCTTCGACCTCGCGACACTCGCGGCGGTCGAGCAGTGGCAGCGCGCACGTGCTGTTGCGCCCACGGGGCGGCTGGCGCTCGGCAGCATCGTCTTCGCGCCCGGCGCCGTGCGCGTCGGGGCCGCCGTGACCTCGGTCGGGGCCGCTGTTCAGCACGGAGCCGCCGTCGAGGCGGCAAGTGCGACGACGCCCGGCGTGCTGGTGTCGCTCGACGTCGGCGCGGGCGCGCAGGTGCACGCCGGCGACCGCGTGATCGTCACGATGCCGGACGGCTCGCCGGTGCCTGGACGCGTTACCGCTGTTGGGCGCATCGCGGTCACCGCGAGCTCGTCGCAGGGCGGCGGCCCGCCCCCCACTCCGACCGTGTCGGCCAGCATCGCGCTCGCGCACGGTTCGGCGAGCAGCGCGCTCGACCAGGCGCCGGTGCAGGTCGCGATCACGACCGACGAGAGACGCAACGTCCTCACCGTCCCGGTCGACGCACTGCTCGCGCAGCCGGGCGGCGGCTACGCCGTGCGGACCCAGACAGGGCTCATTCCCGTCACAACGGGCCTCTTCGACGACGTCGCGAGCGACGTCGAGGTCAGCGGGCCAGGGCTCTCAGCGGGTCTGCGTGTCGAGGTGCCCGTCCAGTGAGCGAGGTCGTGCTCGAGCTCACTGACGTGTGCAAGACCTATCCCGGGGATCCGCCGGTCGAGTCGCTGCGCGGGATCGACCTGTCGATCCGCAGCGGTGAGCTCGTTGCGATCGTCGGGCCGTCGGGATCCGGGAAGACGACGCTGCTCCACATCATGGCCGGCCTTGACGTCCCCACCTCCGGCAGCGCGCGCATCGCCGGCCACGACGCGTCGGGACTCACCGACGAGGAGCTCTCCGGCCTGCGCGCGCACCACCTCGGCGTGGTGTTCCAGCAGTTCTTCCTCCTCGAC
>DATBDB010000212.1:0-8145 GCA_036270155.1 Gaiellaceae bacterium
GCCCTTCAATCCTCGTGAGCTCGTGGCGCGCATCCGCTCGATCCTCCGGCGGGCCGCACCCGAACGGCGCGAGCGCGAGAGCGAGACGATCCAGCACGGCGATCTGCACGTCGACGCGGGGCGTCGCGAGGTGCACGTCGGCGAGGAGGAGATCCAGCTCGCGCCCAAGGAGTTCGACCTGCTCTGGGAGCTGCTCGACCACCGCGGCCTCGTGCTGACGCGTGACCAGCTGCTCGAGCGCGTCTGGGGCTACACCTTCGCCGGCGACACACGAACGGTCGACGTCCACGTCCGGCAACTGCGCCGCAAGCTGGGCGAGGCGTCGCCGATCGTCACCGTGTGGGGCGTGGGCTACAAGGTGTCGCCCGCGAAGGACGCCAAGAAGGACACGGCGAACACGTAGAGGCTTGACATGGATCTTTCGCACTCGCGGATGGTGGCTCAGACGCTGCGCATCTCGCCCGGGTCGGGCTTGAACGTAGACACCGCTATGCCCTGCGCCCGACCCGTGCGACCTGCTTGGTCTGAGCCATCCCCGCAAGCACGCCGACCCATGTCAAGCCTCTAACGATCATGCTCGGATCGCTCCGCGTCCGGCTGCCGCTCGTGTTCCTCGCGGGGATCGTCCTCGCCGGTTTGATCACGACGCTGATCAGCGTCCGCCTCTTCCAGGACTTCTCGCGCGCCCAGACGCTGACGAAGCTGAAGCGCGAGGGGCACGGCATCGCGCAGCTCTACTCCGACGCGGTTGCGGCCAGCTACGGCAACGTCGACAAGAAGACGGGCAAGTCGAACGACCGCAAACCTCCGACCTTCGACGCGCCGAATCTCGAGAAGGCAACCGGCAACAAGATCTACTTCACCGGCCCGGGGCTCTTCCCCGGCCAGGGCTTCAAGGGGCTCGAGAAGCTCCCGCGGGGAATGGTGAACTGGATCTCCGGCAAGTCACTGACGTTCGAGTTCACGCCCCCGCATGCGAGCGGGACGTATCTCGCCGTCGCGAATCCGATCATCTTCAACCCTGGGTCGAAGGATGAGACGACGATCGGTGCGATCATCGTCGCAACGAAGAAGACCGACGTGAACGCGCTGGTCTCACCGTTGATCGCGCGACTGGCGATTGCGGGTGCGCTCGGCCTGCTCGTCGCGGCGATGCTCTCGTGGTACCTCTCGCGACGGATCGTTCGGCCAGTGCTGCAGCTCTCCGACGCGGTCGATGCGATCGCTTCCGGCCAGTACGACGTCACGGTGCCCGCCGCACCCGGCGAGCTCGGTCACCTCAGCGCACGCATCGGCGAGATGGCGCACCGCCTCGGCGAGGTGGAGGAGATGGAGCGCAACTTCCTCATGTCCGTCTCGCATGAGTTGCGCACGCCGTTGACCGCGATCCGCGGTCACGTCTCGGCGCTGCTCGATGAAGGCGTGGTCGTGGACCCCGAGTCACGGAACCAATCCCTCGAGACGGTGGAGGCTGAGGCGCAGCGGCTCGAGCGGCTGGTGGGCGACATCCTCGACCTCGCGAAGCTGGACACCCATCGCTTCACGGTGCTCACCGAAGAGGTGGACATGGCGCAGCTGCTCGACCAGGCCTTCGAGCGGTACCTCGAGGAAGCGGAACGCCGGTCGATCGACTACCGGCAGGAGGTGCGTGACAGACCGGTGATCACCTCCGACGGCGACCGCGTGCTGCAGGTCGTCGGGAACCTGCTCTCGAACGCCTTCAAGGCGACGCCGAACGGCGGCAAGATCTCGCTCGAGCTGGCGCGGCAGAACGGCACCGTGCACGTCGCGGTCGAGGACACCGGGCCCGGCATCCCCGCGGAGGCCCGCGAGCGGCTGTTTCGTCCGTTCGTCTCCGGCAGCGCGGGCGGCACCGGGCTCGGGCTGGCGATCGCGAAGGAGATCTCGACCGCGCTCGGCGGTCGGATCATTCTCGAGTCCGAGGTGGGGAAGGGCTCCCGCTTCGAGCTCGTGCTCCCGGCAGACGACGAGAGCTAGGCGCTTTCGCGCAGCGCGTTAAGCGCTTTCGCGCAGCGCGTTAAGCGCTTTCGCGCAGTGAGACCACGTTCGTCTTCGCGGGCTCGAGCGCCGCTTCGATCCGGTCGAGCCGCGCGTTCATCGCGCGCCAGCCTTCGGTCAGCAGCTCGACGAGGAGTGCGAGGTCGTCGACGCGGGCGCTCCGCTCCGACTCGATCGTCGCCTCGATATTCTCGAGCCGGCGGATCGCGTTGTTCGAGAGGCCCTTGACCTCCGCGAGCCGGCGCGAGATCGGCGCGGCTTCCTCGCGCAGACCTTCCTTCATGGTTTCACGGATCTGTTCGCGGATCTCGTCCATCTGAGACGAAGCTACCGTCCTCGTCGGATGGACGCCCGCGAGCTCGAATACGACCTGCCGGCCGGGCTGATCGCTCAGCACCCGGCGCCACAGCGCGACGAGTCACGCCTGCTCGTCTACTCGCGTGCGAGCGGCGGGGTCGAACACCGCGTCTTCCGCGATCTGCCTGATCTTGTCGACGCGCTGGCGGTCGTGAACGACACGCGGGTCGTCCCGGCGCGGATCGCGATCGAGCGACCGCGGGGCGAGGTGCTGCTCCTCGAGCGCATCGAGGGCGACGTGTGGGAGGCGCTTGCGCGTCCGACGCGGCGGCTGCGCGCCGGTCGGCGGTATGGGAGCGTCGAGCTACTCGAACATCTCGGCGAGGGCCGGTGGCGCGTGCGTTTGGAGGGCGAGCCTGAGGGAGTCGCGCCCTTGCCGCCATACATCACGGAGCCGCTCGAGGATGCGGAGCGCTACCAGACGGTCTACGCGCGCGAAGGGGGCTCGGCCGCGGCGCCAACGGCGGGCCTGCACTTCACACCGGACGTGCTCGCGCGGCTCGAGGTCGAGCGTGTGACGTTGCACGTCGGGCTCGACACGTTCCGTCCGCTGCAGACCGAGACGGTCGAGGCGCATCACATCCACGGTGAGCGCTACGAAGTCGCGCCGGATGCGTGGGAGCGGATCCGCGCTGCCGAGCGCGTGCTCGCAGTCGGCACGACGACGGTGCGCGTCCTCGAGACGCTCGCGCACGGCGGTGCGACCGCCGGCCGCACGGAGCTCTTCATCACGCCGGGCTTCGAGTTCCGCCGCGTGGATCACCTGCTGACGAACTTCCATCTCCCGCGCTCCACACTGCTCGCGCTGGTGATGGCCTTCGCGGGCGTGGAGGAGACGCGCCGCCTCTACGCCTTGGCCGTCGAGCAGCGTTACCGCTTCTACTCCTTCGGCGATGCGATGCTGATCCTGTGAACCCGTGGATCGTTTGTGACACTTCTGTGACCGTGGTCTGACCATGAGACTGGTCTCGCAACGGCATGGCCCCCGCGTGCAAAGGCCCTGCTGGTGAGCTTCTGTGGATAGTTCGTCACAGTTCGGTGACCCTGGTCTGACCACGGGACTTGGCTCGGCTAGCCCTGTCTTCGAGGTGCAGGCGAGTGACGGTTCGGCTCGCGCCGGCGTATTGCGCACGGCGCACGGGGAGATCCGTACGCCGGTCTTCATGCCCGTCGGGACGAAGGGGACGGTGAAGACGCTGCACCCGGACGAGGTGCGTGACCTCGGGGCGCAGATCCTGCTCGGCAACACCTACCACCTGCACTTCCGCCCGGGTGACGAGCTGATTGCCGGCCTGGGAGGCTTGCACCGATTTATGGCGTGGGATGCGCCCATCCTCACCGACTCGGGCGGCTTCCAGGTCTTCTCGCTCCGCGACACGATCGCCAAGGTCGACGACGACGGCGTGACGTTCAACAACGTCTACGACGGTTCAGCCGCGCGCTTCACGCCGGGGCTCTCCGCTCAGATCCAGGCGAACCTCGGGAGCGACATCGCGATGTGCCTCGACCAGGTCCCGGCGCCGGGAATACCGAGGCGCAAGCTCGAGGACGCAGTTCGCCGCACCACCGAGTGGGCGCGGCGACAGCGACACGCGCCGCGCGCCGAAGGGCAGCTGCGCTTCGGGATCAACCAGGGCGGCATCGACCCCGAGCTCCGGAAGCGCTCGACGGAAGAGATCGCTGAGCTCGACTTCGACGGCAACGCGATCGGCGGGCTCGCGATCGGCGAGGACCGGGCGCTCACCTTCGAGACGACCGACTGGACGACGCGGCTGATGCCGGCCGACAAGCCGCGCTACTTCATGGGCATCGGTGACCCCGAAGGTGTCCTCGAGGTGATCGAGGCCGGCGTCGACATGTTCGACTGCGTGCTCCCGACGCGCACGGCGCGCACCGGCAGCGCGCTCACGGCGGAAGGCCGGCTCAATCTCCGCAACGCGCGCTTCGCGCGGGACGAGTTGCCGCTCGAGGAGGGCTGCGACTGTCCGGCCTGCGCGCGCTTCACCCGCGCCTACATCCGCCACCTCGTGAACCAGAACGAGGTGCTCGGATTGCGCCTTCTCTCGCTCCACAATCTACGATTCCTGATCAAGCTGACCCAGGACGCGCGCGAGGCGATCGAGCGCGGGGGGTTCGCGGACTTCAAGCGGCAGCGACTCGAGAGGTTGATGTGGGCGGATTCCTGATCCTGATCGTGGTGTTCGGTGCGGCGTGGCTGCTGTTCGTGCTGCCGGCAAGGCGGCGGAAGATGTCTCACGCGTCGATGCAGGACTCGATCGCCGTCGGCGACGAGATCATCACGGCGGGCGGCCTCCACGGCACCGTCAAGGCCCTCGAAGACGACACGGTGAAGGTTGAGATCGCAACGGGCGTCGTCGCCACCCTCGACCGGCGTGCCGTCGCGGCCGTCGCGCGGGAGGTCGAGGTCGAAGTCGAGCCCGAAGACCCCCCGGCGCCCGGCTAACCTACGCGGCGCGTGGCGTCCCGTCGTTCACATCTCGTCCTGGTCGGCCTCATCGTGCTCGCGCTCGTGGGCACGGCGCTGCTCGCTGCGCCGGGCTCGCCCTGGCACCGCGGTGTGAAGAAGGGGCTCGACCTCCAGGGTGGCCTCGAGGTCGTCCTGCAGGCGCAGCCGCCGCCCGGCCACAAGCTGACGTCCTCTGACCTCGACCGCGCCGTGTCGATCATGCGCACCCGCGTCGACAAGCTCGGCGTGTCCTCGCCTGAGATCCGGAAGCAGGGAACCGACCAGATCGTCATCCAGCTGGCCGGCGTCAAGAATCCCGAGCAAGCCGCGCAGATCATCGGCAGCACCGCTCAGCTCGAGCTCTACGACATGGAACCTGCGCTCGTCGCGCCGTCTGTGACGGCGAACGGCGACCCGGTCGCGACGACGAACCTCTACCAACTCCTTTCTCGCGTCCAGGCGGTGGCGAAGAGCGGCACCCCGAGCGGCTACGTCCTCTTCAGGCCGGTCAAGACCAAGACGACGACAGGCACCGGCAAGAAGAAGAAGACGACAACGACGACCGTCTGGGTGAAGGCGGCAGGCCCCACCAACACGCTCCATCGCGACCCGACCACGAACAACGCGGGCCTCCTCGATGCGAGTCGCGGCAAGGCGCCCAAGGGCGACAAGGTGCTCCCCGTGCCGCACAACACGGTCGTCATCACCTGTTCCGCGAAGACGAGCACCGTCTGTCCCGGCGATCCACAAGGACTGCCGCTTGGCAACCACGTCGACTACTACCTCTTCAAGCACGGCCCCTATCCGGGCGACCGTTACGGCCCGTTTCCGAACCTGACGGGCAAAGAGCTCAACCTCTCCGGAACGCGGCAGGACTTCGACCCGAGCACCGGCGAGCCCATCGTGCTGATCCAGTTCAACTCGCAGGGCAACAAGGCGTTTGCCTCGGTGACGAAGAACGAAGCGGTGCGCGGCTCGATCAAGCAGGCGCCGCAGCACTTCGCGATCGTGCTCGACAACGAGATCCGCTCGTGGCCGCAGATCGACTACAACCTCTATCCGAACGGGATCAATCCGACCGGGACCGGCGCGCAGATCACCGGCATGGCGAGCCTGAAGGAAGCGCAGAACCTCGCACTCGTGCTGCAGACCGGCGCGCTGCCCGTGAAGTTCGTGCCGCTGGAGCGCACCGTCGTCTCGGCGACGCTCGGTAAGGACTCGCTGAGGCAGGCCTGGCTTGCGGCGATCGGCGGCCTGATCGCAGTCGCGGTGTTCTTGCTCTTGTTCTACCGCTTCCTCGGCCTCGTCGCGGTGATCGGCCTCGCGATCTACGGCGCGTTCATGTACGCCGCGATCCTCCTCTTCGGTGTCACGCTGACGCTGCCGGGCTTCGCCGGCTTGATCCTGACGATCGGCGTGGCCGCCGACGCGAACGTCGTCGTCTTCGAACGCATCAAAGAAGAAGTGCGCGCCGGCAAGTCCATGCGCGCCGCAATCGGGGCGGGTTACGCGAAGGGCTTCCACACGATCATCGACGCCAACGTCGTCACAGCGATCACCGCCTTGATCCTGTTCGCGGTCGCGACGGCCGGCGTCAAGGGCTTCGCGCTGATGCTGCTGATCGGCACCGTCGTCTCGCTGATCACCGCCGTCGCAGCGACGCGGGCGATGTTGGGCCTGCTCGCCGGCTTCAAGTGGTTCCAGAACCCGGGCTTCATGGGCGCGCACCATTCGCAGCGCGGCACGTTCCTGCAGATCGACTTCATGGCGCGCCGCAAGCTCTGGCTGGCGGTATCCGGTGTCGTGATCGTCGTCAGCCTGGGCTCGCTCGTCACGCGCGGGCTGAACCTCGGCATCGACTTCAAGGGTGGCGTCCAGATCACGTTCAAGACGCCGGCCTACACGCCGATTGCCACGGTGCGCGCGGAGACGAAGCGCATCGGCCAGGCAGACGCGATCGTCCAGGGGACAGGCACGTCGCAGAACGGCGGCAACGACTACAAGTCGTTCCAGGTCCGTCTGAAGAAGCTCTCGACAGCCGATCAGAACAGGCTTACAACGGCGTTGGGGCAAGACCTGAAGGTGACATCGAGCCAGATCAAGAGCGTCTCGTCGAGCTTCGGCCGCCAGATCGCGAAATCGGCGATCATCGCGATCCTCTTTTCGCTGCTCGTGATCACGCTCTACATCACGGTGCGCTTCAAGGGCCTCGCGTTCGCCGTTCCGGTGATCATCGCGCTGGTCCACGACCTCCTGATCACGGTCGGCGTCTATTCGCTCACGGGACGCGAAGTCACGGAGGCGACCGTCGCCGCCGTCCTGACGGTGCTCGGTTACTCGATCTACGACACGATCATCATCTTCGACCGTATCCGGGAGAACATTCCGATCATGCGGCGCGCGTCGTTCGCGACGATCGTCAACGTCTCGCTGTGGGAGACGATCCGCCGCTCACTGGCGACGACGTTCATCACGTTGCTTCCCGTCGCCGCCCTGTTCTTCTTCGGCGGCGCGACGCTCAAGGACTTCGCGTTCGCACTGCTCGTCGGCGTTACGTCGGGTGCGTACTCGTCGATCTTCATCGCGGCGCCGCTCCTTGCCTGGTGGAAGGAGCGCGAGCCGGAGTACCACCGCCGCAAGGAGAGCACGTCGACCGAGGGCTCGATGAGCGCCCGCGTGCTCGCCGAGGCCGAGAAGGCAGCGTCGGAAGAGCCGACGCCCGACACGCCGCTCGACGTCCTCGAGGACGCGCTCACCGACGGCGACTCCGATGAGGCGAAGAAGGAGCGGCGCCGCCAGCGGCGGAAGTCGCGTCCGCATGGCAGAGCCCGGTAATACGGACTCCTACGAGCGGCTGATCGCTGTCCTCGGACCGCGGCTCGATGAACTACGGTCGCTCGCCGAAGAGTTCACGTCCCGTTGGCGGGGCGACGCGGTACGTGTGGGGGAGAGCTCGCGGCGCCGCATTCAGGACATTGCGCGCGAGCTCGGGCTCGTCACGCGCGAGGAATGGGAGGAGCTGGAGTTGCGCGTCGCGCAGCTCGAGCACCGCCTCCGCCTGCTCGAGCCCGACGGCTAGCGACGTGATCTGGAGTAGCGCTCATTCCGGATCAAGCCGTTGGCCGATCCGGTTGCTACCCTGGTCTTACGGAACGCGGATGAGCCGCATTCCCGTGAGATCGCGTCTCCTCTACCGGACACACGATCTCGATGTCCGAAGGAGTTGAGACAAGTTGACTGATTTTCGTTCCCTCGGGGTTTCCGAGGCCGTGAGCAATGGCCTGGCCGTCCGCGGCATCGAA